>JBJXGP010000409.1:0-24693 GCA_046160425.1 Planctomycetaceae bacterium
CTCGCCGACGTCCACCATGTTGATGACCATGTCGTCGCAGATGCGGGCTTCCTTCAGCGGGACGGCCATCGTTTCGCCTTCTCGAATGGCGTTGTAAACGTTTTGAAAAGCCCGCACGAACACCGCGTTGCCCGCCGTGTCGCGGGCGATGATCAAGCCCTCCAAAATCGGCACGCCCGAGGCGATCAGGGTGCCCAGCGTTCTGGAGGTACGGGCGATGATTGTCTTGGATATGATCTGGCCCGCCAGCGGGATGCGCAGCGCGATCCAGTCCACGATGAACGCCCCCGTTTTGTTCTTTCTGATCAGTTTGATCAGCATGTAAATCGCAAACGGGATGGCCGGGGCCAGGTAGAAGTACCGCACCACCATGTCGCTGATGAAGATCAGCCAGATCGTCATCGACGGCAGTTCGGTGCCGAAGTCGAGGAAGATCTTCTTAAACTTCGGAATGATGTAATACATGATGAAGCCGACGATACACGTCGCGACGAGGATGACCGCGCAAGGGTAAATCATGGCGCCGCGGACTTTGCGTTTCAGGCTTTGCGAACGTTCCTTGAAGTCGGCAAGACGCTGGAGAATGAGTTCCAGCGCACCACCCGCTTCACCCGCCTTGACCATGTTGACGTACAGATTGTCAAAGCACTTGGGCTGCTTGGACATCGCTTCGGAGAGCGTGCTCCCCGATTCGATGTCTTCGATCACTCCCATCAGCGAATTCTTCAGCGGTCCGGGCTTCGATTGACCTTCGAGAATTCGCAGGCTGCGGAGGACCGGCAGACCGGCATCCTGCAATGTCGACAACTGCCGTGTGAACGTACACAGTTTTTTCTGGCTCACCCTGCCGAACGATGCGCCGCGGCGGCGCCGGACGATTTTCTTCTTTTCCTCGGCGGGTTTCTTTTTCTGCGTTCGGCCTTTTTCGGTGATGCGAGTCGGGAAGAAGCCCTTCTCTTTGATTTTGGCCTGAGCATCCGCTTCGGAATTGGCCTCGATGGTATCTTTGACCTCGAGCCCTTTATTGTCCATGGCCTCATATTGATAGGTTGGCATGGCGTCACTCCGTCAGAGAAAAGATGTTTGCGGAATCGCAGCGACCCCGCACGGGGATATGTTTCAACTTCGCTTTACAAGTCTCACCGAAGAATGACGGTGCGACCGGTGCATCGGTATTCAATGTCTATCAATCGATATCTTCCATAACCGTTTCGCGAACGACTTCATCGATGGTCGAGATGCCGTCGAAAATCAATTTCAGGCCCGCTTCGCGGAGGGTCGTCATCCCCTGGCTGCGGGCCAGGTTTCGCATGTCGTCGATCGAGGCGTCGGATGAAATCATGTCGCGCATGTCGTCGGTGACATCCATCAATTCGTAAATTCCGGTGCGCCCCTTGTAGCCCGAGTTGTTACAGCGCGGGCAGCCTTTTCCGTAATAGAACTTGTATTTTCTCGCCTGGGCGATCGGGAGCTGAAGTTCCATGAGCAGTTCATCGCTCGGTTCGAATTCGGTGCGGCATTCGGTGCAGATTTTCCGCACCAGCCGCTGGGCCAGCACCGCTTCGACCGTGGCCGTGATCAGGAACGGAGGAATCCCCATGTCGCGCAGTCGCGTGATCGCCGTCGGCGCATCGTTCGTGTGCAGCGTGCTGAAGACAAGGTGCCCGGTCAGCGCGCTTTGAATGGCGATTTCGGCGGTTTCGTAGTCGCGAATTTCTCCCACGAGAATATCGTCGGGATCGTGACGCAGAATCGCGCGCAACACCGTGGCAAAGGTGACATCAATGTCGGGGTTCACCGGAACCTGAATCAATCCGTCGATGTCGTATTCGATCGGGTCTTCGGTGGTGATGATCTTGGTTTCGATGTCGTTCAGCTCGTTGAGGGCCGAATACAGCGTCGTGGTTTTTCCGCTTCCGGTCGGGCCGGTCACGAGCACGATGCCGTTCGGGTTATGAATGATCGTGCGGAACCGGTTGAGGGTGTTGGGATCCATGCCGATCTTGTTCAAATCGAGCTGCACCACCGTGCGGTCGAGCACGCGCATGACGACCGATTCGCCGAACAGCGTCGGCAGCACGCTGACGCGCAAGTCGACCGAATTCCCGCCGACGTTAAGCTCGATGCGACCGTCCTGAGGCAAACGGCGTTCGGCGATGTCGAGTTCCGCCAACACTTTAATACGGGTCACGATGGCATTCGCCAGATGCCGTGGTGGCGGAACCATTTCATACAAGATACCGTCGGCACGGACGCGGATCTTGAATTCGTCTTCGAAAGGCTCGAAATGGATGTCGCTTGCCTGATCCTTGATCGCCAACAGCATCACCATGTTCAACAATTTACGGATCGGAGCGGCATCGGCCAGTTCGGACGCCGAAGCCAGATCGATCGTCGTTTCATCGGCTTCTTCGACGTAGTCTTTCTCGAGCGCCCCCAGCACCTCTTCGATGCTGTCCTGCCGATCGGCGTAATAACGGGCAATCGCCGCCTCGACGTCTTTGGAATTGGAGACCGCCCCGCGAACTTCGACGCCGAGAAAGTTTCTCAAGTCATCGAGCGCGCCGACGTTTTGCGGATTGGCAACCGCCACCGTCAACACATCGTTCTTGAAGGAAATCGGCATGATGTGGTAAATGCTGGCCATCGTCTCGGGTACCATTTCGAGTACCTTCGGCGGGATCGTCGTCTCAGCGAGATTGACGACGGGCATTCCCCACTGCTCGGCGAGGGCCTCGGTTACTTGTGCTTCGTTGACCAGACCCATTCGGATCCCGACCTGACCGATCACTTCTCCGGGACTTTGTTTCTGTTCTTCGAGAACGTCCCAGAGTTGATCTTCGGTCAGATAACCCAAATCGACCAGAATTTGTCCGAGCTTGCGAGTCGCCATGTATTGTCTCGTTGCCTAACTTTATTCACCAATACGATCAGACTTCCACTTCTTCGTCGTCGTCATCGCCGCCTTCCATCTCTTCGTCTTCGAGCAGCCCCTTCTTTGCCATAGCGATTTTGGCTTTGAGTTCCCCCGGTTGATTCGAACGGACGATCACGTCGCGCTCTTCGCACAACCCGTTTTTCCACAGGTTGAACAAGGCATCATCCAGCAGTTGCATGCCGTATTTTCTACCGGTCTGAATCGCCGAGTTGATGCGGTATGTTTTGGCTTCGCGAATCAGGTTCGCGATGGCAGGCGTCACGACCAGCATCTCGTAAGCGGCGACCAGCCCCTGCGGTTTGCGGGGCAGAAGCGCCTGACTCAAGATGCCGATGATCGACGTCGAAAGCTGCGTGCGGATCTGTTCTTGTTGACTGGTCGGGAAAACGTCGATGATACGATCGACGGTCCCCTGGGCACCGGTCGTGTGCAGCGTTCCGAACACGACGTGACCGGTTTCGGCGGCGGTGATGGCCGATGAAATCGTATCGAGGTCGCGCATTTCACCCACGAGAATCACGTCGGGATCCATACGCAGAGCGCGACGCAGCGCCTCGGGAAAGTTGGGAACATCGACGCCGATTTCACGCTGGTTGATCGTCGACTTTTTATGCTTGTGGTAGTATTCGATGGGGTCTTCGAGCGTAATGATGTGGTGGTCGGTCGTTTCGTTGATGTAGTTGATCATGCTGGCGAGACTGGTCGTCTTTCCGCTACCCGTCGGGCCGGTCACCAGAAACAGACCTCGCGGACGTGTGATCAATTCGCGAATGACCGGTGGCAACCCCAACTGCTCGAACGAGAGAAACTCGTTCGGAATTCGCCGCAGCACCATCCCCACCATCCCGCGCTGCTTGAAGACGGCGACGCGGAACCGCGCTTTGTCGCCGAACGCAAAACCGAAGTCGGTACCGCCGACTTCCTGCAGCTCCTGCTGATTGCGTTCAGGTGTAATGCTTTTCATCAAGGAGACGGTGTCTTCGGCTTCCATCGATTTGGTATCGAGGCGAAGCAGGTGCCCCCCTTTTCGCACGACGGGAGGTTGACCAGCGGTGATATGCAAGTCGCTGACCTTTTCTTTGACGACGGTCTCGAGTAGTTTGTCGATCTGCAAATTGGCCATCGACGACGATCCTCTTCCTGTGCGAAAATCAGTGTTGTGAAGTCATGAACATTTATTGAAAGGATGATCTGAAAAGTGAATCGTGCCCGAACGTCATCCTATCGGAAAATATTGCGAGTTATTGTCCCGTCTCCTGACAACGAGCCAATTGAAACCACTATCAGGGAACATTGCGCGCGGAATGAACGATGTAACTATCTATTTGAGATACGATTATGAAAATGAATTCGAATTGCAACCAGAAAGGCGTGCCGCCGGATAGCTTTTGCTCTCCTCTCGGAATGAATGTCATTGAGGGAAGGACTTACGATGTCCGGAGCACGATGTCATTATCACGATTTCGAACAATAAACTCAACCATGAACGGTTTTTGATGAAGATTCTTCAAATTTCTGCGATTCTTGCCGAATCTCCATCTCCGTGTGATTCGAGTCCATCGGACAGAATTTATTGATAGCAATAACGCTACTGAATTCAGCCTCTTGGAAATGCTGAGTCAGGCAGGCCCGTAAGAGCGCTGATCAGCGGCCAGCCCAGCCGACAATGGGCTGGCGATGAACCACACGAGCGAGAGGATCTCCCCAAAGATTTTCGCAGCAATCGTATCGCCACATTTTTGCGGCACAGAACCTCGGATTTGCGAATGACATTGGCGAATGATGGAGAAAGCGCCGACTACCCGCAGGGAGTAGCGTCAGGTCGCCCCCTTTTGCAGGTTGTAGGCCTCAGATAGTGTCGTAACTCCTTGCAATGCCTTATCTAGCGCATCCTCAACCAGAGTCTTCATGCCGAACAATCGTGCCTGCCGTCGAATATTCTGAGTCGGCTCGCTGCGAAATGTCATTTCTCTCAAGGTCGAGTTCATCGTCATCAACTCATAAACCCCCTTACGACCACGATAACCGGTATGCTGACAATAATTGCACCCCTTGCCGCGCATGAAGCGCGCTCGCTCCATCTGATCGGCTGTGATGTTGAATTCGGCCAGCTCGCTCGGATCCGGTTGATAAGGCTCAGCACACTTCGGGCAAACCACCCGAACAAGGCGTTGCGCCATCACCGCCATCACGCTGGAAGCAACCAGAAATGGCTGGACACCCATATCGATCAGCCGTGTAATAGAACTGGGCGCATCGTTCGTGTGTAGCGTACTGAAAACCAAGTGTCCAGTCAACGAAGCCTGAATTGCCATATCCGCTGTCTCGGTATCTCGAATTTCTCCCACGAGAATCACATTGGGGGCTTGTCGCAGCATTGCGCGAATGATGCGGGAGAAATTCAATCCGATGTTATGGCGGACCTCGACCTGGTTGATTCCGGGCAAGTAATATTCCACCGGATCTTCCGCCGTGATGATCTTTCGATCAGGACGGTTCAGTTCGCCAAGAGCACTGTACAAAGTTGTGGTCTTTCCGCTGCCGGTCGGACCGGTTACCAGAAAGATGCCGTTGGGGCGACGGATGATATTTTGAAAGGTACGATAGTTCTCTTCGCTGAATCCGAGATTTCGGATACCGACCTTGATGTTTTCGCGATCCAGAATTCGGAGCACGATCGCTTGGCCGTGGTTGGTCGGAAGAACGCTCACTCGCAAGTCGTAGTAAGTTCCTCCCACGACCGTCTTGATTCGTCCGTCCTGGGGACGCCGTTTCTCTGCAATATCCATACTACCCATAATCTTGATACGCGAAACGAGTGGCCCCAACAGACGGCGGGGCGGACTGTCGCGTTCGACCAACACACCATCGACGCGATACCGGATACGAACGCGATCTTCAAACGGCTCGACGTGTATATCGCTGGCGCGCATGTTCACCGCCTCTGTGATGATCAGATTCACCAGCTTCACCACCGGGGCACTGTCGTCCTCGGCCAAGCCCTCGATCATCGTTTTTTCGGTCTCGGTGAAGTCGATCGCCGTTTCAGTAAACTCCTGCAACATGGAGTCGACCGATTCGGTTTCGCTTTGCCCGTAATGCCGGTTAATGGCGTTCTGGATTGCCTCCTTGGGCGCGACCGCAATCTTGATTTCGCGGTTCAGGATGAATCGAAGCTTGTCCAGAACATCGTATGCCATCGGGTCGCTGATCGCGACCATCAGCGATTCGTCCTTCATGGCCAGCGGTATCACGACGTTTTCGCGAGCCACTGACTCGGGAACTAATTCGATGACCGATGACGGAATCTCGGTTTCGGTGAGATTGACGAACTCAAAACCGTACTGAGCCGCCTGGGCTTTTCCGACCTCTTCCGGACTGAGATACCCCAAGCGAACGAGCGCTTCTTCTGCGGTAATACCCGCACTGCGGGCCACATCGTGCGCCTCATTCAGCTGATCCATGCTGATAAGGCCATCCTTGACGAATTTCTTCAACCAATCAGCCGCCATAGACCACGCTCCCCGTCAGATTCGATTAGTTTTCGACATTAGACTTTCGATAAGTATCCCCGGTCATTCCCCTCGACGCACAGCGGGCGACTAACCGCCCTTCTGAGGGGGTTCCGCTTCACGGCAACGGAATTGGGAGGAAATCCGTATTCGAATTGTCAATGATGGTCAATTTGTGAAAATGATCAGATATGTTCCCCATTCAAATGATGAAGCTCAAAGTCTTGCCTGTCAAGCATCATCTGCCCTAACTGTGTTCAGCGACGGCAGATATTCCGCGAACCTCGACGCTGATTTCCCAGTCGAACCTTAAAAACCGCCGATCTTACGCTGTGGATGGGCAATCGGCGCGATGTTGATTTCGCGGGTCAGCCTTTATTTTCGGCCACCGATGACATATGATCTCGCATCAACGATGAAATGGATTCGGCGTCGTCATGACTCGCGAAAATGATCGTTGGCTCTGCATGCTGACAGGGTGGAAGGTCGTTGTCGAAACGGCCGCCCGCACAGCGCAATCAGGGGGCGTAGCTCAGTTGGGAGAGCGCAGCGTTCGCAATGCTGAGGTCGAGGGTTCGACTCCCTTCGCCTCCACTGATAGTAGAGCAGCAGAAAAGTGAAATCCGCGAACAATCGGACAATCCGAGCGACACCGCGTTTTCCCTTTTCTGCTGCGTGCTGCTTTCCGCGTACTTCTATCTCACCAGCTCATCCTTGAAGTTCGCTATTGCCGGGATGAATCACTCCACGTTGTTCATCTTTTCCCCATCAATTGAATTCACGCATTGCATTCGTGCTTCGAAGGGGAAACCATTTCGATATGAGCCTTTCCCCGTCCGAACTCGCACTTCCATTGCCGCAGCGTCGCTGGTGGCGTCGCCGTGGTCTACCGGTTCTGCTATTTCTCGCGTATCTCAGCGGCCTCGTCTATCTCGGTTTCATGCTGTTCATCTACATCAGGTACAATGTCCTGATCACGTCCCGCTCTCACACCATCAACTACCTTCAGATCATCTACCCCGAATTTTACACGACCGGCGTTCTCAAGATTCCGCCGGATGACGGCGACCAACATCTGAATGTCGTGTTGATCGGGGGATCGACGTTAGAACAAACCGCCGACGAACTGTCGATCGCATTGAAGACCGCATGGAAATCCGACGTGCGCATCTACAATCTGGCGAAAGCCGCGCACACCTCGCGCGACACACTCTTCAAATTTCGCGAACTCCCGGTCAACAACATCGATCTGATCGTGTTGTACGACGGCTTTAACGATATCCGCATGAACAACGTCACGCGGTCCGATTTCATGATCGATTACACGCATTGCGAATGGTATCTCGATCTGGAGCAAAAGCTGAAACTGAAACAGGCCGACCTCGAAGACATCATGCGCCACAACCTGAATGCCGTCGGACGACGCATCCGGCTGGATCGGCCCGAAACTCATCTGATTGATGAAGGAGCGGTCATCAAGACGGAAGATTCCTTTCGACAAAACATCTCAGAAATCCTGCAATCCTGCCAGACTCGCCGAATCCCCGTGGTCCTGATGACCTTCGCCTCATATCTGCCGGAGAACTATAGCCAGGAACGATTCGTCAACGGAGATCTCGATTACGGTTCAGGTGATTATCGCATGGCTGCCGAAAGCTGGGGGCGCCCGGAGGCCGTTCGCAATACGCTCGCCGTGCATAATCGCGTCCTGCGCGAACTTGCCCGCTCACCTGAGTTTGCGGGGACCGTTCGGTTTATCGATCAGGAAGAACTTCTCGCCGCCAACGGGATGCATTTCAGCGACCCCTGCCATCTTACTTCTGAAGGGATCCGGCAATTCGTGCGGAACATCGTCGCATCGCTCGACAAGCCAACCGATATCGACGTTGATGCTACAAGTAGTCTTCGCGAATCGGACTGAAGACATCGAGGGCCTGCAAACCTTCTTCCCCGGCGATCACGCGATGGACGGCTCCGCCGGGAATCCGGTACATATCGCCCGCCGAGAGCAACCGCTCCTTGCCGTCGACGATGAACCGTCCGCGACCCTTGGTGACGATCCCCACCTGTTCGTGCGGATGCGAGTGCGCCTCGACGATGGCCCCCGGTTCGAAGTCGACCAGACTGAGCATCATCTTCTCCCCCGCCGCGGTCGTGATGTTCACCCCGGGAAAAATATTATGCCTCGAACATTTTTCGATATCGATAAACGGATCGAACATCAATCATTTCCTGATTCTGTGATTCTCTGAATCCTCTGTGACTCTGTGGTTAAATTTCATTCGTAGTTTCCGTCGCGGTGAAACTTCTCAGCGTTCCAATGAAGAGAAAATCTTCCCGCCGATGTACTCGGCATCGTCGCCGAGTTGTTCTTCGAGTCGCAGCAGTTGATTGTACTTTGCGAGGCGTTCGCTGCGGGCGACCGAACCGACTTTGAGTTGGCCGACGCCCGTCCCAACAACCAGGTCGGCGATCGTCGTATCTTCGGTCTCGCCGCTACGAGCCGAGATCACGGGCCAATATCCGGAATCGACCGCCAGCCGCAATGTTTCGAGCGTTTCCCACAACGTGCCAATCTGATTGAGCTTGATGAGCACGCTGTTCCCCGCTCCGCCGGCGATGCCGCGCGTCAAACGACCGGGATGCGTGACGAACAGATCGTCGCCGATCAACTGCACCTGCTTGCCGAGTCGATCGGTCAGATTGCGCCAACCTTCCCAGTCATCTTCAGCGAGGGCATCCTCGATGCTGATGATCGGATAATGCTGCACCCAGCGTTCGAGGAGATCGATCATCTCGTCGCTGGTCAGTTCCGCACCGCTGGTTGCTTCGAGCTGATACGTCCCCTCTTTATAGAAATGCGAACTGGCGACATCGAGGCCGATGGCGACGTCGCTCCCCGGTCGAAAACCTGCCTGCTCGATCGCCTGCAACAAGAGTTCGACCGCTTCGCTGTTGCTGCCGAGTTTGGGTCCGTATCCCCCTTCGTCGCCGACGAGCCGTCCTTCGTGCCCTTGCTCGCCGAGGAGTTTGCCGAGCTGGTGATAGATTGTCACAATCCAGTCGAGCGCCTGCGAGTAGCTGGTGGCTCCGACCGGAAGAATCAGAAAATCCTGAAAGTCGAGATTCCCGCCGGCGTGCAGTCCTCCGGAGATCATGTTGACCATCGGCAGCGGCAACCGAAACGATTTTTCGAGGGTCGGCACGCGCTGCACGTATTTGATGTCGCTCGGCGTGCTGGGAACCTGCTGCCACAACTGGCGGAAATATTGCGCGGGGGCAAGTCCCAAAGCATCTGCGGCGGCATAAGCGACGGCGAGCGACACGCCGAGTGTCGCATTGGCGCCGAGTCGTGATTTGTTCTGTGTTCCATCCAGTGCGCACAACTCGGCGTCGATCCCCTGTTGATCGGCAGCGTCGCGCCCGAGCAATGCGGCGGCGATTTCGTGACGGATATTCCCCACCGCCTGCCGAACCCCCTGCCCCGCCAACCGCAAGTCATCGCGATCGCGAAGTTCGCGCGCCTCGTGCGTCCCGGTACTCGCCCCGCTGGGAACAATCGCCCGAGCCGGTCGTCCCCCCGCGCAAGTGACCTCGACCTCCACGGTCGGCTTCCCGCGACTGTCAAACACTTCCCGGGCATGAATCTGCTGAATGCGAGGCAAGATCTGGTCCCCTCTCGGAGTAAGAATGATGCAATGGTGCTGTCATTTTACTCGATGGGGAGGAGGGAGGGTAGGTTGTGGCGGGACTGCCGAGGTGGCTGAGGCGCAGAACGTCAATCGATAAACGTCTCGACTGCGATCGCGCGGAAAATGTTAGCCAAGAAAAACGCCGCCTGGCCCCAGACGAACTTGCCACGGTCATCACGACGAGAAGTTTTCTGATCCCGCCACAGACTCTGGAGACTCAATGAGTATCAGCTCTCAACGCACGTCATTGATCTCCACTCATTGACTCGTGGTATTGCTGAATTCTCTTTTTATTCCCGCAATACATAATGAGTCCGAACAAGATCATTCCAATTCCGCCCATTATTCCCACGAGATGCACCAGACCATATGGCCTCTTACCGTGAGCGGCAAAAAATAAGGTCAACGCAGTCACGATTGTCAATGTCATCCAAGCACGGTGACGCTCGCCGATGCGCTTTTCAATGTACTTGCCAGTTGGGCCTGACATGACTGTGGTCATCTCTCGGATGTAAGAGGAACTTACTCTTAATTGGATCGTGTAAACATAATCATCGTATCTGAGACGTCCGACGTCGTCAAATAGTTTTCACACATCCGTTACCAACTGAGCAAAGCAGAGCTTCCAAGACGTGCGTTCCGACGGGAAGCTTCACCCCTGGCTTTTGATAACCTCGATCGGCGCTGCGGAAATTGAATGCACAGCGCCGCGATCCGAAATCGGCGTTGAAATAATCCGTCTCCCTGAAGTTTGCTGATGTTCAATGACCTTCTTCATCAGCTTCTCGTGATCGCCGTTGCATTCAGCGAGCATCTTCTCGCGAATCGCATGGACTTCAGCGACGACCGGATCTTCATAAAGCGGTTTATCCATGACCGGAAAACTCCTCAGGGGTGACGATCAACGGCGGAACGTACCCGCGTTCGTTTAACAATCGATATATGCCGGGAAGCGTGTCGGCGTTGGCAATATGCTTGCAGTTCCACGTCAGTATGTATTCTATACCATGAACCGTGGCAACAGCTACATGTTCTGCATCGGATCGAGCTTTTTTGGGCAGCAAATGAGCCTGAATCAATTCCTGGGCCAACGGTCCGATTTCGGAATGCGAGTAATCCAATAGCGGAATCTGATCAAGCAGTGCAAGCCGTTCTGCGGCTGCCGTGGGATCGCCAGCTCCAACTTCATCCACAACCAGTTGACTGGTTACAAGCTGATAACGGTGACGACGTGTATTCCACCAGTTGCGAGTTAGCTCCTGCCGAGCCTGAAAGATTACAGCATCGCGGGACCGCGCTGTCAGATACCCAATGATCGACGTTTCAATGTAGACCGTAGACATACATGATTTCTCTTTATCTTAGGATGGCGGCCAACCCGCTCTCCTACTATTCATTACAGCCTTGGAAATGCTTTGGCAACTTCTGGATCATCAATCCCCAGACCAACACCGTGCTCAACAAGGGAAGCCACGCCGATAGGCAATGGTGGCTCAGATATTCTGGTCCCAATTCGTCAATGATGGGTTGAATCAAATCGTTACCGGGATGATAACAGACCACTCCAATCCCAAATGACAAGAGGATCGGAATAAGTCCAAGCCTTTTCTTGATCCAGGATAATCCGCACACGAATCCAACCATGACCGTGGCGACGATCGTCATCCTTGTCCACATTTCCGATATGGTCGACATCTTATCAGAAATTTCCGCCAAAATTGGAAACGCAATTGCGGGCAACATTTTGAATCATCCTCTACTTCTTCCGCACAAACAACACGCCCAGCGCGAAGAAGATCGTCGCGAAGCAGCACGAACCGGCGAACCAGTCGCCGTGGGTGACGTACAGGCTTTTCCGCGAGTCGAGTGGGACGGTGCTGACGGAGAGCGCGTTGAGCGATTTGTGCCAGCGGCCCCAGCCGGGTTGCGATAGCGTCGCGCGGCCTTTGCCGTCGGCGTCGATGAAGACGTCGGGTTCGCGAATCACGCCGTCGCCGTCGATGACCGCCGAGATCCCCGTGTTGACGGCTCGGACCATCGGCGTGCGGCATTCGACCGCGCGAAACGCGGCGGTGATCAAGTGCTGGTCGAGTTCGCTCGATCCGTGAAACCAGCCGTCGTTTGTGAGATTGACCAGCAGATCGACCTTGCGCGGCTGACCTGCTTGTCCGAGGTCATCGTTGAGATGATCGACGACGACGCGCACCAGATGCGGAACGGTATCCTCGAAGCAAATGATCGGCGCGAATCGCCATTTCTGATAATCGCAGGCGACCGGCGCTGCTCCTGCATCGAGTGAGGCCCCGTCGGGGATCGGCGTCATCTTTTTCAGCCAGGGAAACTGCTCCCGTAGCGGAACGTATTCACCGAACGGCACGCGATGCAGTTTATCGTAGCGGCTGGTGATGCCGACGTCGGGACGCACGAAGATCGCCGAGTTATATCGTCCGAAATTCTCGGCGTTGGCGTGATACGTTTCGGCCCCGATGATGAGCGACGCGCCGGTCATCTGGCTCATGTTTCCGAGTGCCTCGCGAACCGATGGGTCTCGCCAAGTTCTGGGAGGGATCGATGGCGCGATGTGCCGCAACTGTGCCTCCGTGACGTTTTCGTCGACCTGCATCAACGGCCAGCGAAACATCGTCTCGGGCCAGACGATCAAGTCAGGCTGATATTGCACCGCCAATCCCGTGAGATGTTCATGCTTGCGAAAAATGTCCTGCATCAGACTCGGATCGTGTTTGACCGAACTGATGAAATTCGCCTGCACGAGTGCGACGCGCGGGCCGGGTTGAAAATCGGCCTGACCGCGGCGGATAAATCCATAGCCGAGCACGCAGCCGAAAACCACGAGACAGATGGCGATCTGCAATCGCGGGGCTTTCGTCGTTGCGATCGTCTCTTCCGCCGAGGCGGCTCCCACAGGAGAAATCTTCCATCGCTGAAAGACCGAAAACGGAATCAGACTGGCGATCCCCGCCGAGATCAGCATCACGACGAAACTGACTCCGTAGGCCCCCGTGATGTCGCTGATCTGAATCAGTTCGGTCCACCAGTATTGCGAATGTCCGAGCGAGTACCAGCCGAAGCCGGTCATGAGATGCGAGCGGATGAATTCGAGTCCGACGTACGTGAGTGGTGCCGCCGCGATTAACGGGACGCGCAGCCGATGGACCGCCGTTCGCGTGATCGCCAGGAACAGCGGGATATAGAGCGAAATATACGTGCCGAGCGCCAGCCAGGCGAAGTACATGGCGGCATCGCCGAGCCGCATCCATTGCAGCATGGCCATCGTCGAGACCCAACTGCACAGCGCGGTGACGAGATACATCCGCCGCGGCGCCTGCTTGAGCCGCGCCAAAAGCAAGAGCGGTACGGTCGCCACCCAGGCGAGCGGCCCGAAATCGAGCGGCGTGAAGCTGGCCCACAAGGCGAGCGCGGTGAGTCCCGAAGCGTACCAGACCCCGCGCGCGGTGACCGGGGCCGTGCGCGCCGCGTGAATGATCTCATCGATCTTCGGATCGCGGGTGCGTGTCACGGGTTTGGGCTTTTCCATCAACATGGCAGTCGACATACCTTCCCTCCCTGGAAGGGGCATTGTTGAACGCATCAAGACGAGGCGGAAGTATAATGGAACTCAGCCATCAGGTCGATTTGAGTTTTATCCCTGTTTTTCAGGGATGTTTTGGCGTCATCCTCAGAAATGTCAAAGCAAAGTTTTTACACTTCGCGTGACGACAGGATGAATCAAAAGCGTCGTTAACCTTTCGCCGCGAGGCATTTCGCGAGATAGGCCCGGGCGCGATTGATCTCTTCAGTCACGGCAGAGGTCGGTTCCAGAATCGGAATTCCCCGCGGGACCGGATGCATGAAAATCTCGGTCCAGCCGGCGTATTCGATCTCGCGTAACGCCGCCACGAGAGGCTGAAATTTCAAGTCGCCTCTCCCCGGCATTTGCAGGAGTTCCTGCTCCTTGGGTAATTTTTCCATGCATCCCATGCCGTGCTGCCAGGCATAGAACATGGCGATCGAATTCCCGCAGGTGCGGATCAAGTCGCACAGCATCTCTTCCTCCTGCGGCAGATGATACGGCGCCAGCGCAATCGCCAGATGTGAGGACGGACGCAGCTCGACCAGCCAATTGATAGAATCGGGCGTGGATAGCAAACTACCGCTGTGGTTTTCGATGGCGATCGTCACGCCGGTCTCGGCGGCGACATCGAGATGCGGCTTCATCTGTTCGATGAATTGCGACACCGCCGATTTGAGTTCATCTCCCTTCAAATCCTTGGGACCAACCGCCCCCGTCACGATCGTCGCGCAGCCGAAACGCTGTGCGAGTTTCATTTCGTCGGCGAGGCCGAACGGTCCCAGCTTGTACTGCGTGATGCAGCCGAGATGGACGTCGTGCTCTTTAAGAAGAGCGGCGAACTTTTCCTCCCCCAGTTCATCGAGTTGTTCACGCTGGTTGCCATGCACTTTCGGCCAGATATCGATCGCCGTAGCGTCGATCTTGCTGACTTCGGGGAGAATCTCGCGGACGTCGGTGTAGCCGTACATGCTCGAACCGAGGATGTACCGGAATTTGAACTCAGTATCGTCGGCTCGCAGCAGTTGCGGCAGCAATCCCGCACCGGCAAATGTTCCCGCTGCGGCAATGAGCATTTCGCG
Source organism: Planctomycetaceae bacterium (assembly GCA_046160425.1). Classification (GTDB taxonomy): domain Bacteria; phylum Planctomycetota; class Planctomycetia; order Planctomycetales; family Planctomycetaceae; genus JAQCEJ01. The sequence continues at coordinate 14,814 of JBJXGP010000409.1, forward strand.
ACGAGTGATGGGATTCGTCATGTGTGGGCCCTTGGATTTTCTTTGGAATAAATATTCGAGCGACGCGCTCCGCTGCGGAGACCCTCCGCGTCGCGGCTAACCTAAGACGTTCGCGAACTCATTCGTGATGTCGCATTCGCAATTTCATCACACGACCTCAAACCCTGCGCGCTGCTCGCGTTTCAACCAGGTATCGGCTTCCTTGTCGTTGACGAAGGCTTCGCGAACGGGATCCCACTTGAGCGAACGGCCGAGTCGCATCGAAATGTTTCCCAGATGGCACGTGCTGACGCTGCGGTGCTGACTGACGACGTCGGAAACCGTCGGTCGGCGGGATTCGATGCAATCGAAGAAGTTTCCCATGTGGTTGATAATCGCATCGAGCTTCCCCGAACGTTCGGGGCGCATGAGATTGTCGTTGTCGTAAACGGTGAATTTCTCTCGCGACAACGGATTCCCCGTCAGGTCTTCGACCGGCCGTCCTTCGAAATCGCCGCGGTTGACGAACAGTCGGCCATCGGAACCCGTGAACAAGATGCCGTTGCGCCCCGTATCGTTGACGGTCATCACGACTCCATTGTCATATCGATATCTCGCCGAAAAATCGACGGCGACGTTGAAGCCGTCGACGACATTGGGGAAAGTCGCCTCGCTTTCAATCTCGACCGGCAGCGAATCGATGGCCCACTGTGCGATGTCGATATGATGGGCACCCCAGTCGGTCATCTGTCCGCCGGAATATTCGTACCACCAACGAAACGTATAATGTCCCCGTTCTTCGAGGTATGGAACCGCGGGGGTTTGTCCCTGCCACATATCCCAATTGAAGTTCTTCGGCGGTCGCCGCTGCGGAAAGGGACCACCCGTTTCATTTTTTCCAAGCACCACGTCGACCTGCTGCAATTTGCCGATGCGTCCCTGACGAACCATCTCGACGGCGAGGCGAAAGCGATGATCGCTTCGCTGCCAGGACCCGACCTGCACCACGCGGCCGGTCTCCTCAACGACTTTCGTGAGCTGTTTTCCCTCGTCGATCGTCAGCGTGAGGGGCTTCTCGCAGTAGACGTCTTTTCCCGCCCGGCAGGCATCAATGACCATTTTGGTATGCCAGTGGTCGGGAGTCGCGATGAGGACGACGTCGACGTCCTTTCGCTGAAGCAGTTCGCGGTAATCTTCGAAGATCGCCGGCGTGCTGCCGAAACTGGCCCGCGCCTGTTCGCGGACATGTTGATCGACGTCGGCGAGGGCCACGATATCGCCATACAGGCGAGCCTTCTCGGTGATGACCGAACCCTGATAACGGAGACCAATGGAACCGATCCCCAATCGCTCGACTTTGCTGGTCGGTTTTTCTTGCGACAAGGCTGCGCGATCCCCCGACAAATACCACGCCGCCCCGGTGAGGGTTGCCGCGTGAGACAGAAAGTGACGACGCGTGAACGACGATCCGGTCATACGGCTGTTCCTGTCGGTGGTCGACAATTAAAACGTGTGTCGTCGATTTGCGGTGTAGCGACAACGAAGAAGAACCGGCCTCATAGAGGCCAGCTACAATAGGAGTGTCCACAGTAAGCATATTATAGCAAAGTCAGATCCATCGCCGCAGCGACTTTGCGGCAGATGACCATCATCTCATGGAATGCCTCAGGTGTCAAAGATTGCGCTCCGTCGCTAACGGCCTGCGACGGGTTAGGATGCACTTCGACGATCAGTCCGTCGGCACCGGCAGCGATGGATGCGGCACTCATGCTCGTGACCAGCGAGGCGATCCCCGTCCCGTGACTGGGGTCGACAACCACCGGCAAGTGCGTTCGCTGATGCAGATACGGAACCGTCGCGAGCGGCAACGTGAATCGCGTATGACTTTCGAATGTGCGAATGCCCCGCTCACAAAGCATGACCTGCGAATTCCCCTGATCGAGAATGTATTCGGCCGCGAGGAGAAATTCCTCAATCGTGGCGGAAGGACCACGCTTGAGCAGCACCGGCGTGCGAGTCTCGCCGACCGCCTGCAACAGGTGATAGTTCTGCATGTTGCGTGCGCCGATCTGTAAGACATCGGTGTATTGGCAAATGAGATCGACGTGCTGAGGCGTCATGACTTCGGTCACGATCGCCAATCCGGTCGCTTCGCGAGCGGCGGCGAGCAGCTTGAGGCCCTCCTCTTTCAGCCCCTGGAATGCATACGGGCTGGTGCGCGGTTTGAATGCTCCGCCCCGAAGACCCTTCGCACCGGCGGCTTTGACCTGCTGAGCAACAGTCAGGATCTGTTCTTCGCTTTCGACGGAACACGGGCCGGCGATGACTCCGACGTTTCCGCCGCCGATGACCAGATCGAGCACTTTTACGATCGTCGGCTCGGATCGGCCTTCTTTGCTGGCCACTTTGTAGGGGGCCAGAATCGGCACGACCTTTTCGACATCATCGCACGATTCGAGAGCTTCGCGCGACGTGTGGCGTTCATCACCCACGGCGGCGACGACGGTCCGTTCGGTCCCGACGATCACGTGAGCCTTGAGACCTAACTCTTCGACGCGACGCACGACCCGGTCGATCGTCGCCTGCGAGGCGCCTTTTTTAAGTACGACTATCATGATAGGAATTCCTCTCTCAATGACCTGTTATGGCAGTTATGTTAACCAGATGTATCCGTGCGACACAAATCTGCTGGGGAGAATCCTCTCACAGAGATGGCAGATTCGAGCATTTAATTGTTTTGAACGAACGACATCAAAAAATCATCCGTCAAATAAATCAGCCCTGAAAACCGGGCGGCTTTCAGGGCTGTGGTGATAAGCGTATTTGAGCTTTAATCAGACGCGTTGGCACCTCACCCTGATCGGCCGATAGAAGCCGAAAAAGAACTCGCCGGTAGAAGACCAACCCCACGTGAGACCGCCTGGGAGTTCCATCACGACGCCTTTGTGATTCAGGCTCGACAAGAGATGTGCGATCATGACCAGATACTCCCCGGTGTTGTAAACGCGTGCGGTGCCATCCCGAGTTCAACGGACCCTCGTTATCATTCATGATAGGCATGGCCGTGCGCGATAGTCAATTGCCTTGTCGCAATTGAGTCACGAATTGACCGATAAATTTTTCCTGACAGTGTGCCCTAAACTTACTTTGAGCAACCCTTCTCTCACCGCGGTCGGCACGGGTATTTCGACTAAAAACGGCTGATCGGCCCGGGAGGAGAGTCGTGCGGAGCCGAAACAGGGTTCTTTTCGAGAATGCGATGCACGGGCAGACTCTTGAGAAATTCTTCGGAGACCGGCCCCTCGGCGGAGATTGACGAGCGCGAGAATTTTGTGACCCCCGGAACATATAAACCACCCCACGACTGGAAGGACTGCCGCGGGAACCCGCTGAGTATTCCTTCGACCAGCCGAGAGGTCAATTCCGATTCTTTCGGAGTTCGTTCTCCTCCGTCGGGAAACGCTAGCCGGGCCCCGCCGCGCACCAGTTCCCAGATGACGTGTTCGCTGTTCTTGAAGCGTTCCTGCAAGTGCTGTTCGCCGAAGTCGCGTGCCCGGTCGATGTCAAAGGCAAATTCCTCGACCGGAAATTGATAAAGAAGGTGTCCGATGAGCAGATCGCACCACCGCTCGCAACGCCGGCGAAAGGCATCGATCTGATTTACATCCTCAATGGTCTGGTTCGTACCCGGGTCTCCCAGGTTCGACACCATCGATTCCAGTGCATAACGGCGGATTTGCAACTGCCCGATCAAGACGTTGCGGGCAATCGGCTCGGTCTGTTTTCCCTTTTGCACATGATCGTGTGCCGTCAATATCGCCGTCCAGATGCGAATCAGGATTTCGGAAGTGAAAACATCCTGAATCACGCTCGTCAACGACCGATCGGGAGATGAATTGTTGGCATGAGCGGCGGGAACCGCGGGTTCGCGAGAAACCGGAATCTCCCCCTTGATGAGCATCGCCGGAATCGCCGCCAGCGGACCTGCCACCGGGTTCAGACGCGACAACCAATAACCGTGGCACTCGCGGGCATTCCGCCAATAGCGATACAGCGCTTCATCGGCAAGCGCGTCAGGGTCGTAAATCACATCGGCGGAGTGCGCTGAAATCAACGTCGCCGTTTCGATCATCATGCGTAAGGACAAGGAGCTGCCTCCGGCAATTGTTGTTAACTCATCGAATTCAGGGGACGCATTCGGCTATGATTCCGTCCAGGCGATTGGCGTAGGATCATCATCGTGCGGATCAGTAGAAGCAAAGGGTGTGCCTCAATCTGGAATTTTGGATTTTGCATCAAACCCACTAGGAATCCCCGATTTTTTCGATTCGTCACGAGCAAAATTGTTGTTGGAAGCCCCAACACCACGTGAGCATGTTGACAAAATGCAACGAGGTCGGCTTACCGCAACCATGTTGACTCCAACGTCAACATGCGCCAATTACCGTATGCATGAAAAGGAGCTGCAATATATCAGGCGGTTCGCGAAGCGGAGCTTCGAAGACTGGCGTTCCCAAGCGGAGCTTGGGAACGAGGGAGATGCAACTATCCCGGCTCGCGCATTTGGCTGACTGTTTCCTCAAGCGTCGCTCGATTACAATGAATGCGTAATCGATCTATGGTGAAAAACTTGGCTTTGATGGCTGATGAGAAGGCGCGTGCATCGTGAATCGAATCATTCCATTGGAGTTAATGGCCCAGGGAGAGGAAGGACTCGTGTTCGACCTCGATGGGGAACCTGACATGGTCACGCGGCTGAAGGAAATGGGATTGCGCGAAGGAACGCGCATTCGCATGTTGCTCCCGGGGAAGCCGTGCATTCTCGTCGTCGGAGAACATCGCCTGAGCTACCGGGGTGACGAAACAGCCACAGTACTCGTCGAAGTCGAAGCACAACAAGAAACCGGCAACTGATTCGTCCCCAAAAAGGCATTCGGGAAGAAATCCTCTTTTGTATCTCTAACACAACCTCTGTACTGCATGGTTAATTGAAAACGTCGAGGCATTTTCGACAGGCACAACCGGTTGTGTTAGGGTCTCTTAGAAATGACTCAAAGAATGTCCGCATCGCAACAGGTCGAACCTTTAACGCTCGATCGACTCCGCATCGGTGAAGTCGCAAGAATCGTACAGGTCAATGGCGATGATGCGGTCGCCGTTCGGCTGATGGAGATGGGGCTTACCGACGATGAAGCGATCACGATGATTGGCGCGGCTCCGCTCGGCGATCCTCTCGAATATGAAGTGCGCGGGTATCGCCTTTCGCTCCGTTCGACCGAAGCCCGTCGGGTCGAAATCGAACGGACGAATTAACGATAAACGGTTTCATGCCGATTTGTTCCGTTTTTCTGGCCCGCCGACTCGGATCCCACATTCTGATGATGTAGAATGATGGCGAGTAGAATCGTTCCCGCCAGAATCTCAAGATAAAAGTCCAGCATGCCCGCGGATTCCCTCTCGACTCAACCCGTTCAATCTCCATCGTTGACGATTGCGCTGATCGGCAACCCCAACGTCGGCAAGAGCACCTTATTCAACGCGCTCGCTGGAATGCAGGCCCGCGTCGGCAACTACCCCGGAGTCACCGTCGAAAAAAAGATCGGCAAGGTGAAATGGGGCCAGACGCAAGCCCGGCTCATCGATCTCCCCGGCACGTACAGTTTATCGCCCCGTTCGCTCGATGAGCTGGTCACGGTCGAAGTGCTGCTCGGTCAAGTCGCCGATATCGGCCTGCCAAACGCGGTGATCTGCATCACCGATGCGACGAACCTCGAACGTAATTTGTATCTCGTCAGCCAGGTTCTCGATCTGCACTTGCCCACGGTTCTGGTCCTCAACATGTGGGATCAGACAGAAAAGCGGGGGATCACGATCGATGTTCCGGAACTGGAACGCCGACTGGGGATTCCCGTCGTCACAACCGCAGCCCATCACAAAGATGGGACCGACAAGATCGAACGGGCAATTCAGCGGGCCTTGGCGAATCCAAGGGTCAGTCCACCGCGGCCCTTCCCCGAACTATTTTATCAGGAATGCGAACTGTTATCCCAAAAGTTGGCAGAATGGGGTCAGACGGATGTCCCCTTCTTTCTCGTCGAACGCCTGCTACTCGACGTGGGGGGGACGATCGAATCGCTGTTCGATGCCCGCACCCATCATCAAATCAAGGGTTACTTGCAATCGGCTCGCGAACGGCTGAAAACGCAGAATTGCCGCATCCCCGCCGCCGAGGCGAAAGTTCGTTATGCCTGGGCGCGAGAGACACTGGCCGGAGTCGTTCATGCTCCGTCTCAGCGATCGACGACCTTCAGCGATCGGCTCGACGCCCTCTTGACTCATCGAATCAGCGGGCCTGCGATCTTCGCCGCCGTGATGTTTGTCGTTTTTCTCTCGATTTATCGCTGGGCTGAGCCGTTCATGAATATGATCGAAGCGGGTCAGCAGGCAGTCGGCGCCGCCTTCACCGGGTTGATCCCACCGGGTGCATTTCGAAGCCTGTTGATCGACGGCGTCGTCGCGGGGGTCGGCAGCGTCGTCGTGTTTCTGCCGCAGATTGCTTTTCTATTCCTGTTCATCGCCATCCTCGAAGATTGCGGGTACATGGCACGGGCCGCATTTCTGATGGATAAGATCATGACGAAATTTGGGCTGGGAGGAAAATCGTTCGTGCCGCTGATGTCGTCGTTTGCGTGCGCGATTCCGGGAATCATGGCGACTCGCGTCATCGAAAATCGCCGGGATCGCATGGTGACGATTCTGGTCGCTCCGCTGATGAGCTGCTCGGCTCGCCTGCCGGTGTACGTGATGCTGATTACGGCGTTTATTCCGTCGGTCAGTTATTTCAAAGGATGGATCAACCTCACCGATCTCGTCCTGTTTTCCATGTTGTCTCTAGGCTTGATCGTGGCGATGGGAATGACCTGGTTACTCAAGCAGACCTTCTTTCGCGGCGAGACGCCCCCCTTTGTGATGGAGTTGCCTCCGTACAAATGGCCTTCGGTGCGAATCGTGTTGTATCGGGTTTACGACCGCTCGAAAGCGTTTATCACGCGAGCCGGGACGCTGATCATGGCGACGACGATGCTCGTCTGGGCAGCGGGGTATTTTCCGGGGGACCGCACGCAATTCGACGCGGTGCAGCGACAGATCGAAGAACTCGAAGAACAACCGCAGGCCGACGGTTCGCCGCATCCGTCGCTCGACGGGTTGTACGAGACGCAGAACGCACTCGCCGGCACGCTGATCGAAGAGAGTTATCTCGGGCAGTTGGGGCACCTCATCGAGCCGGTCGTCAAGCCGCTCGGATGGGATTGGAAGATCGGCGTCGGCGTCGTGGCCTCTTTCCCCGCGCGGGAAGTGATCATTGCCACGCTCGGAACGATTTATAGTCTGGGAGGGGACGTCGACGAAACCAACCCCGGTCTGAAGTCTGCGCTTCAATCTTCCAATTGGCCCGACGGCACACCGGTGTATACGATTCCCGTCGCGCTGTCGGTGATGGTCTTTTTTGCCCTCTGTGCCCAATGCGCGGCGACGCTGATGATCATCCGCCGCGAGACAAACAGTTGGCGCTGGCCGATTTTCACGTTTGCTTATATGACCGTACTGGCCTACGTCGGAGCATTCATCACGTTTCAAGTCGGGTCGATGTTTTCCTGAAACGATCGTGAATTCGACTAATTTCGTCGATGCGCTGTGGACACCTATCGACTTTCTTCCAAGAATAGATGGACTGACAACGAGCACCTGACTCACCGATTGATAATGTATTGAGAGACATCGAAACCATGACCGGCGACTGGCAAATTCTGGCGGTTGGCATCTGCCTGACGTGGGCGGTCTGGATCGTGGCAAAGCGTATCCTCGCCTTGTGTCGCCCAGCCGGGGCATCGGGTTGCGGGACCGGTTGCCAGTCCTGCTCTTCGAATCCGCCGACGGCGAATCAGGCGTTCGTGCCTCTCGACTCGCTTCAGACGGAAACCGTTAAATAGAAAGCACCGGCAGTTTAATCCCGCCGGTGCTGGTGTCTCATTCGACGAAACGCCGTCGTTCGCCGACTATTTCACGATCTTGCCGTAAGCCGTGAAATGGACCGGCTCCGGTCGTCCCGTCACGGTGACCGAGAACGCTTCGGTGAAATTGCCCGGATCGTTCGGAGGAGTGACGATCAACGGCAACACGTAAAGCGTTTTGGGTTGAGCGGCATCGGGCAGCCGAATCTGAAAGGCCTGCCGGTCCGAATCGCATTCGATCTTTTCGATGGCGAACGGCTTCTTCGAGCGGAGCACGACGTTCACCGTTTTCGCCTGACCGGGAACCATCATCCCCAGCGAAACGACTTCCGGCGTGACGGTGATATCCGATTCGACTTTCGCTTCGACCAGAATGGGGACGGTTTGCCCCGCGGTATCGTTGGTCACGATCGTGATCTGGCTGCGCAGGTTGCCGACCGGTGTTTCGGGAGCGACGGTAAACTGCAGTTCGTAACTCACTTTGTCCGCAGCCCGGCTGATTTCCACGGCCTTCGCCGAGATGAATTCGTTACGGTTGACGATCTCGGTGATAGCCCAGTCGGGACGGCCGGCGTAGTTCAGTTGAATTTTCATCGCACCACCCACCCCTTTTTCGACCGCGCCAAAATTGGCGGCACCGGGCGACAAGACGACGTCGGTACGAATGTAGGAGGTGATCGGGATCCGTACTTCGGCGGGAAAGGGAAGGTCGAATGTGACGATGACGTTGGAATCCTTGCGATGGCTGAACCGCTGGGTATCCATCGTGATTTCGATCGTCGTCGCTTCCAGACTCGTTAACGTGTTCTTAGCGGGCGTGGCAGCGGAACAACCGCACGTCGTTTTTACATTCGAAATGTGTACGTCTTCTTTGTAGAGATTCGTCAGTTTGAGTTGAAAACGGGCGTCCGACCCTTTGGCGATCGTGCCGAAATCGATCTTCTGATGCTCAAACATCTTTTGAGCCCAGTTTAAGCCGTCCTTGTTCTGCAGCGCGATCTCCTGCGCGACCGTCTGTGAACTCTCATCCTGCTGCGACATGACTGCGGCAGGCAAGCTGAACGTCAGAGAGAAAAAACCGATCAACAACAAACGAAACGACATGGGCATGGTGCTCTTCTCACTATCTTTGGGATCGTCCCGTCCAGGGCCATCCCAGCCAATGTGATCTACGCGACTGAGGGTATTTCCAATCGATGGAACCTGCGCATTCCATTCACGCCGGAATTTCCATACGGGTCATCGGCTAATGCCTTTTGGGAACTGAGTACCCCACCGTTAAAATATCAATCATTCAGACATTTCGCATCACTGTAACCGTCAATTGCTCCTAACCCGAATAGTTTTAGCCCATCATATTTTACCAGACCGGAACGTCTTTTCTGACGGGATTCGTGAGCATTCATTTCACGCATCTCCGACTTTACCGTCCCAATGGCTCGCGGACCGAACCTGAAGCATCACTGTGAACGGCAGATGTCAGCCTCATGCCTCAGCCTGCCTCCATCATGATCAGATGCATTCAAGTCATCTTGATGAGGGATTCCTTCTCGCGGAACGCTCAGTATTTCCCCCACTCATTGGTCTGCCGAAATTCACTCCAAGCGGATTGATAACATGATCGAGAGGATTTTGACAACCCCAGTCCCGCAAAACCCCCCATTCGACAGCTTTATCCCCGATAGACGCTGTAATCTGCATACTTTTCTTCGTTTTTGCAGTCGGTATCTTGAGACCGTTTCCGCGCACGGCTGCAACGAGCAAAGCGTTTATGTCATCGGCCATGAGGACTTTTTCCCGCGAGAGCCACTTCACCGGAGGTTCACCTCGGAGCAGGCGGCGAGTTATCCGATGGAATTCCGAAGAGGCATTATCCGCCGAAGTGCAGG
>JBJXGP010000410.1:0-5573 GCA_046160425.1 Planctomycetaceae bacterium
GTTAGTTGCGGAATCTCAGAAATCGTGTACTTCCTGAATGCAAAATCAACGGATTGTCATTTTGCCGTCAAGCCTTGACATCCGCGCTGAAATCCCGATCATCCCCGGTTATGAGCAGCCATGAACATGACCACGATGCCGGAGAGAATGATTCTCCCGATCACCATCCGCACCAACACTGCGGACATCACCATCATGTCGCCGGCCATAACCTGAAAATCGCCTTTCTGCTCAATCTCATTTTCACGCTCGTGGAAATCTCCGGCGGATTCTGGACGAACAGCGTGGCGATCCTCAGCGATGCCTTACACGATGCCGGCGATTGTTTCTCGCTCGGTCTCGCCTGGTACTTGCAGAAACTTTCGCTCAAACGGCCCGATGCCACATTCACTTATGGTTATCGTCGCCTCTCGACACTGGGGGCGTTGATCACCGGGCTGGTGCTGTTTGCGGGGCTGATTATCGTCGCCGGAAATGCGATCCAGAGAATCCGGCATCCCGCCGAAGTGAAAGTTCCCGGCATGATCGTGCTGGCGATCATCGGCATGATTTTCAATGGGCTGGCGGCGTGGAAACTTCACGGCAGTCATTCGCTCAATGAAAAAGTAGCAAGCTGGCACCTGCTGGAAGATACCTTGGGATGGGCCGCCGTGCTGATCGGCAGTCTTTTAATGTTGATCTGGCATCTGCCGGTCATCGATCCCATCTTGTCGATGTTGATTTCGCTGTTCATACTCTGGAACGTCTTCAAGAATCTCCGCAGAGTCATGTTTGTGTTTCTGCAGAGCGTACCGGCGGGGTTCGATGTCGCCGCCTTCGAACGCAAGATGGCGAATATCCCCGGCGTCGTGGGGGCACATCACACGCATATCTGGACGCACGACGGCGAAAGCCATGTCTTCTCGACCCATCTCGTGATGGGGAGCCACAGTACGCGCGATGAAATCGTTGCGGTCAAACGCCGTTTGCATGAACTCTTGCGTGAGCAGCACTTCGAACACGTAACCGTCGAGGTGGAACTCGAAGGCGAAACCTGCGCCGCTGAATCGGAACCGCAGAAATCAAATTCCGGGTGAGCCGGGTGGCTTGTCCCCCCCTTGTGAATTTCTTTGTCGGCGCATCCACTGGCGGGCAAGCCGTCAGTGCCACCCAATTTTCGTGATCATGGCGAAAGGGGTTTCAGCGTCAGTCCGCTGGTATCGATGCCCTTGGGTTCGGGCAATTCGTCGGTGATGATCTTCCACGAGTCACCCATCTCGCGCATCGCACAAAAGTCTATCGGGTTGTAACCGAATTCGAGATGTGGCGTGTCGAGCGCGGTCCCCTGTTTTCGCGAGCGCATCGCCGCCTCTAGAATCCCCGTGGTCAGTAGCGTCCGTTCGATGGGATACGGTGCGCTCCCCTCGCGAAAATGGTGTTGGATGGCGTGCGAGAGGGCTTTGAACAGATTGCGATTGTTCCAGGGGCCGACGTTAAAATGAGTTGCCCGGATGTCCGGCGACCCCTTGAGCCGGCAGGCGAAATTCCAGCGTCCGCTCGACTTGCCGAGATTGAGAATCGTGGCCCGCGTGCCGTCTTGATAGGTGAGTAGGATCCCGTAGGGATCGTCCGCTTCTTCCCCATCGAAGTTCGTGAGATTTCCTTCCCGGTTGCCACGCTCGGCGATCATTGCCTGTTCGGCGATTTCGCGCGACCAGCGCCCTTCATCGGCGGCTTTCCAGAGAGCATCGCCGTCGAGAAACTCGACACGAGTCACGCCGGTCTCGCCCCCCTTGCGGAATTCGATCATCGACTGCAAAACTTCCAGCCCGTGAAAGTCGTAGATTTCGAGCGGGCCCCCATGAATCGACACCGCTTCTTCGATCTCGCAATCGGTGGGCAGATCCAGCATCGGTTTTCGTTGCGCCAAGGGTACGCTGCTCCCCGCCATCAAAGGGATGCCGTACTTTATGGCGGTCTCGTACATTTCTTTCGCCCAGTCCCAACGGTAGGAAAGATGCTTGTCGCTGAACAGCGGCACGAATCGCCCTGACCGCTTCATGACGGCGACGATCTCATCGAAAAATCGCTTTCGCGGATATTCCTTCTGCCCCAGGTCGTTCGTCGGATATTCGCCGTGCTCGCCGATCGACAAGACCGCATCGACGGCGAGTTCTTTTCCACCGAGACACAACGCCTCATCGATCGTTTTGAACAGTGGTATGTTGAATTGCTGCGAGACGTCGCGAGACATCTCTTCAAGGGGCATCTGGTCGGCGTAGAACGAAACCACGTCCATGCCGGGTTCCGTCCGCTTGCCGTTAAAGAGATACGGATGCAGAAAGTTTTCGAGAATCACATTCGCATGCGAGCGATGCGTGAACTCGGTGAAGATCGCCGCTACTTTCAACCGTCGAGTCGAGGCCTGCAAATCGGTAGAGAATGCATCGTTCAAAGTCGCAGCTCCTATGGCCAGGCCGCCGGCGCGCAGAAAGCCGCGGCGAGAGAGTTGATCGCAATCGACAATATTCAATCCCTGAGGTTCAACGGGGAGATGGTCATCCATCGTGATGTCTCCTGTGCGGCATCCGTGTCGGATTACAGTCAATGTAACAGGTGGCACTGGCGGCTTGTCCGCCAGTGAGTGCAACTCAAACCAGGGATGCTATTGGGAATCAAACATTCCAGCGGCTGGGGTTGATTCCCGGGGCTTCGGTTCGCATGTCGGGGGGGCGATTGGGAAGGTCGAAGTCAATCTTACGCGTATTCCTGCTTTTGAACAATGATCGCACATGATCGGGAAGGGCGGCGACTTTGTCCGCGGGCCATTCCGGAACTTCGGCGATCGGACCGGCCCACGCCGGGCGGTACGCAATCGCCAGCAGTCGCCGATCGTCTTTGCTCACGTTCGGATAGTTGGCGTGAAAGATCGTCTGGTTGATGATCGCCGCGGTCCCCGCTTTGCAGGTGACCATCACTTCTTCGGGATGTCGCAGATAGCGGTGATACGGATTTCCATCCGCATGCAGAGAAAGATGAGAATGGGGGATCACCTTGAGCGGCGCCCGCTCGGGAGTCAGATCATCCAGGTAATATAGCACGCGAACGAGCCGCGGACTGCTCGCCTGCAGGCCGAAGATTTTGGACCCGTATGGTTGGGCATCGGTATGAATTGCGATTCCGGGGTGACCGGGCTGCGACAGCGCGAAGACACAACTGGTGCAGATCAATTCATCCCCGAACAGCGTCGAGAGAAATTCGATCATCCGGGGTTGAGCGATCAGATCGATGCAATTCGGTGAATCCGAAAAATGCACGTCGCTGAAACCCCGCTGATGTTCGCTGTAATCGGTCCCGACGGTCGGCAAGCGGCTCAGCTCCTCGCGAATTTTTACGAGCACATCACCGGGGATCACGTCGGGCATCACGGCGTACCCTTCGATCTCCAGATGTTTGATGAGTTGCGGCGTCGTGACCTGCGACCAGTCGGTCTTATCCATCACGGCCTCGGTCGTGGTATTCGTCGGAAGCGTCGGCGTCTTGACCGCAGGGTTCATCAGGTGATTCTCCGTCAATGGAAGGTGAAACCTTTTCTGTCGTTCAACTTTCGCTCGCTTGGATTCTAATCGAACGACAACCGGATGTTAATTGATAGCGGAGCCGATGTTGCGTCAATACATTCGTCAAAGGATTCGTCCGTTTGGTCATTTTTTCGGGTGGTTGGGATCAAATCCCATTGCGACCCTGCAAATGAGTCGATACACTTGTAATGTTTGATGCGTTACCGAGTCGGATAACGGAGGCTGGGATGGATCACATCGCCGCGCCGAAATTACGCACGAGTCACCATATCTCGCGCCGAGACTGCTTGCAGATCGGCGGTCTTGCCCTGGGTGGGATGTCGTTGCCGCAGATTCTCTGTGCGGAAGCCGCCACTCAATCCTCCGTTCCTGCAGGTTCAACGCAACCGATACCGTCGAAAGCCAAAGGGATCATCATGATCCTGCTTCCCGGCGGTCCGACGCATCTCGATACATTCGATCTCAAGCCCGATGCGCCGGCTGAGGTGCGGGGTGAGTTTCAACCGATTCCGACAAACGTCCCCGGTATCGACATCTGCGAGTTGATGCCACGACTGGCCCGCATGGCCGACAAATACACGCTCATTCGCTCGCTGATCGGCTTTCACGACGATCACAATACCCACTGGTGTACCACGGGATGGGAATCTCATCCGCCGATGGAATCGTCGCCGATCATCGCCGGTTTTCCGCAGGGAGACTGGCCCTCGATGGGAGCCATCCTGTCGCGGCAATTCGGTCCCCGCGTACCGGGAGTGCCGCCGTGCGTCGATCTGACGCCGATCGATCCTGATGCCCGTTTCATTTTGCGAACGGCACCCGGACAACCCGGCTATCTCGGTTCGGCCCATGCCGGTTTTGAAGTCGCCGCAGTCGATCGCCGAAACATCATGCTGAACGGCGTCAGCCTGCGCCGGCTCGCGGACCGGCAATCGCTGCTGGCAAATTTCGATCAATTCCGCCGGCAGGTCGATCGCAGCGGTGGGACCGACGGCATCGAAGAGTTTCACCGACAGGCGATGGAAGTCCTTACGTCCCCCCGTCTCGCCGAGGCACTCGACCTGAGTCGCGAAGAGGGGCCTATCCGCAGCCGTTACGGCCTCGATCGTGCCTATCCCCAGGAGCGGGAAGGGAAGACATTGCTCGATCAGTTCCTTTTGGCTCGTCGCGTGATCGAAGCGGGAGCGCGCTGTGTGACGCTCGCGTTCTGCCGCTGGCCGTTCGGACGGATGCTCAAAGGAGACTACAACTGGGATTGGCATAAAGACATTTTCAACGAGGCGCGCGGCGCCTTGCCGCTGCTCGATCTCGGCTTATCGGCGTTGCTGGAGGATCTCGAAGAACGAGGTATGCTGGACGATATCGCCGTCGTCGTCTGGGGCGAATTCGGGCGGACTCCACGAGTCAACGGCAATGCCGGACGCGATCACTGGCCGGGCGTCTGTAGTGCCCTGGTAGCAGGGGGCGGGATGAAATCCGGTCAGGTGATCGGTGCCAGCACGCGCTGGGGCGAAAGCCCACTCAATCGTCCCGTCCACTTCCGCGAGGTCTTCGCTTCGCTGTACGATCGACTCGGTATCGACGTCGCGACCACGCAGTTCAACGATCTGTCGGGACGTCCGCAATATCTCGTCGGCGAACAGCGGCCGATGCCCGAATTGATCGGATGAGCGAATATCGGGACTGAAGTTTGCGTCACCCGCGTGCTTTATCCCGCTTCGATATCGATGTCATAAACGCCGGGTGGCACTGGCGGCTTGCCCGCCAGTGTGCTTTTCCGGTCGTGCCGCGTCGTCAGAATCTCATTCCGCTTCGATGTCGATGTCATCAACAGCGCTGCGGCGTGGGCGCTTCGACGGAAGTGTGGAGTTGCCGATCGGCCGGGCGTTGATTTCCTTTGCTTGATCCAGCTCTGGAAAGGCCTCGGGAGTTTCGTCATCTGTAGTGTGTACCTGTGAGATATGGGCCTCTTCCGCTCTCGACGTGGTTCGCACGTCTCGCCTCGGTGAGTTC
>JBJXGP010000411.1:0-19713 GCA_046160425.1 Planctomycetaceae bacterium
ATCCCCGGGTGCGCGAAACGCGACCCGGGGCTAATCGCTGAAACCCCTCCGGGGTTCACAAAAACAGCTACAGTGTGTCGTCGCGAATGCGATCTGTTCCCCAGTTGCAGAGGTTCCCACTCAGTCACTACAAATGAAGCCGGGATCGAACACACGTGCGTGATCGATCCCGGCTTCCTGATATTATGGATGCGTTGTCTGACGCGAATCGTCGTTCGTTTCCACGATCGATGGCAATCAGTTCTTGCTGGTGCCGTCGAGTTTGTCTTCGTTAATCGCCGAGCGGGTTTCCGGAGCGCGTGAACCGGCGGCCGGTTTCGAGAATTCCGACACGTTTTCTTCGGCGACATCTTCGCCCGCTTCTTCAGTCTCTTCTTCGGCGGCATCTTCGCGATCGGCATCGGCGATTTCGGCCGCTTCCTGACGCCAGTTTTCGGCGTTCCAGTGCGGATACGTCAGCACAACCGTGGCTCCGAGATCCTTGAGCGTCGCGCGCAGCTTTTCGACGGTCAACTCTTCGACGGGAATAACCGTCTGCATCACGAAGCGGCGGTTCGATGCCACGTACGCGAAGAATTTTCCGTTGCCGAGATGATCGTTATCCGAAAGCAGTTGCAGCAACGCGGAGTGCGGAACCTCCGACGCCGAGCGGGGGAGTTCATCCAGCCACGCCATGACCCACAGCGATTTCTTGTTGCTGCTGAGGGCGACCGACATCGAGAGATCCCATTCCTCTTTCTTGTTCTGCGTCGCTTTGAACGTAAAATCGAAGCGTTGATCTTCGATTTTCGGTTTGACGCCTAGCGCCGTGAGCATGCGGCCGACTTCCACGGTGCTGGTGGTTCCGGCATCGGCTTTTGCCTTTTCATCGGCGGCCGAAATGAGGTGCCCTGCCCAGGCCATCGCGGCCAACAGCAGAGAGAAAATACTGACGACCAGCAAACCACGAATTGAGATCTTCATCTCGGACACTCCTTTGTCGTTACCAAAATCGTCATCCCTCGTTTCATTCCGTGAAACGCTATCCGAATCCTTCTTCGTCGGGATCCGTCAGGGGACGGCGAACCGCTTGTTGAATTCGTTCTTATCGCCGCAGCCTCGAAGCAAGCCGGTGCCCATTCGCCTTAACTCTTAATCCCAATTCAGGATAATAAGTGTTTCAGGCAAATTTGCGACCAGGTTTCGAACGATTCGAAGTCCTGTACGAGTTCTGCGGGTGAGGCAAAGCCTGTCTCTAAGATCGACTTTTCACGTGGGAGAACTTTGGGCGCATCCAGTTCGAAAATGTGGACAATCCCTAAATGAACCTTTCCCACCTCGGTCAGATCGTCGTTGATCATACCGATGCAGTGCTCCTGATACGACGCCGAGAGGATGACTTCTTCGGCGATTTCCCGCTGCATTCCTTCACGATAGACCGAATGCGTGCCGTTCTGGTCGAGCGTGGAAATATGTCCCCCGATACCGATCGAGCGTTTGCTGTGCAGTCTCCCTTCTTCTCCCGCCTTTCCGCGCCGATAATGAAAAATTTCACCCTGACAGCGAAAAATACAATACGGGATCAGTTGCTTGAAGCTGGGATCCTGCTCCATCAGGTTGCGAGGCCGGTAACTTGTCACTGCGGGATCGAGCAGAATATTCAAGTACGGCTCGGACTTGGGACTGAAACCCTGGAAATGCCCGATCTCGTGAAACAAAAGCGTGGGCACGACCAGCACATGTTCGACGGGAGTCTGCTGGTTCATCGAGGTTTCGGTTTCTTTAACGGGCTGCGTGGAGGCGTTCATCGATTCACTTTCAATGGAAGGGAGGGATTCAATGCGAGGGCGAATTCCCCAGGAGTTCGTCGATCTTTTGGCCGATGTCCGCCGACTTCATCAATGTTTCGCCGACGAGAATGCCTTTCACGCCGGCTTGCTGCAATCGCGTGACATCGGCGCGGGTCTTGATGCCGCTTTCGCTGATCAGCAGCGTCTCGGCGGGTATGCGATCCACCAGTTCGATGGTATGGTCGAGGGACGTGATCATCGTTTTCAGATTGCGGTTGTTGATGCCGAGAAGTTCCGGATTCAAATTCAGCACGCGATCGAGATTTTCGGGATCGTAAATTTCGATCAGCACATCCATGCCGAGTTCGTATGCCAGAAAATACAACTCGCGTAACCGGCAATCTTCCAGACATTCGGCGATGAGCAGCACGCAATCGGCCCCGACGGCGCGGGCTTCCCACACCTGATACGTATCGAGGAGAAAATCCTTCCGCAATACGGGAAGCGATACGCCGTTTCGCACGGCGATCAGGTCATCGAGCGATCCTTGAAAGAAATGCCGATCGGTCAGCACGCTCATGCAGCGGGCGCCATGCTGTTCGTAGATGCGGGCGATCGACAGCGGATCGGCATCAGGTCGGATCACACCGGCGGAAGGGGAGGCTTTCTTGAACTCGGCGATCAGGCCGATGCCGTCTGCGCTGCGCAATGCCCCGGCGAAATCGCGGACCGGCGGAGCATCGGCGACTCGCTTTCGCAGTTCGGCTTCGGAGCAACGGAGTTTGTCCTCAGCGATCTCCTGCCGTTTGTACTCGACAATTTTTTGCAAGACGTCGGTCATCTGAGAAGCGATTCGATCTATGGCTGTAATTCTTCACGTCGGGTGGCACGCCCTGACGCTTTGGGAAGGGCGTGGTTTTACACCACAGTATCTCTCCAAGAGTCTTTCGAACCACGCCCTTCGAAGACTCAGAGCGTGCCACCCTGCAATTTGGATATATCGCGCGTACCGTTTGGCGTTTGGGGGATTCCCGCGTATGATAGCGATTTGTCGGCGGACGGAACATCGGCACGGGAAGATTTCCGCTGCCGTGGATGCATTTTTTTCACTGCATTGTTTTCAGAACGGGTGACGAAGGTTGGCAGGACATGGACTTCAATATTCAGGAATTTATCCTTTCGTCAACCGTCATGTTTTTGCTGATCTACAGCATCTACCTGTGGATCAGTCTCTTCATCCGCCGGCGGGCGAATTCAGCACGAAATGCGAATGCCCAGCCGACACCAGCAACTCCTGTGAGCATCGACCACGCAGAGTCGGCTCCAGAGGCATTCATTCCGCAGACAATCGCCAGTCGCACCGCGCCCGAATCCGACTCCGTACAAACGGCTCCCATTTATCTGACGGCACTCAGCGTTTCGGTGTGGTGGGTGGGTTTGAATTTCACGATGCAGATTCTGCACGATTTGGGATCGATCGAGGCCTCGGTGCCGACGCTGGATGTCGTGAAATCGACCTGTCTGCTCAACCTCGGCATCTGGGTGTTGGTCCTGAGCTTGTTGACCGAAATGGGTCGGAGACCGATTTCGCTTTGGGGAGGGAACTTCCCGCCGACCAACGCCGATGTGGAAATCGGCGTGAAAGCGTTCGTGCTGAGCCTGCTCCCCGTGCTGTTGGCGTTGTTGATTACGTATCCATTTCGCAGCGAAGAAAACCAGCACAGCTTTCTTCAGTTGTTGAGGGATGACCAGACGCCGACGACGTTTCTCTGGATGTTCGTCGCGGCTGCGATTCTTGCACCGCTCAACGAAGAACTGATTTTCCGAGTCATCTTGCAGGGTTGGTTGTCGCAGCATTTGTCCCGGCACGCGGCGGTGATTCTCGTCGCCGTCATTTTTTCGGCGGTGCATGGCTGGCCCGATGCCGTTCCGCTTCTGCCGCTGGCGTTGATCCTGGGTTACACCTACGATGCTCACCGGTGTTATTCGGCGGTCGTGCTGGCGCATGCGCTGTTCAATGCCCTCAACCTGTTTCTGGCCTTTTCGGAAGCGTGAGTGAGTTTTTCGTACTCAATCGACAGACCCGGCGAGACTGGCAGTTGCCTGCACTTCGTGGTAAGTTCCTCATCGCGATGGATGTGATGAATTCAACATCCATCGATCGTCTAAAACGAGCGTTCAATCGTCAGGGAGCATGTTCATTTCATGTCGTTTCCACCTGTTGAGCAACAACTGGAAGTCATCCGCCGGGGAGTCGAAAAGATCGTTCCCGAGCAGGAACTCGCTGCAAAATTGCAGCGCAGCCGGGAGACCGGCGTCCCGCTGCGCATCAAATACGGGATCGATCCGACGGGGATCGATCTGCATCTGGGACACACCGTCCCGATGCGGAAGATGCGCCAGTTTCAGGAACTCGGACATCAGGCGGTGATCATCATCGGCAACTACACCGCCCTCGTCGGCGACCCCAGCGGCCGCGATCAGACGCGGGCACGGCTCACCGTCGAAAAAGTCGAAGCCAACGCCGTCAAGTACCTCGAACAGCTCGGCAAGGTGATCGATCTTTCGCAAGCCGAAGTCCATCGCAACGGCGACTGGTTTTCGAAAATGACGTTTGCGGATATCCTCGAAATGTGCAGCAAAGTGACCGTCGCACAACTCTTGACCCGTGAAGATTTCTCGAAGCGAATGGCGGCGCAGACGGCGATCTCGCTGCACGAATGCCTGTACCCGGTCATGCAGGCCTGGGATTCGGTCGTGATCAAGTCCGACATCGAACTCGGCGGGACCGAGCAACTTTACAGCTTCATGCTCGCCCGTGATTTGCAGCGCGAGCAGAAACTTCCCGAACAGATCGGCGTCATGTCCCCGATCCTCGTCGGACTCGACGGCGTCCGCCGCATGGGCAAGAGCCTCGGCAACTACATCGGCATCGGCGAATCTCCGTATGAGATGATGAAGAAGTTCATGCAACTCCCCGACAATTGTCTGCGGATGTTCTTCGAATTGCTGACGGAGGTCACGCTCGCCGAGATGGAACAGATTCTCGCCGGGCATCCCAAACTCGCCAAGCAAAAGCTGGCGACGACGATCATCGGCGAATACTACAGTCCCGCCGAAGCCCAAGCCGCCGTTGAGCAATGGGAGCGGGAGATTTCACAAAAGGCGATGCCCGATGAACTGGAAGAACTCACAGTCAATCTGACCGAGCCGATATCGCTGGTCAACCTGATCTCGAAGGAATTGAAATTGACCGCGACGAACAGCGATGCCCGGAGGATGATCACGCAAGGGGGAGTCTGGATCAACGACCGGGACAACCGGGTGACCGACCCGCTTCAACCGATTACGGTCTCGCATGGCATGGTGATCGGCTGCGGGAAAAAGAAAATCGTCAAGTTGATCACCGCGAAATGAAATGCCGGCCCATTTGAGAATTGCGTGCGATGCGTTAGAATGTCGCCCATGGAGCCGTCTTGTTGGTTCGATGAACGTATAACATCTCAAAGATTGAGGAGTCACCCGGATGGCGATCGGATTTGGGATTGTCGGTTGTGGCATGATCTCAGGATTTCATGCCCGGGCGCTGAGTGAAATTCGCGGAACGAAGCTGGTGGCGTGTTACGACACGTTTCCCCAGGCGGTCGAGCGATTCTCCACCGCGCAGAAAATCAAAGGCTACACCGTTCTCAACGACATGCTCGCCGATCCGAACGTCGACGTCGTGACGATCTGCACTCCCAGCGGTTCGCACATGGAACCGGCGGTCGCGGCGGCGAAGGCGGGAAAGCACGTCGTCGTTGAGAAGCCGCTCGAGATCACGCTCAAGCGCTGCGATGCGATCATCGACGCCTGCCACAAAAATAAGGTCAAGCTCGCGACGATCATGCCCTCCCGCTTCGGAGCCGCGAATCAGACGCTCAAGGCGGCGATCGACGGCGGCCGCTTCGGCAAGTTGACGCTCGGCGATACCTACGTCAAATGGTTTCGCACGCAGCAGTATTACGATGCCGGCGGATGGCGCGGGACATGGGCAATGGATGGCGGCGGAGCGTACATGAATCAGGCGATCCACAACGTCGATCTGCTCTACTGGATGATGGGGGACGTCGATGAAGTCTCCGGCATCACCGCCACGCTCGCTCACGAACGAATCGAAGTCGAAGACGTCGGTGTGGCAACCGTCCGCTTCAAGAACGGTGCGCTCGGAGTTCTCGAAGCCTCGACCGCCGTCTTCCCCGGCTTGCTCAAGAAGATCGAAATTCACGGCGATCAAGGCTCGGCGATCGTCGAACAGGACGACATCCTGCTCTGGGACTTTGCCAAGACCAATGCCAAGGATCTGGCGATCCGCGAAAAGTTCGGCAAGCACGCGAGCGGAGCCGGTGGAGCCAGCGATCCCGCTTCGATCTCGCACTCCGGGCACCGCGAACAGCTCAAGGATTTCATCAAGTGCATTCAGACCAATAAAGAGCCATTGGTCGACGGCAAAGAAGGACGCAAGAGCGTCGAAATCATTCTCGCCATCTATCAGTCGGCCTGGACGGGGAAGCGCGTGAAGTTGCCTCTCAAGGGGGATCCGAAGCGTCCGAAGAAGTAGGCAAGGGCAAATCGGAGCGTCAAAACGGTGAGTCGTCCTTAGGCTCCCACAGCGGAGTTTCTTCGTTCGTCGCCGGTTGCATGCGGTATACGGGGAACGTCTGCGGTCGCGGCGGCTTTGCCATGCGGTATTTTTGCGGACCTGATCCGATCTCTTCGATTCCCTCAGCGGTTTGCACGCCGCTTGGTGAAAACATGGACTTCAAATTCATCGGCCGCGCATCGGCCATCGTCGGCATGCTCCACAGGTTCGCTGATATTTGCGGCGGGTTCGCCTGGATGCGGCCGAGATTCATTTCGATCGTCATCCCCGACGCTGGAGAATCGATCGTGATTCGGTGGGCCATGACGAGGTTCGCGTTGTGGCAGCGATGATAATCTTCGAATTTCAGCCGGGCCAGGATCTTTCCCTGTCGATCGGTGAGCAACTGTTCGACGACGTGTCCCTCGCACAAATCGACGATGATCGTGCGCTCGAACGGCGAGCGTTCGGCCGTCGAGGCCGGCGTCAATTGCACGCGCCTCTCATCGAGTCGCGTCATCGTCAGTTCTTGCGAATCGAGCGGTTGCATGCCGAATGCAGACATCAGCCAGTCGGGATGCAACGGCAAGCGTCCCTGTGCCTGCGCCCCTTGCAGGTCTTCATGATTGGCGTAGTAGATATTCTTTTCGGGATCTATCTTCATCCAGAACCAGAAGCGTTCGTCGTTCGAACCGATGTCGACTTCGCTTCCACCCAGCGGTGAACTCGCCATCAAGCGAAACCGCTGCGGCCGTTCGACAGCGATGCGAGTCGGCAGACCGAACGGCGGCGCCCCCTGCCCGTGCGCTTTGAGCGTGACGTTGGTCGATTCCCACGACTGCAAATCCGCCGCGTCCTGATTCAAGGCGGCGACGAGTTCTTCCTGCGACATGTCGGGCGAAAAGCGGCACGATTTCGGCATCCACCACGAGCCCGATCGATTGCGGCTCAACCATTGGCATCCCGCAAGATTAACTACCAGCGTGACGCAGAACAGCACTTGCATTATCTTCAGCGGAGATGAAGAAACGAAGAACCTCAGCCCGATCTGCCGACCGGCGGATTCCAGCTCCGTTCCATCGTTTCGAACCAAAGTTTCGTTCACCCAGGTCAACTCCCTTTGACCGTGTCGTAGCCGGCCGCTCATGCTGCTGCGGAGGTCGCCAGATAGACGTTCATATCGTTTTGCAGTTGATCGACTTCCTCGTCGGTCAATCGCTGATCGACGACTTCAAACGGGCCTTCACCCATGCTCCCCAAGAGTTGCAGGATGATCTTCTCACCTTCCTGCAATGTTTGATCCATCTTCAATCGTCGTTTCTGGATCAACAATAAAGCCATCACGTATCGCAGCTTATCCTGAGCCGGATAAGCATTCTCGCACATTTGTTCGAACGTCCGCATCATCCCTTCGGTATCGAGCAACTTCGATTTCGCCGGGAGAGCCGGTGGCACGATGCACTTCCAGACTCCCATCGTGTGTGGCGGAGGACCGGTCCAACCTTCCTCGGAGTAATCGAGTCGGTTGAGTTGTCCCTGCTGTTCGACCAAGGCCGAGTAGACCGTCATCCCCGGCGTGAGTTCGCGCCTCGTCGCCGCACACGTTTTGCCGATCGGCTTGACGTTGTAATCCATGAGTGGCGTTGTAATCCGTTACTGTTGCTTTGGTTCCGCGTGCGGACCGCATCTGTTCCGAGAGACTCGGTTTTCGGCGGGAAATGTAATTCATCTCCTCTATTCGAACAAGGGGAGGTTGCGCGCCATCCCAAACAGCCTGGGCAACCAAGGAAAACGCTGTTGTTCTGTTGTAGCCGAGGTCTGTGACCTCGGACCGGCCTCGCAGAGGCCAGCTACAGTCAGGCGTTCAACGCTGGACATCATCCCCCGCGCATGACAAGATAACGGCAACAACTTCCCCGAAACCCTCAGTGCGAAAGGACTTTTCCATGCACATCGCCAGCGCCACCATGTCCCGTCGTCAACTTCTCAAGAATGCAACCGCGGGCGCTCTGTTCGCCGGTCTTGCTTCGGGGTTCCCGTTCACTGGCCGCATCGATGTCAAAGCCGAGGATAAACCGGCCGACGGTCAGGGTCAGAAAGAGTATCCCGCCGGTCGCTACGTCGATGTCCATACGCACCTGGGGCGGACCTGGAATACGACCGAAGTTCTGACCGCCAAAGACCTGCTCAAGTGGATGGACGAAAGCGATATCTCTCAGGCGGTCGTCTTGCCGCTCGTCTCGCCGGAGTCATCAAGCTACCTGCTCACCCCCGACTTCGTGCTGCACGAGACGAAGGATCACCGCGACCGGTTGATCCCCTTCTGCTGCATCGACCCGCGAACCAGTTTCACCGGCGGGAAGCAGGGGCTGATCGACATGCTCAAACTGTACATCGATGCCGGGGCTAAAGGCTTCGGCGAACATAAAACCGGCATCGCCATGGATGACCCTCGCAACCTGCTCGTCTACGAAGCGTGCGGCGAGGTCGGGCTGCCGGTGCTGTTTCACTCCGACACGATTCGCAACATCGATGCCCCCGGCCTGCCGTTATTGGAGAAGGTCTTGAAGATGTTTCCGCAGACCAACTTCATGGCGCACGCGACAGCGTGGTGGGCCTCGATCTCCGCCGACGTCAAGGAGCAAAACCAGCTCGGCGGGTATCCCAAAGAACCGGTGATCCCCGGCGGCGCGATCGAGCGGATCATGACCGAATGCCCCAACATCTACGGCGACCTGTCAGCCGGCAGCGGCGCAAACGCCATCATGCGCGACATAAAATTCGGCCGCGAATTCCTGCTCCGCTGGGCCGACCGCATGCTCTTCGGCACCGATTATTTGGCGCCGGGCCAGGATGTGCCGCAATTGACGCTTTACCGTCAACTCGAATTACCGGAGGACGTGCAGGCGAAGATCTTCCGGGATAATGCGCGGAAGTTGTTGAAGATTTGAACGAATTGTGAAATAACGATCAGGAGCCAGCTTGATTCAAAATTTACTTCAACTCATGGAGAAACTTGAATACGAGGAAGATGGCTGGACATCGATCACATCCGCAAATTGGAGCGGTTCCGATCTAGTTCTTCAATTTCGTGTTCAGATTTCCGACGCACCGCCTCGTGTTTGGTCCATCCACTGTGGACGCCCGAGATCGTATCGAATTCTCGCTCTAGAAAATGATGATCTGGTGGATTTGGTGAATGACCATATTGTCCTTTGGCCGCATGTTCAAAAGCAGGGAGAACTTTACTTTTATGGCACCCCGACGGATGCATTTGCATTACTGGGAGAATTGGTCGAAAAACACAAAGAAATGGTTGGCAATTGGTTTCCGTTTGACCTTTTTCTCAATCTACCGGGCCGCGTTTCTGACATCTTCCGAAGCGGACATGGGCTGGTAGCAAAAGGCCCTGTTCAACTGCTTGATGCTTACGCGAAGATACTCGATAATCACCATATCAGACATTCCATGCTGCCCCCGTGCGATCCATTATTTTGGGATGGAGTACACTGGATACCAGAAAGTCCGCAGCTACAAGCTCTTCTTATTGGCGAGTCATATGTGGTTGCCCCGTCGTTCCATGCTAAGGAAATAACTGAACATGATGAACCACCTGCTCAGATATAATTTCGAGTAATCCCGCCACTTTCACCACCAAAAACCCCTCTTTCCGCAATCGGCGAATTCCACTACTCTCCGCCGCATGCACGACATTCATGTACTTCCGGGATTCGGGTTGCGGGAACCGTTCAGCGTGCTCAGCCATTTGCTGGGGG
Source organism: Planctomycetaceae bacterium (assembly GCA_046160425.1). GTDB lineage: Bacteria > Planctomycetota > Planctomycetia > Planctomycetales > Planctomycetaceae > JAQCEJ01. Next base: position 10,167 of record JBJXGP010000411.1, read on the forward strand.
TGGGCGTGTTTCTCGTGCTGGCCGTGCGGTTGGTTCGGCGGGGCGAGGGAAACGGCATCCGACGGGCCGGGCTGGCGATCATGGCGTATACTTCGATCCAGGCACTGCTGATCAGCAGTCTCTACCATGCGTTCTGGCCGGGACCGATGCGGGATCTTTTACTGCGGGCCGACGTCGCGGGGATTTTCCTGATGATGGCGGGTTGCGTCACTCCAGTGCATCTGATTCTCTTCACCGGCCTGTGGCGCTGGGTGCCGCTGATGGTGGCGTGGGGCTTTGCCCTCCTCGGGGCGTGGCTGAAATTTTCCGTCTATCAGGGAAGCCCCGGGTTCGCCGGGATGGTGATCTTCCTCGTCTACGGCTGGGCGGGAGCGGTCACCGCGCTTGAAGTCTGGCGGCGCTACGGCTGGACGTGCATCCGCAAGGCGGTCTTCGGCGGACTCGTCTACACCGCAGGTGCGATTGTCCTGATGCTCCACGCCCCGACTCTGGTCGACGGGGTCATCGGCCCCCATGAACTCTGGCATCTGGCAGTGCTGTGCGGGCTGAGTTTCCATTGGCAATTCATCTTTCAGATCGCCAACCGTGAATCGCCGGCAGCCTCTCATCGTGGCTTGGGTATCGCATTGCCTCATCGCCTGCTGCGCCCGCCGGTCTACCTGCTCTACGGCCTCTCGGCGAATTTCGCAAATCGAAGACGCAGAAACGGGAAGTCGAAGGCCGCGGAAATGTCCCGCCCTTCCTGACCGTTCGCTATCGCGCGCGAGTGCCTGCCGCTTTACCATTCCGGACTCGCCTTTCCATCGGATCCGAAGTTATAATGGGGAACGTGGATGTGATCGCATTGTCGAAAGACGTCCACCCGATGAATCCAGCCAGTCGTCACCGCGAATAACGACCAAGACAACGACTTCTCTTTGATGAGACAGGTCGCCCTCATGACGAATTTACGTGTGCCGAATCTCTTCCGACGGGTCGTATGCGGGTTGAGCATTTGCATTTTTCCCGTAACGACAGTTGATCTTTCAGCCGCGGAAAAGACCCCCTTTCAGACCGATGTGCTGCCGATCCTGAAACGGAACTGCTTCAAGTGCCACGGCGTTTCGAAGAAAGAAGGCGAACTCCAGCTTCACTCGGCGGTCCGCGTGTTTCGTGGCGGTACGACGGGGCCGGCGGTCGTGCCGAAGGATTTGGACAAAAGTCTGCTGTGGCAGCGCGTCAGCCAGAATGAAATGCCTCCCGAGCATCCGCTCACGAACGCAGAAAAAACGATCCTCAAAGATTGGATTGCCGACGGTGCGATAGGCTTGCCGGCCGACGAAGCCGCCGCCACAGCAATGCAGAAGGATGAACACTGGGCGTTCACACGACTGCAATCGCCGACTCTCCCGCCGGTGAAAAAACCACAAGCGTGTCGCACGCCGATCGATCGATTCATTGCGGCGGAGCTGGATCGAGCCGGACTGCCGTTCAATCCCGAAGCCGACCGAAACACGCTGATTCGCCGCGTCAGTTTCACGCTCACAGGGCTTCCTCCCACGCCCGACGAGATCGCCACGTTTCTCGCCGATGAATCTCCGGATGCGTATGAAGCGATGGTCGAGCGATATCTCGCCTCGCCACAATATGGGGTCCGCTGGGGGAAATACTGGCTCGATGCGGCGGGATACGCCGACTCGAACGGCTATTTCAATGCCGATTCCGACCGACCTCTGGCCTACCGGTATCGCGATTACGTCATTCGTGCGATCAACGACGACATGCCTTTCGATCGGTTCGTCCGCGAGCAGATGGCCGGCGATGAACTCTCGGGATTCGATCCGAATGCGCATCTGACGTCGGCGACGCCGGAGATGATCGATCTGCTCGTCGCCACGCATTATCTCCGCAACGGCCAGGATGGGAGCGGCGAAAGCGACGGCAATCCCGATGAAGTCCGCATCGATCGTTACACGGCGCTCGAGTCGACGCAGCAGATTGTCGCCTCGTCGCTGCTCGGTTTGACGTTTCAATGTGCCAAATGCCACGACCACAAATTCGAACCGGTGAGTCAACGCGATTTCTATCAGTTTCAATCGGTCTTTTTCCCCGTCTTCAATCTCAATAGCTGGCTCAAACCGAACGAACGGGTCACGAAGGCCAATCTTCCCGGCGTGTACGAACGCTGGAAATCGCAACAGAGCGAACTCGAAATCCAAATCGCCGCGATGCGAACAGACCTCTCCGATTGGATTCGCGAACATCGGCTGCCGGGAACAATTCGTTTCGAAGACAATTTCGACGACCCGTCGCAACTCGCCGTTCGTTGGACGAACACCATTCCCGGCGATGACACACACGCAGGGACAGCCGCCATTGCGTTGCTGGAGACGGAATCCGCAGACGTGACGCAAACGCCGTTGCCCGCCGCGCAGGTGAAAAACGGGACATTGCAGATCATCGAAGGGGGAGCGAGCGGCGACAAGTTTCTCTCGACGAAAGAGGTCTTCGATTGGACTCCCGATCAGCCGGGTTCGTGGATTCAGGTCAGCTTCGATCTCGTCGACACGAAAATCGGGGACGGAGCTTCCGCCGAGCGGATCGGCTACTGCATCGCCTTGCACGATTTCAACGACAACAGTTCCGTCACCGGCGGAAACATTTTGATCGACGGCTCTCCGGCGGGTGGGGGGAACCTCTTTCTCGACTACCCCGGTGATGACATGGCACCGTCAGGAGCGATCGGGTCGGCGAAGTACGAGAGCGGTCAGAATTTCGGCATCCGCATCACGCATATCGAGGGTGGCAAATTTCGCATGGAACATCTGGTCCACGGCTTGCCCGAAGGTCCGCATCGCGATTTCGAAGCGGCCGACTTGCCGGATGGAAGTTTCGGGTTCGAATTCTGTTGCAACCGCAGCTTCATCGTCGACCGACTGGTCATCGAGACATTAGCACCGGTTGCTGCCGATACCAAATCGAAAGATGGTCCGACTGCCGAAGAGGTCCAGCAATTCTCGGCAGAAATTCAGCGTCGGCAGGAAGAAATCAGTTCTCGCTCGAAAACGCTCGAAGAGTTGCGGGGGGCGGAACCGGGACGCATTTCGTGGGTCACGGACACGTTGCCCGAACCTCCCGATGTGTTTTTGCTCGACCGGGGAGAGTATTCGCAACCGAAGGAGAAAGTCACTCCCACACCGATTGCAGCGTTGAACGAAGAGGACAACCCATTCGGAATAATTCCGCAGCCGAACGGCGTCCCCTCGACCGGACAGAGGCTGGCGTGGGCCAATTGGGTGACGCGCGAGGATTCTCGCGCCGCATCGTTAATGGCTCGCGTGCAGGTCAACCGCGTCTGGCAATATCATTTCGGAACCGGCATCGTCAGCACCAGCGAGAATCTCGGCATGAGCGGATCCGATCCGACGCATCCGGAACTGATCGACTGGCTGGCCTATCAATTCATGAAATCGGAATGGAGCCTCAAACACATCCATCGTCTCATTCTGACGTCGGCGGTCTTTCGACAAGCGAGTTCTGCCCACGATGCGGGAATGGAAATCGATCGCTTCAATCGGCTCTGGTGGCGGTATCCGATCCGAAGGCTTGATGCCGAGGCGGTCCGCGATACACATCTGGCGATCAGCGGCGATCTGGAAATCATGTTTTCCGGTCCGTATGTCGCGACCACTCGCAACGGCGCGGCCGAAGTCGTCGTTCCTGAAAATCAAACCGGCGCGCATCGCCGTTCGATCTTTTTGCAGCAACGCCGCACGCAAGGTTTGAGCATGCTGAACGTCTTCGATGCCCCGACGATTGTGATCAACTGCCCGCGTCGACCGGTCACGACGATGCCGCTGCAGTCGCTCAATCTGCTCAATTCAGAATTCGCCGTCGCCCGCGGCTCGCATCTGGCGGCTCGCATTGCGGCGGAAGGGGGCGATAACTCCGCCGACAGAATTCGTCTCGCATTCCTGCTGGCCACGGGACGCGAACCTTCGAACGTCGATCTGGAAGAGTCGCTTCAATTTTTGGAATCGCAACACAAAGAATATGTAGAATTGGCCGATCCGCAGCAACGAGCCTGGAGCGATTTCTGTCAATTGCTGCTGGCGAGCAACGCCTGCCTGTATGTGGAGTGAACTGTAGGGTGATTGTGTTGGAGTACAGGTTTTAGCCTGCCCCAGACAGCCTGAAGGCTGTACTCCAACGATGACAATAAAATGACCTCTTGTCGCTTTGCGACCCGGACACAGAGCTGTCCGGGCTACCCACTTTGAGTCCTTGAGGAAAACACGATGAATCCGTATGCGAATTGCGGTTGCGGTGACGCGAATACGATTCAGGACATCTCGCGGCGGATGTTTCTCGGTCAATACGCCGGAAACGTCGGTCTGCTCGCGCTGGCGTCGCTGCTGAGCGATGAACGGCGAGCCTCGGCGGCTTCGTCGTCCGAACAGCGTCCCGTCGGCCACGATTTTGCTCCGCGGGCGAAATCGGTCATTTGCCTCTTTCAGAACGGCGGGCCGAGTCAGGTCGATCTGTTCGATCCCAAAACCGAACTGACGCGTTGGCACGGCAAACCGTATCCTGCCGGCGAACTGGAAACGCATTTCGACAAGCAAAAAGGGAACGTGCTCGGTTCTCCCTATAAATTTCACAAACACGGCGAATCGGGGATGGAGTTGTGCGAACTCTTCACGCACACGTCGCAAATCGTCGACGACATCACCATGATTCGCTCGATGACGACCGGCTCGGTCGATCACGAAGCGGCTTTGCGGATGATTCATTCCGGCCGACTCTTCGCGGGGATGCCGACTTGGGGTTCGTGGGTCACGTATGCGCTCGGCAGCGAGAATCGCGATCTGCCGGCGTATGTCGTCCTCTCCGATCCCGGAGGTTTGCCGGTGGATGGCGAAAAGAACTGGACGTCGGGCTGCCTCCCGGCGGTCTATCAGGGGACGGTCTTTCGTTCGGGGACTTCGCCGGTTCTCAATTTGCGAAGTCCGGATGGCGTCTCGGCATCCGCCCGGCAGAATCAGTTGCGTTTTCTCAATCGGCTGAATTCACGGCAGGCGTCACGATATCCCGAAAACACCGAACTGACGGCACGCATCGCCAACTTTGAGACCGCCGCGCGGATGCAGACCGCCGTGCCGAAACTGCTCGACCTGTCGGATGAAACCGAAGCGACGCGCAAAATGTACGGTATGGATAAACCCGCAACCGAAGATTACGGTTCGCGATGCCTGATCGCGCGCAAGCTGGTCGAACAGGGAGTCCGCTTCGTGCAGGTCTACATGAGCGGTCAGCCGTGGGATACGCACAGCCGCAACGCAGAAAGCCTGAAAGGACTTTGCGAGCGAACCGATCAGCCGAGCGCCGCGCTCATCAAGGATCTCAAGCAGCGCGGATTGCTCGACGACACGATCGTCATCTGGACGGGTGAATTCGGCCGCCTGCCGATCTCGCAGGGGAGCGACGGCCGCGATCACAATCGGCATGCGTTTTCGCTCTGGATCGCGGGAGGAGGATTCAAGCAGGGCTACGTCCACGGCGCGACCGACCCCTTCGGCTACAAGTCGGTCGAGAACGTGGTCAACGTACAGGATCTGCATGCCACGCTGCTGGCGGCGCTCGGTCTCGATCACATGCGGCTCACGCAGCCCTATGACGGACGCGAGACGAGCCTGACCGACGCGGAAGTGACTCACGCGCGGGTGGTCCCAGAGTTGTTCCGATAAGAGCATATTGGCATAATGCTTCGTCTTCGGAAGAATGACGAAGCACGAATGTCTAATCAAGCCCCAATGACGAATGCCTGAATGCTCGCCATCATGTGTCGCCTGATCGCTTCATCGATTTGCTCATTGGGGAATTCGTCATTTTTTCGTCATTCGGAATTCGACATTCGTCATTGAACTCCATGATTCCACTTCAGAGGATCGACTTGAAAGGAAGCGCCTGTGTTAGCCGGTTATATCCCCGAGCGTGGCCGTATTGAACTGATTGACGTGGGCGAGCCCGAGTTGAGTCCCCAGGGGCCGAAATCTCCTGCGGGGGAAATCATCTTCGAACCCGAACTCGCCTGCCTGTGCGGTTCCGACCTACCGTTTTTCGACGGAGACGAGCACGAATATCCGGTCAAGGTCGGCCAGTCGCTGCATGAAATGATCGGGCGCGTGATCGCTCAGCAGGGTAGCCGATTCGAACCCGGCGACCGCGTGCTGGTCGTTCCTCCCGATCATCTCGGATTATTCGAACGATACACGGTCGATGCCAGCCGGGCGATCCCGTTCGTTTCGCAGCCGAACGATGCGTGTGCGCTCATGGCTCAGCCGTTGGGGACCGTGATTTATGCGCTGAAAAAGATTCCCGATCTGATCGACAAGGACGTCGTCATCGTCGGTCAGGGGCCGATGGGGCAATTCTTCAATCTGGCGGTCCGAAATCTCGGAGCCAGGCAGATCATTGGCGTCGACAAAGTCGCCTCGCGTCTGGAAACGAGCAAGAAAACCGGAGCGACGGCGACGATCTGCAATTCGCAGGAAGATCCCGTTCGCCGAGTGCAGGAACTGACCGACGGTAACATGGCCGACGTCGTCATCGAAGTCGTCGGACATCACGACCAGGCGCTGAATCTGTGCATCGATCTGGCGCGGAAATTCGGCCGCATTTTATTCTTCGGCGTCCCCGAACCCGAAATCAACAAGGTCCGCTGGCTCGATCTGTTCTTCAAGAATCTGACGATTCACACCAGCGTTCATCCCGACTTCAAGCGGGACTTCCCGCTGGCGATGCGCTGGATCAACGAAGGACGGGTCGACGTCTCGCCGTTGATCACACATACGCTGCCACTCGCGGAGATTCAAACCGCCTTCGAAATCTTCCGCGACAAACAGGACGGAGCACAAAAAGTCTTCATCGAATTTCCCGGTTATCGGAAACGGTAGATGTGCCGTTCACGGGAATCGCTTCTTCCGATACGACGATGTCGACGGCTTTTACCATCTCCATGATCTCGTCGGTGCTGGCGGGATCGACGGCTCGGCAACTTTCGGTCAGCATGTCGGCGAGACTGCGGAGATCGTCTTGCCATTCGCGTGGGTCGCCGTCGGTCGGAGTGAGTTGCAGAAACTCGCCGCACAGCAGGATCAGGCGGAGCAAATGCCGGAAGATCGCCCCTTCCTGTTTGACGAGTTGCTGCGAGGTGACGTACTTGTTGAAGTCCCCCTGAAAGCGGAGCAGATTTCCCGCGACCCACACGGGAGAAATCCGCACGTCGGCGACGCCGGGGTACTCCGAGCGAAACAGCAGTTGCAGTTTTTCCGCGAGACACGGCTTCCATAAAAACCTTTCTTCGAAAGGCTTCTGAGAGGTTTTCGCGGCGTCGCGATTTTGTTCGTCGTCCGCCGATCCGAATTTCAATTGCGCGGGAGTGACGAGACCGCGATTGAGCAATTCCTGATCGAGCCGCGTCATGGCGAGCGGTCCCGGAGGGAGTTCTTCCAGCGGGGGGACTTTCACATCCCGCCACATCGACGTCGGCAGTTCGAGCACGCTTTCGAGAGCCTGCACTCGTTCTTCGCGGCTGGCAATTCCCAGATGGTTGAGCAGAAACGAACCGTAGATCGGGTTCACGCTCCGGAAAATCAGCAATCGATCCAGCAAAGGGGTGGCATGAGCCTGCTGAGGTTCGTAGCGGTTTTCATGCTCGAGCGCGGGTTTCGCGCTGCCAGGCGACTTGTTCTGGAGTTGAAGTTTTTCTTTCTCCGAAATCCGTCGCGGCAGGGAATCATCGCCGTCCGATTTCGTTCCTTTTTTCTTGTCCGGCTTAGGGGGAGTCGAGCGAGCCGCATGCAGGAGCGCGCCGAATGTCCCTGCGGGTGCCTCTGGTTGAGGAGGCGTTTCAGACGGTGGTTCATTAGCCGGCCCCGCTGAAGGAGTCGTCGCGGGGAGTACTCCCGCCGATTCGATGACAGGCGCGGGGGGATCGGGGACGAGGGTGATGTATCCCCCCGCCCACAGCGTCAGCAGCATCTGCGTCAGTTCGCGCTCGCCGTGTTCGAGTTGAATCGGATCGAGCAACCGCTTGCGGACGGTGTTGCGCAAGATCGCGACGTGCGGCGAAATCTTCAGCAAGTACGCCAGCAGCCGCCAGGGGAGGTAACCGCGGCTCGACAATTTTCCCGGCGGAGAAGCGATCAATTTCTGAAATTGAACTTCGTTCCAATAGACCTCATCGGTTTTGCGTTGTGGCATCTTCTTTTTGAGTTTCTTCTTGGCCCGGATCAACAGAGGATCCTTGGTATCTTCGGGGATCGAATCGTAGCGTTCCTTCCAGCGCAGCAGTTGTACGTCGTCTTCGTGCGCGAGGACGAAGATGTGTCCCTGCGTATCGAATTGCGGCCGCCCCGCGCGGCCGAACATTTGATGCGCCGAACTGGGGTCGATCAGCTTCCGCTTACCGGACGGGCCTTTCACCAGCGTCGTCAACACGACCGAACGAGCGGGGAGATTGATCCCTGCGGCGAGCGTTTCGGTGCAGACGACGACCGAAAGCAACTTTTTCTGGAATAGCGATTCGATGAGCCGGCGATACTTGGGCATGATTCCCGCGTGATGGATCCCCACGCCGCGAAGCAGCAGCGGTTTGAGTTTCGGTCCGGCCCCCTGCGACCAGTCCGATTGCAGAACGATCTCCGTCAATCGTTTCTGTTGCCCTTCTTTGAGTAGCGATTTTCCCTTGAGCTGTTCGGCGACGTCCCAGCACTCGTTGCGATTGAAACAGAAGAGCAGCGCGGGAAGTTTGCGCTGCATTTCATCGCCGACGGCCATTTCTTCCATCTGTTCGTTGAGCAGGCGATCGCCGACCCAATGATAGCTCAGCGGAATTTTCCGTTCGTTCCCCTGAAACAGTTGCAGTGCCCGGCCGTGCGATCTCGACAACCAGACGAGGAACTCGGCGGCATTGCCGATGGTCGCCGACAGCAGCATCAGCCGGACTGTTTTGGGAAGCAGACTGAGCGATAACTCCCAGACGATTCCCCGCTCGATGTCGTTGAAGCTGTGAAACTCGTCCATCACGACTGCAGAGACTTTGCTGAAATCGAATGCTTCGGGATGCAGTAATCGATTGAGTAAAATCTCGGCGACGACGACCAGGACCGGAGCATCGGGATTCACCTTGCGATGTCCGGTCACCAACCCAATCTTGTCGGCAGAAAAGCCCCAGCGAACGGCGAGTTCCTGAAATTCGTGAAACTTCTGCTCGGTGAGTGCGATCAATGGCGTGGTGTAGTACGCCGTCGATCCCTCTTTGCTCGACAGGGCTTCGAACAGCGCGGCCTCGGCGATCAACGTTTTACCGGTACCAGTCGGGGCCGAGACCATGATCCCTTGTGAGGTCGTAAACCACCCCAGCAAAGCATCTTCCTGTAACGGATATGGCGGGTACGGCAAGAGATCGAGATATCGCGCCGCCAGTTCGCCACGATCCTGGTCCGAATCGGTCATCCCCATCGATCCTTGTGCAGAGGCTTCGTTCTCCGGAATCCATAATCCC
>JBJXGP010000412.1:0-2778 GCA_046160425.1 Planctomycetaceae bacterium
GGAACTCGGCACCCGGTTTGTACTTACCGGTGAGAATGCCGCGGGCCAGCGGGCTGTAGCTCACGACGCCGATTTTTTTCTCCTGGCACAACGGCAGAAGTTCGACTTCGATGTCGCGATTGACGAGGTTGTAGAGCGGCTGGATGCACGAGAACGCGTGCAGGCCGAGCTTGTCGCTGGTCCAGAGCGCTTCGCACAATCTCCACGCGCGGAAGTTCGAACAGCCGATGTACATGACCTTCCCCGAGCGGACCATGTCATCGAACGCCCGCAGCGTCTCGTCGACCGGCGTGTCGTAATCGGGAGTGTGCTGATAATAGACGTCGATGTGATCGGTCTTCAGCCGCTTCAAACTGGCATCGAGAGCACGCAACATATGCACGCGACTGGCTCCCTTGTCGTTGGGACCGGTCCCCATCGCCCCGCGCCCTTTCGTCGCCAGCACCACCTGCTCGCGACGATCGGCGATCGCTTTGCCGACGACTCGTTCCGATTCTCCGACGTGGTAGATGTCCGCCGTATCGAAGAAGTTGATCCCCTGCTCGAGGGCGTGATGCATGATCTTGATCGAATCGGCTTCGGTCGTCTGCCCGCCGAACATCATCGTGCCGAGACAGATGCGTGAGACTTTGACTCCGGCTTTTCCCAGGTTGCGATAATCCATGATGCGGCCTTTGCTGAGGTATTTCAAAATCGTCGTTCGCGCGGAATGCACTTTGCGAGTATGATAACCGGTTCTTTTGGAGAATGCAGCTTTGTCGTTGGATGTCCCCTCGTGTCCCTCGTTCCCAAGCTCCGCTTGGGAACGCAAGTCAGCGAGAGCTTCCGCTTCGCACAATGAAATTCGAAGTTCCATTCCACTGGCGGGCAAGCCGCCAGTGCCACCTGACTCCCGACGTTCGTTCAAGGACGATTCGACTTGAAACGTTTTCTCTCGCGCACAAGTTGCGGATTGCTCTTCACTCTCGCCATCATGTGGGGCGTCGGGCAGATTTTCCGCGATGTCATTTGGCTGACTGGAATCTGCTTCTACATCCCCTCCCCTTTGCTCGCGGCGTGCTTCCTCGTCGCGGCATTGATCGCTTTCGCGAAAAAGCGGCGACGCTTCGCCGGGCTGCTGTTGCTGCTCGCGATGCTTCCCGTCGGCATCATCTGCTTTCGCGAAAATTCATTCTGGAGATCGACCGACGTCAATCAAGCCAACCCCAATGCACAAACCTTGCGGCTTGTGCATTGGAACGTCTTCCGCGGCCATCTCGGCTGGGACAAGATTCAACAGACGCTCGCTACGGAACAGGGGGACTTCTATCTGCTCTCCGAAATCCCCGACGGCGCCTCGCTCGATGACTTGACGCGACTGCGCGCGGAGCCGAGTTCAACGACGGGAAACGCCAACCAATCGCAGTGGTTTCGGATCGGAAGCATGGCGGTCTGGGGACGGGGATCGATTGACGATCTCGGCTGGCTGATCAAATCGCGCGAAGCGAAAGTGCATCTGCTCGATTGGCATTCACCGTCTGGGAAACTGAAAATCCTCGCGGTCGATTTGATCTCCGATCCATTCGTGCCTCGCGACCCACTGCTGAAGCAGATTCACGCCTTGATCGAGACCCATCAGCCCGACATCATCGTCGGCGATTTCAACGCCCCGCGCGAATCGCTCGGCCTCTCGCGGCTTCCGCAAGGTTATCGACACGCCTACTGGACCGCCGGCACCGGCTGGTCGTACACGTGGCCCGTCCCCGTGCCGATGTATGCCCTCGACCAATGTTTTTTCGGACCGCGGATCACGCCGCTCGATTATCGGCTGAATTCCAGCCGCTTGAGCGATCACCGGATGCAGGTTTTTGATTTTGAGTTACAAGGGAACGATGATAGAATGATGAACGAGGAATAATCTTATGGTACGCTGTCCATCCTTCGTCTTGACTTTGATCATTATTTTCCTCGGTGGCAATTTCCGCGCCGACGCTGCCGAACGCGAGTTTGTCGTCGTCGGGTATCTTCCCGATTATCGGATCGAAAGTTGCAGCCCCGAACAATTCGCCGGGGTGACGGACCTCGTTTACTTCTCGCTGCGGCCGGACGCCAACGGCCATCTTCCCGAAGCGGCGGTCTCCGAGGCGGTCTTGCAGAAACTGTACGCGATCAAACGTCTCCACAAATGCCGACTGCTGATCACCGTCGGCGGGTGGGATCGTTCCGAAGGTTTTCCATCCATTGCCAAGAACCAGAAGACGCGTGCCCCATTCATCGCCGAATTGTTGACGTTCTGCCGGACCCACAAATTCGACGGCGTCGATTTCGACTGGGAACATCCCAAAGATGAAACCGAACTCGCTGCTTACGGCCAATTGCTCGCCGAGACGAAACAGAATTTCCGTAAACACAAACTGCTGGTGACGATTGCGCAGGCGGGCTGGCAAGACATCGGCAAAGCGGGTTACCAGGGGGTCGACCGCGTCCACTTGATGTCATACGACCACGATTATCCGCAGGCGACGCTCGAAAAATCGCAAGCGGAAGTGAAGCAGTTGATCGACTGGGGCTGCCCGCCGGCGAAGATCGCGCTCGGCTTGCCGTTTTACGGCCGCAATGAAAAAGGAGATGCCCGCACCTATGCCGAACTGAATGCCGAGGGGAAGCTTGACCCCGCGAGTGATGCAGTCGACGGTTTCGCATTCAACGGTGAGGCGACGATCCGCGCCAAGATCGATTTCGCGTTCGATCAGAAGCTCAAGGGGGTGATGATCTGGGAACTGGGTCAAGATGTCCCAT
>JBJXGP010000413.1:0-19338 GCA_046160425.1 Planctomycetaceae bacterium
CGCAGGGGAGGGGAGAGTACGTCGACGGTCGCGTTCGGGAGCCGGCGATCTTGGTTTTCGTTCTTCCCGCGCGTCGGGAGAAACCTGAGCGGCGGGGGCTTTCTGCTGGCGATCGGGACGAAATTCCTTGAGCGAGCGAACTTCGGCGGTCGTTAGCGGACGGAGGTCGCCTACCGCCAGTTTTCCAAGCCGCAGCGGACCGAACGACACCCGCTCCAATTGCAGAACTTTATGCCCCATGCGGGCGAACAATCGGCGAATCTCACGGTTTTGCCCTTCGTTGAGCGTCACGTCCAGAATGGTGCTCTCACCTTGCGTCTTGACGCGAGCCACACTCTGCACGCGAAATTTTCCCTCTTGAAAGTACAGTCCCTTAACCATTTGCAAGAGCGTTTCGGGTGAAGGGAAACCGGCGACTTGCACCTGATAGGTCCGCGGGACGCGGTACCGGGGATGCGCCAGTCGTTCGGCGAGTTCGCCGTCGTTGGTGACGACGATTAATCCCTGACTGTTTTCATCGAGACGTCCGACGGGGAATAATCCCGATTGATGTCCGCCGACGTAATCGATCACGCGCGGCCGACCCTGAGGATCGCGATTCGTACACAAGACCCCTTTGGGTTTGTTGAACACGAAATATCTTTTCGTGAGCGGGCGCACAATTTCGCCGTCGCAGGCGATTTTTTGCCGTTGAGGATCGACCGTCGTCCCCAGTTCCTTGGCGATCACACCATCGACGGTGACTCGTCCCTGAACGATGTATTCCTCGCAATGTCTGCGCGAGCCAAGCCCGGCGGCGGCGAGAACGCGTTGCAGGCGAATTCGCTTCGGCTGGTCGTCCGATGCGGGAACGGCGGCTGAAGGTTTCTGACGCGAATCGGGTTTCATATTCGACTTTCGAGAGACGAAATCTCTCTTTGTTAAACCGCAGAAATACTTGGGTCCATTCGAATGGTTTTCACTTTACATTCATGCCAATACAGCCAAGATATTTCTGCGGGAGCACTTCGTGAGGGAATTCCGGGCATCCGATAATTCGGAAACAGGCCTGAAACGTGCATGTGGACTACAAGACTGTAACATGCTCGGGGCTAAACGACCACCCATCAGCGGTCGCTCTGCTCTTCATCCGCCAGCGCTTCATAATAGCGCCGAATGAGATCTTCGTAGCGCGGCAGATATTTTTCGGAAAACAGCGTCAACATCTGGTCGCGGACGGAATCGGGTAAATGCCCCCAGACCTCTTTCGCAAGTTTCTGCGGTACGCTCAGCTTTTCCTCTCCGCTTTTCCCCTTCGAAATATTTTCCGTGGAGTTCTGGGGCTGATCATCCTGCCGGCGCGAATTCGATGACTCCGTGCCGGATTCTTCCTTTTCGTCCTTCGCCTTGGACTTTTCGCCCTCGGCTTGCGATTGCTTCTCATCGGACTGCGAATTCTCGTCGGAATTCGGCTGTTGCTGCGACATCTGATCGAGTTGCTTCAGCAGTTCATCGATCGCCTGTTCCGCCTGCTGCTGGTTCTCCTGCGTGGAAGAACCCGCCTCACCGGCGGACAATTTTCGCTCGGCCCCCTGCATCGCCTCCAGGATGCTCGTCGCCAGTTTCTGTAAGTCCATCACCGCCGACAAAGCCGAGGCACGGGCGTTGTCACCTGAATCTTCGGGTATCTCAGGTTTTTCCGGGGGAGTCGGATCGGGTGGAGGACTCTGTTGAAACGCGAAAACATTTCGCTGAGACGACGCCTGAGACTGGCTCGTGTCGATGCCCGAATCGTTCGATCGCGACGAGGACTTTTCGCCGGAGTCGTTGTTATCATTTTTGTTTTCGTCGATTGTGGGATCGGTCGATTGCTGATCCTCATTGTTATCGGAGTCGGCTGCGGGGGCATCCGGCTGATCGCCGTCGGGTTCACTGCTCTCCGCCGGCACGGCATCGGGATCCCATGTCGCCAGGGATTTCAGCAGCAACTGCGCCAATTCTAGCAAGGCCTGTTGCTGTGTCGTCAATCGATCCCGCTCGGCGCGCGCCTCCTGCGAGAGTTCCGGCTGTGTACCCTGCCGATCGTGCCACCGCGCCGTTTTCTCGCGGATTTCCGTCTGCAACTGCTTGAGCAAGCGGACCTGTGATGCTTGCGGAATTTCCGGCGCGTGAGGAAGCTGAGCCTGCGAACCTCCCCCGTCGATCACCGCATTTTCGGAACTTCCTTCTTTGCGTTCCGGTGAGGCGAGAGCCGTAAGAAGATCGAGCAACTGACGCCGAGCGGCTTCGGCGCTCTCGACCGCCTGTTGATCGACGAGGCGTTCGCGCAACCGTGTCACGGTCGCTTGCATGCTCTCGGCCGCGCCATTGAGGGCATAGGAAAAGACCGGTGCCTCTCGCAATCTCTCGGCGATCTGCCGGGTATCGACCTGGAGGCGATCCTGGCCGTCGGCGGTATCTCGCAACGTTTTGAGTTGTGCCCGGTTCAATCTTTGCTTGAGATCGAATTCGGCCCGCAACCGAGCGATCTCGACGACGATGGAGGCCTGCCGTTCGATCAATCCCTGAACTTCCTGTTCCAGCCGCGCAAGCATTTCTCGGGCGAGTTGCGTTTCCAGTTTCCGGCGTGCTTTTGCGAGTTCGCGCTGACCTTGTTCGAGCGATTGCTCGATCTGGTCCTTCCGCTTGCGAAGCTGCTCCAACCGATCGGCCATCAAATCGGCCACCGCCTGCTTCATTTCTTCGGTCGCACGGCGTAACGGCTCACGACTCTCGTCTAATCCGGCGCGCTTCAACCGATGCGATAAGCGACTGGCCTGTTCGGCGTTCTTCTGCTGTTTCTTGACGAGTTTGTCTCGCTCATCTTCCGACGGTTTCGGCTGCTCGGCACCAGGTTCCGAGGGGGTCAGCGACTCGACATCGCGCGTGAGATCCTGTTGTTGTTTCCGCAACTCTTCGGTTGCTTCTTCGAACTGTTTGATCTTTTTGATCAGCGTTTCGGTATCCGTCTCCTGCCGTTGCTGGAGGAGATTGTGCAGATCTTCGAGTTCCTTTTCGATTTCGGACTGGGTGGTCGCTGCTTGGCCGAGTTCATTTCGGCGGATCGACGATTCTGCTTCCTGCATCTTCCCGGACAGGGGACTGGACGACAATTCGTCGCTCAGTTCCTGCAAGAGATCGCGTTCTTTATCGTCGGGCTTTGCCTCCGTGAGCAACTCCTGCGATAAGCGATCTTTGAATTGCTGCAATCGTTCGGCGATGTTGTGCTGCTTTTCGGCAGTCTTCGTCAGTTCGGCCCGCTCCTGAACGGCCAGTTGATGTATCTTTTTCGTCAGGGTCTGTCGCCCTAGCTCAGCCGACTGCGCGCTGATTTCGTTCTGCGATTCGATCAGTTCCTGCCATTCAGCCGTGACCGTCTGGAGATCCTTCCAATCGGAGATCGTGTCGACCAGTTCCTCGAGCGTTTCGATGGCGGACGTCTGGTAATCTTCAATCCGCGCCAATGAATTTCGCGGCGCGCTGCTGCTGAATTTTTCCCGTTCCGGCTCCGTATTTGCGGGTTCATCGCCGACTTGCGCGGAGTCTGATTGTGCCTCACGAATTCCGGGATCTACGATTTCTTGAGCGCCGGATTGATCATCGGTATCGCCGTTGTTATCGGATGTCGGCGGAATCACAGACGAGGATGAATCCTTCGGTGGTTCTTCCTCCTTCTCGTTGACTGAGCGGCCCGGCTGAATTTGTTTCGGCGTTTTCTCAACGGCATTTGATGAAGCCGGCGTCTTGGACGATCGCTCGCCGAGCCGCTTCCCGACCTGCGTCAATTCATTATCGAGCGCGGGATAAATCTCGCGGTTCAGCCAGTCGAGTTCCTGAACGAGTTCGACGACTCGCTTCTGCATTTCATCGGCGGCGAGACGATTGTTGTTGTAATCGGTCAACCACTCCGCCGCCAGTTGATGAACGCTGGTGACGGGACCGAACAACTGCTTGGCGATCTGCTGCTGTTCGCGCTCGACGCGGCGATATTTATCGAAGTCTTCGGGTCTAAGTTCTCCGACGCTTTGCCATTGGAGGTTCAACTCGCGGATCTCCTCTCGCGATCGGACTTGCAATCGCTGCACGTCGAGCAGATTCTTGAGAATCTGTTCCTGTCGACCTGCGAGTTCGGCCTGCTTTTGCGATGTGGAGATCACGTGCAGCGTGCGCGACCGGCTTCGACCCGTATGATCGGGGCCGAGGTCGTAAAAATCATCCGCGGCAGCGAGAAACGTCAGTCGCATTCCCTCTGAGAGCGACAGCGAAGATAACGGCCAATCGTCCTTCCAGGTCAATTCGCGCTGCGCATCGGCCTTCGCCGACTCGTTTCCGCCGAGAACTCCCGTCAGCGAATGGCGGATGGGACTTTCCGAGCCGCTCTCTCCCAAATAATATTCGAGAAGAAGTTGTTTGATCCCCCGGTCATCCCGCACCTGAATCTCCAAAGGGATCACGGCATCGGCAGTCACCGTCAGATCGTCGCGGGGCTGAAGCAGCGTGACATCGGGAACGGCGTCGATCTGTCCTTCAATTTCATATCGCCGAGCGTTGGGATCCTGAAAGCCTTCGCGATCCTTCAGATCAAACCAGACGGTATATCGTCCCGGTTCGTCGATGCTGAACTGCAATTTCACGTTCATTCCGTCGGCATCGATTTCGAGCGGCAAGGGGGGACGATTCTTGATCCGCAAGAACGCCGCTGTGAGAGGTCGATTCGTTCGCCCTCGGATGTCGATCTGCGCCCCGATCAATCCTTGAATCCGCATCGTTTCAGGAGCGAATGTTGTCGCTGGGAGTCCCGCATACGGGGGAGGTGTCAATGTCATCTGCATGTCTTCAATCGCCGGAGGGGGGATGACTTCCAAAGTCTGCCATGCCATCTCGTCGTCATCGCCTCCCGCCGCCCGCAATGACCAAACGCCCGGCTCGAGAAGTAACGTCGCCGCGGCCACATCGCGCAGGCGTTTTTGGGGATCGGGAATTGAAAGTCGGCGGATCGATTCTTCACGGACTTCACCCTTCGCCGAGCGAACCGTCAACACGACCGATTCTGGGAGCGGCCCCAGGCGATTTTCGACGAAAATCTGTAATGGTTCGCCATGCACGACCCGCCGCTGCGCGGTTTGGGTCTCCCAGTCCCGCCAGTGTTCATCCTGTAATGCAAGATCAACCTGTCGGGGCCAATGAATTCCTGAAAAGGGTCTCACGAGCCGTTCGATTGCCAATGCCGCCGACGCCTGATCGAGCACGACTAGCAGCAGTGCAAAGAGCAAGACGCCGATCGCCGTCCACGCGACGCCGAGGACGGGCCTGGATTGCAACACCTCGCCCATGTCGAGGCGCGGGAGCCGCGTCAACGTTTCACGCACGACCTGTTTTTGTAATCCCGGTGAACCGAGAGCCGGGTCGAAATTCGCCTCCAGAAACTGAACCACGCTGCTCAGTTGATCTTTCCATGTGGGATCGAGGCGTTCGCATCGCCGTGCCAACGCCAGATTGGTCAACGGCTCGCGAAGCGGCCCGATCAACGACTTCCACGCGACGATTCCCGTGATCGTCAGAATCGCGGCCCCCATGAACAGCCGCACGATGGTATCGTCAATCTGAAATAACCAATCGATGAGCGCGGCGAGCGTCGTCAATGAAATGAGCGAGATGACGACCGAACTGATGCCGTAAGTCCACAGCAGTCGGCGAGCCTGCCGTCTCAAGCCGTCGAGCCGTCGAAACAATTCATCGGGATGATCTGCACCATACGAACCGTGCTTGGCTAGACCGCCGACGGAGCGGGCATCAACGACGGGAGCGTCTGTCTCCGCCATTGATTCGCGTCGTTCGGGGTCATGTACTGTCATGTTGTGAATCGTCTAAAATTTGACAATCGTCGAATATTTCGAATCGGTGAACCGCATCAGGCCAATCGAAATCTTTTCCGCAACAGCCACTCCGTCACGAGCAGAAAAACGAACGCTCCCATCAGTTCCGCGCGGTTCCACAACGGTATCGGCGGTTCCGATTCCAGCGTCACGGCCCGGCCGGGGGGGAGGTCCATTGGGAGCTGATCGGCCTCGCTCACACTGTAATACTTGCCTCTGGTACGCCGAGACGTCAAGACCAGGTCGTCCCGGGCGAGCGTTCGGTTGAGCAATTCCCGCCGGGGGATTTCGATGCGAAAGTCGACCGCTGGCGGATTTTCGCGGAATAACGGCTGCGAAATCCATGCCCGGAACGTTCCCGGCGGAAGATCGGTCACTCGTGTTTCATACGTCGAGGGTGATGCCGGGTTTTGCCGGAGCACGACCTTGCGATCGACGTCCTTCTGTCGCTCGATGACGACTTCGACGTCGGCGTTTTCCACAGGAAGAAAGCGTTCGTCGAAGAAACGGGCACGCAATTCGACCGGTTCGCCCTGCTCGTAAATCGAGCGGTCGACGATGAGTTCTGCCGCGCGGTCCTGACCGAGAATCTGCGAACGGCTCAGGTAGCGAATCGCCTGAACCCAGTATTTCCCGTAATACGAATCTCCCACGCGCAACCGCCAGCGCCACAATTCGTCGGTCGCGTGAAACAGAACCTTGCCATTTCCGACGCGCTGCATGGCGATGATCGACACCTGGGACTTTGACTGCGACGTCAACGGTTCGACGAGCAACGCCGTCGCTCCCGTTTTAAGTTCATTCGTATCGACCTTCCAATACAATTCGGGCAGTTGTCGCCAGACTTGCCGATTGTCCCCGTCGGACTCGGCGAAACGAAGTATGGGAATTCCCTGCAATCCCGCGGCGGTCGGTTCGGGCCGAAATCCGTTCTTGATCGGTTCGCCCTTCGCAGGCAATCGGGCATTCCCAATATCGAAAGGGAACAAGACATCAAGGGGCGTGTTGCGATACGCCAGCGGATTGAACTTCTCACCGGCGACGAGAATCAGCCCGCCCCCTTTCTCGCTGACGAATTCGTGCAGGTGCGAATAGACGCTCGTGCTGAGATACGCGGGATTCACGTCGCCGAGAATGATCACGTCGAAATTCCACAATTCGTCGCGCTTCACCGGAAAATGAGCGAGCGCGGTTGCATCCTCCTGCGAGTATTCGATGTCGGCATCCTGCAAGACCGTACTCAATGCCACGCTCGGTTCGCGTTCGAGCAGATGCTTGACGAAGCGGAATTCGTAACGCGGACGCGAATCGGCAAGCAATACCCGGATCTTCTCCTCGCGAACGCTAACATGTCTGACAACCTGATTATTTTCCTGTAACGATTCACCCGGCAACGGGACCACTTCGATGCTGAAATCGAACTCGCCGGCTTGCGTGGGAACGGGATTGATCGATACCGACTGCGCGGCGGCGTTCTCCTCCCCCAGGATCAGTTTCTTCTGGATGAGGATCTCCCCGGTACTGACATCGCGGACTCGCAGCACGGGTGACTTTCCCGCATAACCGCTGCTCTTGATGCGCGCCGTAATCGACATGGGATCGTTGACGAACGTCACGTCATCCATCACGACGTCAAACAGTTCGATATCCTTGGACGGTTCGGTGCTGCCGACTCCCACGACATAAAACGGCACGAATTGGCGCGCCGCGAGTTCGGCCACCGTCGATAATCTCTCGCCGTCGTGCGTGGTCGTAATGCCGTCGGTGATGACCACCATCGCCGACGGGGGCAATCCGCGAAAATCGTTGAGAATCTGTCGGACCGCCGGCCCCGGTCGCGTCTGCTTTCCCTTCGGCACGATTTCATTGAACTGCGAGAGCAGAGTCGAAAGTTCCGCGCCGTCGACGTACTCCGATTTACCGATCGGGACCGACGATTCGGAAAACCGATAGACCTTTAACTTGTACTTATTGACGAGTTGTTGCAGCCAGCGTCCTTCCTCTCGATCCAGAATCGCGCGGAGCATTTCCCAACGGGTCAAGCCGAGCGGCGTTGCCGTTTGACCGGATGAAACGGCGAGACCCGCCGGTAAATCCGCGGGGGCGTATTGATCGGTCAAACCCATGCTTGCCGAATCATCCACCATCAAAACCAGGACGGGTAAGCCAGTGCGATCGATTTGCAGACTCGCTTCGGTCAACGCCAGCAGCACGGCGGCGATGGCCCCGAACCGGCAAACCGCGAGAAACAAACGACGGCTCCAGGTCAGTTCGCCGGACTCGCGCCGATAGACCCAGATCAGCAGACCGATGACCAAAACCGCGATCAGCAGCACCAGCCAATGGGGGAAACCGCCGTCGAACGGATGATGCCAGTCAAATCGCCAAGATGTCCCTTCCCCAGGCGATGAGGGGGGGATTTCCAGATACCATTCGAGAAAACGTTTCCACACTCGGCATATCCTGCATCGCGGTTGACACGTGATCGTCGCGTCGAATCACATGAGCCGGGGGCTTGTCCACCCGGTGTTCTTCCATTCACGGGGTGGCAGTGACGACCGATTTCCCCGCTTGTTTCTGGCGTGCGTACCAGAATTTCCAGGCCCGGACATCATAACCGAAGTTCTGCCCGGTCAGCGATGTCAACGCCTCGAGAACTTCGACGTTGTCGTGAACCTGTTCGACCGTAATTAGCTTCGTCCGTTTGGCGCCGCCGGGTTGGATGATATTGACGCCGTGCGGAAGTTGCCCCGCGCGCAGCATGGCTTCGATTTCGGGAGGAATGACCGAGCCACCGCCAGCCAAGCTGCCATCCGATCGAAAGCTGTAATTCGGAGTCGAATCGGGCACTTCGATCTGATACGAATGCTTCGTCTGCAATGCATGAAACAACGGCTCGATCACGCTTTCGTCGCCTATGGCTCCCAATCCGACTCCGGCTCTGCGAACGACCACGTTCTGAGGGTGGCGCAGGCCCTTTTGCAACATCGGATATGCCTTACCCGCATGGTCACGCGGAATGGTGCGCAAAGCTTCCTTCCAGACCGCGTCGCTGACATCGAGCAGGACCAGTCTCGCCAACGCCGGGACCGAGGAACCATCCGGCATCTGCGAAAGTAAATCGATATAGAGTTCCCGCACGGGAACCTGCGGATCGCGACCGAGATAATTCGCCAGTGCGGGAATCGCATCGGGATCGTTGATCTGCTTCAGTTCCCGCAAGGCCTTTTCGCGGCGATCGAATTTCGAGCCGTTGATCCAGGTATGCCACATTTTTACTTTAGGCATCCAGGCTCGCACTTCCTGCTTCTGAGTTTCATTCTTTTGCAGGATATCGAATTCCTGATGGGTGACGTAACGCCCCTGATGTTTGACGTACCCCATCTGTTCCATGCTCTGATCGCGAGTCACCCACTTTCCGTCCATCTTGACGTGCCTCAATGCCCGGTGAGCCGGTTCATGGTCGGGATCCAACTCGAGCAGACGTTCGAGCTGCTGGCGACGCTGAGTGGTTAAACCATGCTCGCGGCACCACTCGGCGAGCGCCCAGCGCTCGGGAACCGCGTCGACTGTCTTCTTATTGAGCGTATGATATTCTTCGATAATCAAGGGACGCTGCGACATCGATTCGACTTGCCGGGGTTCGAGCTCGAGTTGACCGTCGGTCAGCGTCTTGATGACGACCCGGCCATCGGCGCCATCGCGCCCTTTGCTGGTGATCACGCCGCGTACTTCTCCGCCATGTTCGACGCGGATCACATCGGCTTGCACGATGAGAGGGAACCCGAACCACGCCAGACACAGCCCGGCGGTTCTGAATATCCCGTTATCAACGGATATGTGTGAGATCATATCGATCTCCTCTCAAGGACGAAGGATCCGCAAGAGTGTTCGACCGCTCGGAGTGACCCTCGTTTTTGCGTGCGGCCTCTCGTGTCGTATGACGAGGTCTGCACGTATTCTACGCAATGCGACTTTCGACTTTCAATACGTCAATCGCTCGATTCCGCCCCCGAGACTCAAACGATTCTTACACTTCACAGCATCGAACCGGTCCATGTAATCGGCAAATCTCCGCAAAACTCGCTGCCGGCCACCCGGTACTCTTTGCCAGGTGGCACGACCCTGACGCTTTGGAAAGGGCGTGGTTTTCGAATGAAAATTCTACGACCTATGAAGACTCAGAGCGTACCGCCCGAAATAATCGGCAAGTCACTCGCTCGCGCGGGTTTGGCGAATCCGTCGTGTATTCCTCAAATGAGGACTGGCGTCGACTCTTCCTGCGAGTATAAGATGGAGTATCGCAACACCTGCACCGCTATCGACCGGGATTTGCTCTCGAAATCGGCTCTCAAAGCCGGAAATGGGATGACATTTCACAGGATGTGATACACTTCAATCGGGTGCGAACGAAACGAACCCAAATCACAAGTTCAATCGTCGAATCTCAACATTCGAATCATTCGTGACACGTATTTAGCGCGAGGCTCACATGCGACGCCAACGTCTGTCGATCAACATTCTAGGTTTGTGCGCGGCACTGGCGGGATTCATCATCTCTGCTGACGCCCAGGCACAGAGCCTGTTAACCGTGAAACGGCTCCCCTCCGAACGTTCGCTCAATCGCATCGGCCTGACGCGGATGTGGTCGGGACAGGCCACAATCAATGCCTCGCGCGATAAAGTCCGCCATTTGACGGCCGATGAAGAAATGGTCTTCGTGCAATCGACCGCCGGGGTGATGTCCGCCTTCGAATCAGAAACCGGTCGCAAACTCTGGGCCATTCAGCTCGGCCGTTCCGACAACATCAGCTATCCCGCAGTCACCAACAGCCACATCGTCTTATTCGCCGTCGGCATGAAGCTCTTCGCGCTCGAGCGCCGCAGCGGGGACGTGCTGTGGGAGCTTGATCTCAATCGCCATCCCTCGACCAGCCCCGCTATGGATGAAGACCGCCTCTATATCGGCTGCATTGACGGCAGCGTTTATGCCTACAATCTGCTCAAGATTCAGGAACTCTACAACAACAATCTTCTTCCGCAATGGTCGAACGTCACGCAAGCTTGGCGGTTCAAATCGAGCAAAGCGATCGTCAGCCCGCCGATTTCCAACGGGCGCGTGATCAGTTTCGCCAGCGAAGACCGTTCGCTGTACTGCGCCACGTGCGACCGGCGCGAACTCGTCTTTCAAATCGAGACCGATCGTCCGGTTTCCACTCCCTTGGCGCAAAAGGGAGACTCGATCTTCTTCGGTTCGGCCGATCTCAATTTCTATAACGTCAACATGAACAACGGCCGCATGAGATGGAAGTTCGTCCCCGGAACGCCGGTCAAGCAGGCACCGCAGGTCATCGGCGACAGCGTCTATATCACCACCGAGCACGAAGGCATGTTCTGCGTTTCGGAAGCCGCCGGAGCACTCCGATGGACCAATCCCCAAGTGACGGCGTTTGTCGGGGCATCGGACGAAAGACTCTATACCTCCGATCGACATGGAAACTTGCTCGTGCTCGCGAAGAGCGACGGAGTCGCCATTGAGGAACTGCCCCTCAACCATTTCACGATTCGCTATCCCAACAGCCGAACCGATCGCATGTTTATGTGTACTTCGAGCGGCCTGGTGATTGCCCTCAGAGAAATTCAGAACGACTTCCCGGTCTATCATCAGTTCCCCGACAATCGACCGATTCTGCCGGAGTTCACGCCTGAAGGAGAAGCCGAAAATCCCGAAGCCGGTGCCGAAGGGGAAATGCCGACCGACGAATCGATGCCCGCCGAAGAAACGTCCGACCCCGCCGCCGAATCGACCGAACCTGAACCTGAACCCGAACCCGACAGCACGCCGGAATCCGAAACCGAGCCTGAGCCAAAATCAGAGTCTGAACCTGAAACCGAAACCAAATAATCAACCGACGTCCCGCGTCGCACTCGTTGCCGACCGACGTCGCACACCCGGGCCGATATCAGTCTCTCTGGCTGATATCGGCCCTTTTTTATTTACGTCGGATGAAAGCGTTACCAGTCAGAGCGTACTGGCGGATTTCGGGTGGCACGCTCTGAGTCTTCGAAGGGCGTGGCTCTCGCATGGGAAGACCACGCCCTTCCCAAAGCCTCAGGGACGTGCCACCCAAACTGGACTACGACATGATGTTGGTGGACGTATTCGCTCGTTTGACGTCATCCCGCGGACTGGCTACCATCGCTTTTCCAATTTCGAATGATCCTTTGTCCCCCCGCATTCCATCCACAAGGTCTGTCATGTCCAAGTCATCCCGCCGGGCTTTAATCAGCGTCAGCGATAAAACCAAGCTCGAACCGTTCGTCAAAGGGCTGGTCGCTCTCGGATTTGAAATTCTCTCGACCGGCGGCACGCGAAAATTCCTCGAAGATCGCGGCATCCCTGTGATCGACGTCACCACCTACACCGGTTTTCCCGAAATCATGGATGGCCGCGTCAAGACGCTGCATCCCAAAGTCCACGGGGCGATTCTCGGTCGACCCGAGCACGACGCCGCCGTAATTGCCGAGCACGGGATCAAACCGATTGAACTCGTCGTCTGTAATCTCTATCCCTTCGAAGCGACCGTCGCCAAGGAAGGGGTAACGTGGGACGATGTGATCGAGAATATCGATATCGGCGGCCCGAGTATGATCCGCTCCGCGGCGAAGAACCACGCCCACGTCGCCGTCGTCACGTCAGCCGAGCAATTTCCGACGATCCTCGCGGCCCTGCAATCCGGCGGCATCGGCCTCGACGAACGCAAACGACTCGCCGCGGCGGCATTCGAAATGACCGCCCGCTATGATCGCGCGATCGCGAATTATTTTCAGTCGAAAACGGCGACGAGCGATACACCGTTTACCCCGACGCTGTCGCTGTCGTTCGAACTGGTGCAATCGCTGCGCTACGGAGAAAATCCGCATCAGCGCGCCGCCTTTTATCGCGAACCGAATTCCGCCGCGGGGACATTGGCCGCCGCCACGCAGCGGCACGGCAAGGAACTCTCGTACAATAATCTGCTCGATCTCGATGCGGCTCTGAATATTGTCCGCGAGTTTTCCGCGCCCGCCGTCACGGTGATCAAGCACAATAACCCCTGCGGCTGCGCGATCGCCGAAACGCTCTCCGAGGCATTCGACAAGGCGTATGAGGGAGACCCCGTCAGCGCGTTCGGTTCGATCATCGGCTTCAATCGTCCCGTCGATGCGGCGACCGCCGAGCAGTTATGCATACCCGGGCGATTCGTCGAAGCGATCATCGCTCCCGCCATCACCGCCGAGGCGTTCACGCTGCTGACGACGAAACCGAAATGGAAGAACAATGTCCGCCTGCTGGAGTGCCCCGGCATGACCTCGCTGCGACAAGCGGGTTGGGATTACCGCCGCGTCACCGGCGGGTTGCTGGTGCAGGACCGCGACGAGTTCCCCGATGAAAAGTCCGAATGGAAAGTCGTCACTTCGCGACAGCCGACCTCTGAGGAACGCCGCGATCTCGAGTTCGCCTGGATCGTCTGCCGCCACGTGAAGTCGAACGCCATTGTGTATGTCAACAATGGCATGGTGGTCGGCGTCGGCGCGGGACAGATGAGCCGCCTCGACTCGACCGAGATCGCCCGCAAGAAAGCCGGCGACCGCGCCCAAAACGGAGCCGCCGCGAGCGATGCCTTCTTCCCCTCCCGCGACGGCATCGACCAACTCGCCGCCGCCGGGATCAAAGCCGTCATCCAACCGGGGGGCTCGGTAAAAGATGAAGAAGTGATCGCCGCGTGTAATGAACACGGCATGGCGATGTTGTTTACGGGGCGGCGGCATTTTAAGCATTGAGATTTTACTAGGCTGAAGCGCAAGCGGTGGATTTTTGATTTCGTTTAGCCGCGACGCGGAGGGCTTCCGTAGCGGAGCGCTGACAACGTCTCCAATTGCCGATTGACAGGCGTGCGATTATGCGAGCCTTTTCGTCGTATATTTTAAGGTGTCTCCAGGCAACGCCTACAACTTCACTTGAAGTAGTTGCTCATACACGTCGTCCTCTTCTTCGTTGTTCTAGATTTCAGCCAGCGATTCGCTTATTTCCCTTCGAATACTTGATTTTGCTCTTTCAGTCTGCCTAAAGTGTAGTTGGAGCGATCCGTTTCGCTTATATAACCCACCCTATTTATGACGAGGGCATCAACATGGTCGATCGCATTGTGAAGTCATTTCTGGTCGGCATTGTTCTGGTCGCACTCGGTCAGTCTCCGCTTTTCGCCGGGTTAGTCTTCATTCCTCTGGGCGACCTGCCCGGTGCTTTCGGCACGACCGATTTCTATAGCATCGCATACGGCGTGTCGAATGATGGCAGCACGGTTGTTGGCACCAGTGCCTCGGGGGCACACGGGTACGAGGCGTTTCGTTGGACGGCTGGCGAAGGAATGGTGGGGCTGGGATTCGGCGGCACAGGGATGGATGCGTCGGCCGATGGCGGCGTGATTGTCGGCCATAGCGGTTCCGAGGCGTTCCGTTGGACCAGCGGAACCGGAAAAGTCGGGTTGGGCGATCTGCCTGGCGGCACTGTCTGGAGCAGTGCCGCGGGCGTCTCGGCTGACGGCACGGTCATTGTGGGGGAAAGTGTATCGGATAATGGCGAGGAAGCGTTTCGGTGGACAGAGGCCGGCGGCATGATCGGGTTGGGAGATCTTCCCAACGGCGTTTTTTCCAGCGAAGCCCACGGCGTGTCGGATGATGGCAATCTTGTTGTCGGCATCGGTACGAAAGGGGGCAATTTTTTCGAAGGATTCAAGTGGACGAACGACAGCGGCATGGTTGGCATTGGTGTGATGCCAGGCGGTACCGAAACCGTTGCCCATGCCGTCAACGACGCGGGGGATGTCGTCGGTGCCGGGAAATCCGGGGGAGCGATTTCTCTCAGTCCGCCGCAGGCGTTTCTCAACCTGGGCTCGCTCGGCGACTTTGCCGTCGGCGGCAGCTTGTTCACCTACGCAAATGACCTTTCCGCCGACGCCGATATCGTCGTCGGTTATGGCCGCCTGTACGGCGATGGAGAGGCATTTCTGTGGACTTCCACCTTCGGCATGCAACCGATCCGCGACCTATTGATTGCCCACGGCAACGATATGACGGGCTGGGATCTGAAAGAAGCGACGGCGATATCGTCCAACGGAAACTACATTGTCGGGTATGGGACCAATCCTGACGGAAAGACCGAAGCGTGGTTAATTTCCGATATCCAAAGCGTGCCCGAGCCATCCAGCTTTGTGCTGCTCATCGGTTTGTCGGCCGGCCTTGCGGGATTCACTGCCTATCGTCGTCGTCGGCGCGCCGCATGAATCAGACGTTCGATTCCGACCCGGATGGGTATGAGTTGTATTTTGAAAGTCAGGCAGAAAGCGAGATTTGAAACACAACCTTACCAAACAGAATTTGCCGTCGATCGGCATCTTTCTCACTAAAAAACGCCTATACGTTCGCTGATTTTGACCCGTCGGACGGCTCGCATTTGTAGACGTTTACCGTTTCACGTGAAACGGTGGCAGTTGACCGCGTAGCGACAAGAGGTTCTGCGACGGCTTGCCGGCTACACATCATGCACTTTGCGTAGGGACTCTGCACAAAAGAATACGAGTCAAAAATTCCGCCACAGGATACTTTACTTTTCACTTGGAATTTGATTTATTTTTAAGTGTTCCCTAATGAGGAGAACTAACATCCCTTCTCACCACGAGGTCCACACCATGTCCGAACGCTTGATGAAGGTGTTGCTGGTCTGCGTATTGCCGCTCACTCTGATGTGTACGCCGCTTTATGCTGCGATGGTCTTCATTCCGCTGGGCGACCTGCCCGGTGCGTTCGGCACGACCGACTTCTATAGCGTGGCGCACGGCGTATCGAACGACGGCAGCACGGTCGTCGGCATGAGTGCCTCAGGGAATGGACAAGAGGCGTTTCGCTGGACGACTTCCCTCGGCATGGTCGGCTTGGGCTTTCTGCCGACAACGGGTAGCAGTTATGCGTCGGACGTCTCCGCCGATGGAAGCGTCATCGTCGGTCAGAGCGGTTCGGAGGCCTTCCGCTGGACGAGCGGCGGCATGACGGGATTAGGGGATCTCCCCGGAGGTGTATTCGAAAGCAGAGCCAGTGGCATCTCAGCCGACGGTACTGTCATCGTGGGTGCTAGTAAATCAGGGAACGGTCAAGAGGCTTTTCGCTGGACCAGTGCCGATGGAATGGCCGGGCTGGGGGATCTCTCCGGCGGGATTTTTTCCAGTGCAGCCGAGGGGATTTCTGATGACGGCAATATCATTACGGGTATCAGCACAGCCGACTTTAATAATCAGCGTGGATTTACGTGGACCAGCAGTGGGAGCATGGTCAACATCGGCGC
This sequence comes from Planctomycetaceae bacterium, assembly GCA_046160425.1. Taxonomy (GTDB): domain Bacteria; phylum Planctomycetota; class Planctomycetia; order Planctomycetales; family Planctomycetaceae; genus JAQCEJ01. The sequence goes on from JBJXGP010000413.1 coordinate 16,276, forward strand.
ATTGCCGGGTGGTAATGAATCCTTTGCATATGCTGTTGCGGATTCCGGTGACGTAGTTGGTTATGGTCACATCAGCTTCAGCCCGCAAATTGGTTTTCTCAACTTGGATATACTTCCTCATGGCGGACTGCTCCCCACAACGGCCTGGGATCTGTCAGGCAATGCCGGCATCGTTGTGGGTTATGCCACGGTGGGAGGCAATCACGAAGCGGTGCTCTGGACTGCGCTCGAGGGGATGCAGTCGATTCGTGACCTTCTGATCGCCGACAGTAACGACATGACCGGCTGGCATCTCTCGGAAGCGACGGCGATCTCATCCAACGGCAGGTACATCGCCGGCTTCGGCACCAATCCCGACGGCAAGACCGAAGCCTGGTTGATTTCCGATCTCCAGAGCGTGCCGGAGCCATCCAGCTTTGTGTTGCTGCTGGGAATGACAGCCTTACTAGCGGGAAGCTCGAGATACCGTCGACGAAAAGTGTAGTCGTCGTCTGTGACCTCGGACCGGCCTCGCAGAGGCCAGCTACAATTAGCGGGGTAGCCCGGACAGCTTTGTGTCCGGGTCGCGTAGCGATGAGAGGTTCTGCGATGTCTCGCACAGACAGGAATGTCTGTGCCAGCATGTCCGGCCTCACAGAAGCCAGCTACAAAAAACGCCCTCACCCTGGCCGTCTCCTGGTGGGAGAGGGAGAACCGCTCACTTCACCTCGTGCAGATACAAATCATGCCGGCCCGCGCGTTCGGAGACGGTCAACAACCACTCTCCGGACGGATGCCAGGCGGGATAATCGTCGCGTTCGGGGTGGTCGGTGAATCGCGTCAATTCGCCGGACTCTACATCGATGAGATAGATCTCGTAGTTGCCGTCACGGTTCGTCGTGAAGGCGATGCGGCTGCCGTCGGGGGAAAATCTTGGGCGGATGTCTTGTGCAGTGTGATCGGTCAGGCGGCGGAGGTCGGTCCCATCAGGCCGCATCACGTAGATCTCGAAATTGCCGTCACGGCTTGAGCCGAACGTGATCCATTTTCCATCGGCCGAAAAAGAAGGCCAGTTGTTGATTCCCCGGCTGTCGGTCAGTTGCACGCGGTCGGTTGCCTGCGGCGTGACGGCGAAGAGTTGCTGAGCACCTTTCTCGGAGAACGCGAACACGACGCGACTGTTGTCGGGAGCAATCGCCGGGTGCCGCATCCCGGAAAACCCCGGAGCAGGGGGGATCTCCGCGACTTTCTTTTCTTTCGTGTCGTGGATCAGCATGGCGACGCTCGCAGGAGACCGACTTTGCAGATGGGCGTAAAATCGACCATCCAAAGAAAACGCCGGTTCGAGTTCAGTCCGGGTTTCATCGGGATGCAGCGGCAATGGGACCGGCGTCGGTTCGTTCGCGGAAGGTGTCACATCCCACGCGAACTTGAGCATCTGATACTGTTCGGGACGAATCAGACAGACGTAGACGATTTCTTTCCCCTCATTCACGAAAACCGGATCGTGCTTCAGCCGGCTGTCGGTCGTGAGTCGCCGGGGGGAGGGATGATCATCGGCGTGTAGTACGCCGGCGATCGTCAGGAACATGGCGCACGCGGCGAAGCGGAGCTTCGAAGACGTGCGTTCCCAAGCGGGAGCTTGGGAACGAGTAGAAGAACAGTGGCACGCGGAAAAATCAGAAGAGTTCATCGATCACCTGTCCGCCGTTGAGGACGTTCAGTTCGGCGCGGGCTTGCGTGTTGATCCCCGCGAATTCGGCGATCGTCGTGCCGACCATCAGCGGCGTGATCGGATTCGTCAGCGGATCTTCGCCGAGCTTGTTGCTCTCGCCAATGACTTGTCCGCCGGGGATGCCCGCCCCCATCCAGAGCGAAAAGTAGCAGCGTGGCCAGTGATCGCGCGCCGAGCGTTCGTTGATTCTCGGCGTGCGGCCGAATTCTCCCATGACGACGACGAGCGTCGTTTCGAGCAATCCGCGATCGGAGAGATCGTCGATGAAGGCGGAGAGCGTCCGGTCGAGAATCGGACAATGCCGGTCCTGCATCAACTCGAAATTGTAGATGTGCGTATCCCAGCCGAAGTCATAATTGGGAGTGATCGCCTCGACGGTCTGGCTCCAGTTGAGCTGGATGTAAGGGACTTCCGCCTCGAGCAGCCGTCGGGTGAGCAGGCAGCTTTGGCCGAATGTCGAGAAGCCGAAGCGGTCGCGGGTGGCATCGGTTTCGCGCGTGAGGTCGAACGCTTCGCGCGACTTGGGATGCGACAACAGACCCAGCGCCCGCTGATACGTGCGGTTCCATTGTTCGACACCAAGCCCGTCAATGCGGCGGCGGTCTTCATCGAGTCGGGTGAGCAGCGATTGGCGGTCAGTGATGCGGTTCGGCGAGATCCCGTCGAGAAGCTGCAAGTCGGGGACGTCGACCTGTCCCGATTCGGCGACGTGCAGTTGGAGCGGGTCGTAACTCTTGCCGAGTGTCCCTCCGCCGTAACCCTCGATGCTGCGGGAGGCGTCTCGCGGGATGCCGCGTCCCACGGATATGAACGGGGGCAATTGCCCTTTCTGACCGCGATGCCGGGCGACGATCGAACCGAAGTTCGGTTTGATCGGTTCGGGGCGTTCGTGAAAACCGGTGAGGGAGACGGTTCCGGCGTCGGGGTGTCCCGGTTGTGAACTGACGTGCGAGCGGATCAACGTGTACTTGTCGCTGCGCTGTGCGAGTTGCGGCAGCAGATCGGTGATGCGGACACCCGGCGTGCGCGTGGCAATCGGGGAGAATGGCCCGCGATATTCGAGCGGAGCATCAGGCTTGGGATCGAACGTATCGAGATGACTCGGTGCGCCCCACAACCAGACGAGAACCACCGATTTCGCGCGAGGGGATATCGACTCCTGAGCGAGCGTCGGCGTTCGCAGACCATACGCGCAGGCCATCGTCGAAGCCGCCGACAAAAACGACCGGCGGGAGAGACCCTGGCACGATTGCGAACGAAATGAACCGACGTGAAACATGTTGGTTCTAAAATAATGTTAGGTGCGTGAGCCGGGTGGTTTATCCACCCGGTCTTCAGTTCATCAATCG
>JBJXGP010000414.1:0-3015 GCA_046160425.1 Planctomycetaceae bacterium
GACCATCGTGCGGTTTTTCGACACCGCGCGAGGGATGAACTTCTACGACGACCAAGGAAAGACCACGCGGCAACTGTTCGAGGAGTTCTTCCCCGGCCGGTCCGATGTCGTGCGCCTGCTCATGGAGCCGATCACCTACGCCAACGGTTCAACGCTCGAAGATCCCGCGCTGACATACGGGATCGTATTTTCCAATTTCATGAGCAAGGGGGTCTTCACGTTTCAGGGAGGGACCGATCATCTCATCAATCAGATGAAAGACGAGATGGCGAAGAACGGCGTCGACGTCCGCATTCGCTGCCTCGTCGAAAAAATCGTAGTCTCTCCCGATCGCGTCGTGCAAGGCGTCGTCGTCAACGGCAAAACGATTCGCTGCAAGGCGGTGATCTCGAATGCCAACATCAAGACGACGGTCATGTCGCTGGTCGGGGCCGACCATTTCGATAAATCGTTTTTTGAAGAAGCTCAAAGCGTGCGCCTCAACAACAGCAGTTGCCAGGTCTACATGGCGCTCAAGCCGGGGGAAGAATTCGATTACGTGGGAGACCTGTTGTTTCATTCCGAGCATAAGGGATTCGATATCGATGCCATGCTCAGCCGCCACGTCAGCAGTCGCACGTTTTCGTTCTATTACCCGTCGATCCGTCCCGGCAGCAATCGGTATCTGATCGTCTCGTCGACGAACGCCAATTACAGCGACTGGGCCAGTCTCAGCGACGAAGACTACCAGCAGTCCAAACAGGACTTGATCGAGTCGACCCTCGATTGCCTCGAACAATATGTCCCTGGCGTCCGGCAGAAACTGGACCACGTCGAAGCTTCGACCCCCAGAACCTTCAAACATTTCACGCGGCATTTGCACGGGGCATCGTTCGGGACGAAGTTCGAAGGACTCAAGATCAGCAAAGGACTCCCCGAACAAATCGCTGGCCTCTATCACGCCGGTTCGGTCGGCATCATCATGTCGGGCTGGCTCGGGGCCGTGAATTACGGTGTCATCGTTTCAAATGACGTGGATAAATATCTGACCCCGGCCATCGCACGGGTGTGACCTGACTGTCAAAGCGAATGGACAATGAAGTCTGGCTTGGGAAAATGAGAGTTCGAGATTGAACTGAGATCGACATTGAAGAGTAGGAAGTTTTTGTGTCCATCCCCGCGTTCACGACCACCGGTGACCTCCCCGTGGGTATTCACCCGACGAAGTTAGCCGAAGTACTCCATCGTTTTGGGAATGGATCGACGGACCGGAAGAGACTTGCTCAGCGACTCGAACGAATTTACCGACTTGCAAAAGAGACGGGATTTCTACGTCGATTTGTAGTTTTCGGTTCATTTGTGACTTCAAAAGCTGATCCAAATGATGTGGACGTATTCATGATTATGGAAAATGGTTTTCAATATGGTCAGTTGCCGCATGAATCCGCATTGCTTTTCGACCATCAGGCTGCTGAATCGCACTTCGGTTGCAGCGTTTTCTGGACTCGTCTCCTGGCTGCATTAGGTGGGGAGCGATCGGCAATTGAAGATTGGCAGATCAAACGGGATGGAAACTTGCGCGGCATTATCGAAATCACAGGTGAATAACATGATCAACAACGACCAGGAATTAAAGGCCACGTTGGACCGAATTGCCAGATTTCAAGCTCAAATCGATCATCTTCGGAAAGTGGAATCGGATCCCGACAATTACCATGCTTCCGTTTCGGGCTTTGTCGCGGAAATCGATCGCATGCAACTGGAAGTTCGTGAGTACAACTGTTTCCATCCGACGGAACTCGCCAAAATCGATTGAACACCGAACGGACTTGGCAGGTAACTGTCTTAACAACTGTCAATAAATAAACGAACCACGAGAATCGACCTTAGTCTAAGGAATGTCGATGCCATTCGGTCGAGATGAAATTCAAAAGCTCATTCCGCATCGCGATCCGTTCCTGTGGATCGATACCGTCACCGAACTCTCGCCAACACGTATCGTCGCCGAAAAATTCCTCGATCCGCAGTTGCCCGTTTTTGGGGGGCATTATCCCGCATTCCCCGTGTTCCCTGGCGTGTTGCTCTGCGAAGCGGCCTTTCAAGCGGGTGCGATTCTGATTGCACGGCATCACTCGGTCGCCGATGGAACGGTCCCCGTCGTAACGCGGGTCAATAACGTGAAATTTCGCCGCATGGTTCGTCCCGGCGAGACGATTCGCATGGAGGTCGAACTGACCGAAGTGGTTTCATCGGCATTTCTGCTGACCGGAAAAATAAGCGTGGGAGATGAAGTCGCCGTCCGTCTGGAATTCACCTGCACTGCCGCCCGCGTTTCGCAGAATCCGTGAAGTTCGCACGAATTGGAAATGGCAGTTTAACCGTCCGGAGAATATTCGATGCTGAACCACAGCAACTGCGCGATTCAAGGCCGGAGCATCCCTTCCGACGTATTGGGTGAATTGACCGAAACGAAATTCCACCCTCACAACACGTCGCAATTGCAGCAGCGCATGCACGATGACGGTTATCTTTTTCTGCGAGGCGTCATCGATGTCCCCTCGATCGATGCGGCGCGCCGGGAAGTATTCGGCCGGCTTGCCGAAGTGGGTGAAATCGAGCCTCCTCCACACAAGGGGATTGCAACCGGCACCAGCCGTCGGCAGGAACTGGTGGGCGACCTGGGACAATTCTGGCAATCGGTCAGCGAAGGCCCCGCGCTCCGGCATATCAGCCACGGTCGGCATACCCATTCGGTGATGGATGCTCTTCTCGGTGAACCGTCTCGTCCGCACGATTACATTTTTCTGAGGCCGGGCGTCGTGGGCCGGGCAACGAATCTGCATTACGATTATCCGTTCTTCGCGCGCGGATCGAAGCGAATCTACACGGTCTGGACGGCGATCGGCGAGATCCCGCCGGACGAAGGGACGCTGGTGGTCGTCGAAGGCTCGCACCACTTTCACGATCTGATCGATCCGATTCTGAAAATCGACTACGAATCGAAATACTCACCGCAAGTCGCGATGACCGACGATG
>JBJXGP010000415.1:0-27849 GCA_046160425.1 Planctomycetaceae bacterium
TTTCAGGACCGGTTCGATCCGCGACCAGTATTCGCCGGGATGCGGGATCACCACATCCAGCAGCGTAATAACTCCCGCCTGCTGTGCCTCGCGGAACATCGCGGCGACGTTTTCTGCCTTGAGGGTCTCTGACAGGCAGTAACCTCCGAGATAGAGGATGCGGGTGTTTTTCAGCAAATCGGCGGGGATATTCTCGGCGGTAAATTCGGCGTTCGCGCCGACGGTATGTATGAAACGCCGGTCTTCCCCCTGCACGTTGACGATCAGCGTGCCGCTGGTTTGTTCGGTTTTCGATTCGACGATCGTGTTGCAATCGACTCCTGCCTGTTCGAGAAACTCGCGAACGAACCGGCCGAAGATGTCCTGCCCGATGACGCCGACGACTCCGACGGAATGCCGGAGTCTCGCCAGATCGACGGCGACGTTCGCCGCGCATCCGCCGATCGACAGGCTCAGTCGCGGCGACGTCACGAGTTCGCCGGCTCGCGGAAGATGATCGATCGGGTCGCAAACGTGATCGGCGACGATGATCCCGCAGCATAAACAGTCGTATTTCTTGGAGTTCGTCACGGTTTATCCGATATCGCTATCGCGTTGCTGCGCGGCCATCACAACTTCTCCAACGTCGGCCTTTTCGGCGACCGGCTTCGCGTCGATGTGGACCACCGCATCGGATCGGCGAAACCAGCGAATCAGAAACCACATCGACGGATAGGTCGCGATGCTGCACACGGTGGCGACGACCAGCGATCCGAGAATCATCGGCCAACCGAGTGCCACCATCAAATTCCAGACCGCCCACCATGAATCGGTGATCTGTTCGGACTGCATGATGCTCGTGAAGTGTTCTCGGGTGACGGTCCCCTCCATAAATAATGTTCCCACCTTATAGTGGAACCAATACAGCGGAATCATCGTGATCGGGTTGGAAATATAGACGGTCACAATCGCTGCCATCACGTTGAAGCGAAAAAACGGCCGGGTCAGGAACACGACGATCATGACCAGCGCCATCTGGATGCCGACGGTGGGGGTCATGCCGATCCACATGCCGACGGTCGTGCCGAGCGCGATCGAATGCGGCGTGTCGTCGAGTTGAAGGATCGTTCGCAGCAGCATGCGAGGCGATTTCCACCAACTGGTATTCGCAGTGCTCGTCATGAGCCAAGTCCTGTTATGTTCAGCATTGTTGCGAAATCGTTAGCACTGTCGAAACCGTGTTGATGTTGTTTTTTCGCCCGCTTATTTGCTCTCGGGAGCCGGCTCGGCCTTGAGTAGTTCAGTGACCAGAGGGGTGATATCCTTTTCGTAGGTGAATTCCCCATCGGCTTTCAATTTGTCAGGGTCTTCATTGTCGAATCTCTTTGCCAATTCTCCGTCGCGATTGTAAACGTAGACCGCTGGGATCGACGCCAGGTTCAGTTGCTTGAACAGTGCCGTGGTATCGACCGTCATGATGACGTTCAGGATGTCGGCGTCGTGTTCCTTGAGAAACGCCTGTACGTCTTTGCGAAAACTTTCGGGAGGCTCATCGGGCAGCCCGTCGTAGTTGCAGCAGGCAGAAATGCATACGACGTCTTCACCAAGTTGTTTTTGCAAATGGACCAGATGAGGAAACTCACGGATACAGGGGGGACACCACGACGACCAGTAATCGACGACGACGACTTTTCCCTTGTGCTCGGCGATCAACTCTTGCAAGCCTTCGAGGTCTTTCAATTGCAGGTCGAAGTCTTTGGAGTCCGGTTTCGAGGCGGTTGACGATTCGGAAGCACTCTCGGTTTCCGCAGTGGGACCGATCAATGCGGGGCCTTCGTTCGAGTCGGGATCGGTCGATACTGGAGTTTCTAATGCTGCGGATTTCGTTCCCGGTTCATCATAGGTGCCCTGAGCGGACGCGGCGGCGGTATCATCACCCGTTGTGGGCTTTGTTTCGTTCTGGCCGGTCTGAGCCGTCGAACTGCTCGCGGGAGGGGAACCCCCTTCGCAGCCGATCGATGCCGACATCACGGTCAGAGAGAGGATAACGAGAAATCGATGTCGAAATTGTGCGATCACAAATGTTCTCCTGACAGGAATTCTTCAGACGGCCAGTCGGCCGCGAGATTTACGGGAATTGTCGCTGTTTTACGAAAAAGGTCAATCGCTCATTTTACCGAGTGAGCGTGATATGCGTCGATTTGATTCTGTGGCTTTCCTTTGGCCATCAACGTTCGACTTTAATCAATTGGGCTGCTTCCGCGGCGGGGACAGGATCTTCATACGGTAGCGATTTCAGAAATTCGATCAAGTCCGAGATTTGGGCGTCGTTCAGATGGCTCGTTTTTCCGTGCTTGTCGCCGACGTTCTTTGTCGTCAGCACATCCTTCAACGTCGCCGCTTTTCCGTGATGCAGGTACGGGGCGCTGCGATAAATGCCGAGCAATGTCGGCGTATCGTATTTGGGTTCCATTTTTTCGCTGGGGTCGTCCCCACCGGTGCCGACGTCGTGCATGATGTTGCCGTTTTTGGGATTCGAATCGGCAAAGAACGGACCCGAATGACAGGTCGCGCAGTGCGTCTCATTCGAGAAGAAGATTTCTTTTCCGCGCAAGGCCGATTCGGTCAATCCCCCCTTGGCGAAGGGACTCAGCGTAAACTTGTGCGAATTCGTATAGGCAGCGACGGCATCGAGGGCATCCGACAAGCCGCTATTGCGATCTCCCATGGCCGGTTTGACCTCGCCGTTGATCAAACCTTGCCCCTGCATCAGCGGCCCGCGGATGGTATGTTCGAAGTCCTGCACTTCATCGCGGTCGGCCGACCAGTGCAGCGGATGCGTCCACGCCAGCCCGAACAGGGGGGGAGTATCGCGCAATCCTTCAGGGTTCTGCCAGACGCGCCCGTCAGAATCGCCGTCGGGATGACAACTCGAACAGGAGATCCAGCGGCGGCTCGACATCGGCTGCATCGCCCGATAAAACAGCACCTTGCCCAGCCAGTGTTCCTTTGACAGAGGGTTCTCGCAGACGGGAATCGTTTCGCGGACTTGCAGCGTTTCGGCATCGAGGACGGCGATGTTGTAATCGAGCGACTGATAAACGTAGACCGTCTTGCTATCCGGAGAGACGCGCACGGCTCGGGGATTCTTTCCAATCTGCTGATAACCCTTGAAATTCAATTCGCGATAATCGTCATCGATGACGTGGCACGCAAACATGTCATCGGTCCCTGCGAAGACGACGTACAACGTCTTCCCATCAGGAGCGATCCCCGTCTCCCAGGGGTTCGCCGTGACCAGAGCGCCTAAGAATGCATCCATAGGGATGGGTTTGATGCGTCGCGCGGTCTTCGATTTCTGTTGCTCGATGGGTCGCGTATCCATCACCGTCACGTAGGGGAAGATGGAACCTTCGCCGTGAGCGGTCGTAATCCGCGAGCGGATGTGCGAGACATAAACTTTGGACCGCGTCGGATGGACCGTCAACTGTCGAGCCAGATTATAGCCGGAGGCTCCCTGCCAGCGATCGACGACTTGACCGTCAGCGACGGAAACTGCGACGACCACAGCGGTGTAATACTCCGAAGCGAATAACGTCTGTTCGTCGGCGGAAAGCCCCAGTCCCCGCAGGAATGAGCCGGCTGAGAACTCTCGCAGAATTTTGTGCTCGGAGGCATCGATCTCGACGATCCGTCCCGGGAAATCGAGCGTCGCATAGACTCGCGTTCCTGCTTTGTTGGTGACGACCCCATACGGTTCATCGAAGACGTCGACGGAGGCAATTTTCGTCCCCGCATCGGCATCCCAGAAGCTGATGACGTCATCGGCATAAATGGCGACCGCCAGTTGGTGAGAATCGCCGACGAAGGTTACGCCTTCGGGTTTGTGGCCCACGTTGAATTCGCGGAGCTTCTGATTTGTGCCAAGATCGACGATCGTCACCGTTCCCGCGTCGCGGTTGGAACAGGCGAGCAGCGTCCCGTCGATGGAGATATCCATCAGGCCGTTAGACTGCCCTGCCTCGGCGAATTTCGTCATCGACAACAAACAGATGATCCAGCCGAGTACAAATTGTCGCGAGAAAATCGTACGCACATTGACGGAGAGTAATACCATTCGGAGCGAATGTCTCATCGGCATGTGAGGTGTTCCTGTTTCAGCGGATTTCGAATTCAAGGGTTATGCTGGAATGCGGCGGAGACTGTAAGATAACAGACCGCCGGTTCAACTTAAAAGGGGGAACCTTGCCATCGGGAAAAATATCGAGTCCTAACATCCCGTTAATAAGTGTGCCACTGCTGGCTTGCTCAGCAGTGGAGTTCGTAACCGTTGGAAAAAGACCGGGTGGATAAACCACCCGGCTCGTGGATCTTAGCAGTTGATTATTTATCAATGGGCAGTTAAATCGTCGCGAACTGCAGGGCGATCCGTTCGGCTGCCTGTTCGCCGCTGTGGATGCAATCCGGAATGCCGACCCCTTCGTAGGCGTTGCCGGCGAGGGCTAAACCGTGATGGGCGTTCAACTGATTCTGAATCATGGTGACGCGCGTTTTGTGTCCCACGTTGTATTGAGGCATGGCGAGTGGATAGCGCACAATGCGGATGAATGTCGGTTCGCCGGTGACTCCTAGCAGGTCGCGTAATTCATGTCGCGTGAGTTGTTCGATCTCGGCATCGCTCAACCGGCACAACTGCGGTTGCAGGGCACCGCCGATGAACGTTCGCAGAAGAATCTGCCCGTCGGGAGCGCGTCCGGGAAATTTTCGGCTGGAAAACGAAATCGCCAGCACCTGCCGCTTTTCACATGCGGGAACCACCAGGCCGAATGCATCGAGTGGATGCGCGATATCGGCGAGTCGATGCCCCGAAACGACAACGATGCTGCTGGTGTATTCGATCGCAGAAAGTTGCTGAGCGAGCTGTTGATCAAATCCTTTGATCAATTCCGCGGCTCGATACGATGGGATCGTCAGCACGACCGCATCGAAAGGCTCCGCAACGTCATTATTGACCGTCAACGAAAATCTCGCACTCACATTCGCATCGGGGATGATTTCGGCAAACATCGACGTCGATGTGAGAAGAGATGAAACCGGCGAATTCAGTCGGAGTGAAACATGCGGCGAAAGTCGTTCGATGAGCCGATCGAGCAATTCCGATATTCCGTTGGGGAAACTGATGAACAAACCGTACCTCGCACCGGATTCTTGTAGACTGGCCGCTTTCGCACGGGCCTGCCGTCGCATGGCGCGGATCAGACTGCCCGACTCCCGTTCCATGTTCACGAATCGGGGGAGCGTCACGGCGATGCTGAGCCGCTCGGGGTCGGCTGTGTATATGCCGCCTACCAGTGGCTGTACGAGCCGGTCGAGAACCTCTCTGCCGAAGCGGCGTCGGATGAAATCGGCGACGCTTTCATCGTCGTCGCTCTTTCGGCGTGGCAGGAAATACTCGCACGCCATCCGCAATTTTCCCCACGGACTGAAGATCGGCGATTTGATGATCGGTCCGATCTTGCTCGGGGCCATGAGCACAAATCCTTCGGGGACCGGGACCGGTTTTCCTTTGCGGATAACCAGCGAACCGCGATAACGCTCTTCGGTCGCGATGATGCGATCGCCCAGACCGATCCTGCGGCAGAGATCGACTCCCCAGGGCTTGTCGGTGAGAAAATTATCCGCACCCTGTTCGACGAGATAGTTGTCGATGCGCTGCGTGCCGATGACTCCCCCCCAGCGCGAACCCGCTTCGAACACCGTGACGTCAAACGTGCGTGATGGCTGCTGTTGATTCAGCTCTACAAACCGATGCGCGCAGGCCAGCCCGGTGATTCCTCCTCCGATGATGGCGACTTTGATCGGTCCGGTTTGCGGCATGACGCACTTCTGATCGTTTACCGAGATGACGCCACGTCGGCGGAATAATCGTGGACGAACTTGATCAGCGATTTCACTTTCTCGGGGTCGGTTCCCGGCAAGATGCCGTGGCCAAGATTGAAGATGTGCCCCGGTCGACCGTGAGCGGTATCGAGAATGCGTTTCGCTTCCCGTTCGATGGTCGGCCAATCCGCGAATAGAATCACGGGGTCGAGGTTTCCTTGCACGGCGCGATCGTATCCGGCGAGTTCCCACCCGGCATCGAAATCGACGCGCCAGTCGAGACCGATCACCGTTCCGCCCGCTTCGCGGATGGCGGGAAGCAGTGCGGGGTTGCCGGTCGCGAAATGAATCAGCGGCACATCGCGCGGCATGCCGTCGATGATTTTTTTGGAATAGGGGAGCACGTACTTGCGGTAATCGTGCGGCGACAGGCAACCGGCCCAACTGTCGAAAATCTGCACCACCTGGCAACCGGCATCGATTTGCGCGCGGAGATAATGAATCAGACTGTTTGCGAGCCGGCTCATCACCGCATCCCACGCCGCGCCATCGCCGTACATCATTTTTTTGGTGTGCAAATAATGTCGCGAGCCTCCCCCTTCGATTGCATACGAGGCGAGCGTGAACGGAGCACCGGCGAAACCGATAAGCGGAATATCCGCGGGCAACTGCTGACGAACAAGCCGCACCGTTTCGAACACGAAGCCGAGCGAATCGACGTTGTCGAGTTCGCGAAACGCGTCGATATCCGCCGAGGTACGCAACGGATTGTGAATGATGGGGCCTTCACCTTGCGCGTATTCGAGCTGCATCCCCATCGGTTCCAGGATCGGTAGCAGATCGGAAAACAAAATCGCCGCGTCGACTCCCAGAATCTGCTGCGCGGTCAGCGTCACTTCGGCGGAAAGGTCCGGACGCTTGCAGAGTTCGAGAAATGTCACGGTGTTGCGGACCGCCATGTATTCGGACATATAGCGACCCGCCTGGCGCATCAACCAGATCGGCGTGGCCGGTACCGGTTCGCGCCGGCAGGCCTTCATGAACAGACTCTGTTGCAATTCGTGTGTCGGCAAGTGTGGTTTCTCCTAATGAATTTCCCGATTGTAACACATCGAATGCATGGAATAAACGTTGTCGCCATGATGCGAGTTTGATAGCTTGATGAATTCCAATCGGCATCACTATCGATATTCGGGCTAAGGTCGCTTCAGCAACGCAGGACAACAACAAAAGGCAACTCACCGTGAAAACAATCAAGCAGCGTCTGGCGGATAAAGAAATCATCATGGCCTGTGGTTTAGGCCGCATCCCGCATCACAATTTCATTCAGATTTTAGGGATGCAGGGGGGCTTTCAGGCGGTCTGGTTCGATCAGGAACATACCGGCGTGACGATGGAGCAGATCGAAGTCGGCGCGCTCGCAGCGCGAAGTTTCGGCATGGACAGCTTCGTTCGCGTCGCTCCCACCGATTACGCCGTCGTGACCCGCTCGATTGAAGCCGGTTCAAGCGGCGTGATGGTCGCGCAAGTGCAGAACGCCGAGCACGCCGAGCAGATCGTCAAATGGACGAAATACGCTCCGCGCGGCTATCGCGGTCTCAACAGCAGCGGATACGACGGCAAGTACGGGACGGTTCCGCTCGCCGAGTTCTGTGCGCAATCGAACCGCGATACGTTCCTGGCGATTCAGATCGAAACGCTCAGCGCCCTCAACGATAGCGATGCCATCGCCGCGATCGATGGGGTCGATGTGCTGTTCGTCGGCCCGGCGGACCTCGGCCAAAGCATGGGACTGACCGGGGACTTTTTCAATCCGAAATGCATCGAAGCCCTCGATAAAGTCGGCGCGGCCTGTAAAAAGCACGGCAAGAATTGGGGCGTGGTCACCGTCAATCCCGCGTATGCCGACATGGTCGTCGAAAAAGGTTGCCGCATTCTGTCGCCGACGAGCGACAACCGTCTGCTCAACATGGGGATCAAAGCGACCAAAGGGGAATACAGTAAGTATTTCACGGCGTAGGCGCACCTCGTTCCCAAGCTCCGCTTGGGAACACACGTCTTCGAGAGCTTCCGCTTCGCCAATGTATAACGACGTTCCATTCCACTGGCGGGCAAGCCGCCAGTGCCACCCGACATCCGAGGGAAGTTCAATGATTGGACTCCCCTCCATAGAAATCGAAGAGTGCGTTCATGACGGAAAAGACCTTGTCGCGCAAACTCGCGGAGTACGCGCATCGGCTGCAATACGATCACCTCGATGAACGAACTCGGCATGAAGTCCGCCGCCGCGTCATCGATTCGTTCGCCTGTGCGCTGGGGGCGCATGCGAGCCCGGTTGTGCGCATTGCCCGCCGTGTCGCGAGTCGTGTTCAGGCCGATCACGGTGCGACGTATCTCGGCAGCCGGCGGAAAACCAGCCCCGAATGGGCGGCGTTCGTGGATGGCATTCTGTTCCGCTACCTCGACTACAACGATACGTACCTTTCTCTCGAACCGGCGCATCCGAGCGACAATCTCGCCGCCGTGCTGGCGGTGGCAGAGTCCGTCGGGAGTTCCGGCAAGCAGGTGATGACGGCTCTCGTGCTGGCGTATGAAATTCAATGCCGGATGTGCGATGCCGCGAGCATCCGTGCGCGAGGCTGGGACCACGTCACCTACGGTGCGTTTTCGACGTCGCTGGCCGCAGGAAAACTGCTGGGATTGGATGTCGATCGCTTGACGCAGACGGTGAACATCGCCGGGACTCCGCATATCGCGATTCGTCAGACGCGCGCGGGAGAACTCTCGGAATGGAAAGGGTGCGCATTTGCCAATGCCTCACGGAACGGCGTCGTATCCGCCATGCTTGCCGCTGAGGGACTGACGGGACCGTCGCCGCTGTTCGAAGGAGAACTCGGTTTCTTCAAGCAGGTGAGCGGCCGATTTGAACTGCCGTTTCTGGATGCGGCGAAGCCGGGTGACTTCATGATCAACCGCACGTCGATCAAGTTCTGGCCCGCCGAATATCATTCGCAAAGCGCGATTCACGCCGCTTTGGAGATGAGAAAAGAGTTGACGAAATTGTATCCGAAAGGGGAATGGGGCGAGCAGATCGCGGCATTCGATATTTTCTCGTTCGATGCGGCGGTGGATATCATCGGCAAGGATCCCGAAAAATGGCGACCTAAAACGCGGGAAACGGCCGATCACAGTCTACCCTACTGCACCGCGGTGGCGCTTTTGGATGGCGACGTCACGCTTCGTTCGTTCGACGACGATCGGCTGCATGATCCGCGCGTGCTGAAGCTGCTCGACAAGATCAAAATTCATCGCGATGCCGAGTTGACCGCGCGCTATCCGAAGGGGATCCCCAATCGCCTTGTGGCGAAACTGGCGAACGGTCAGATGATCACCGCCGAAAACGAATTCCCCCGCGGCCACGATCAGAACCCGATGACCGACCCCGAAGTGACCGCCAAATTTCAACGGATGGCCGAGGGAGTGATGAGCGATTCCGCCCAGGAGAAATTCCTCGAAGCCTGTTGGCATCTCGACGACCTCGACAGCGTCGGCTTGCTCGTATCGTCGTTCCCCACGGAACCGCAATGATATTGATGTTACGCTGAATTTTTTGTGGTTAGCCGCGACGCGCAGGGCCTCCGCAGCGGAGCGCGTGATCCTCAAACATCCTCTTGCGAAATGATCGGCCTCTGCGGTGGAATGATGTGCGATTGCAAGCGCTCTAACATCAGCTCGGGGCGTTCTTCCACGAGAAAGAGTTCCCGCTGGGATTTCTTGATGAAACCTTCCTGGACCGCATGGTCGACGAAGCGGACGAGCGGATCGAAGTATCCGCCGATGTTGAGCAGACCGATGTTCTTCCGCTGCAAACCGAGTTGATTCCAGGTGATCGCTTCCAGCAGTTCTTCAAACGTGCCGTAACCTCCGGGGAGGGCGATAAAGGCATCGGCGAGTTGTGACATGAGGGCCTTGCGATCGTGCATCGTGCGGACGTGCCGCATATCCTTCACGCCGGGATGGACCAGTTCTTTGGTCGCCAGCGCATCGGGGATCACGCCGATGACCTCCCCACCCTCGGCGAGCATCGCATCGGCGATGACCCCCATCAAGCCGATGCTCCCGCCGCCGTATACCATGCCGATGCCATGCTGCACCATGAGTCGACCCAGTTCGGCTGCTCCCTGTCTGTAGATCGGATCTTTGCCGACTTGAGAACCGCAGTAGACGCAAATTCGCTTCATGGGCATTCGATTTGGTGTTTCAGGTTGCATCACACCAGTTCGACTCCCCCTTCGCCGGGGACGATCTCACCCAGAATCGTAGCGGAGTGATCGATTTCCGCGAGCAAGCGGCGAATCGAGTTGACCGCTTCTGAACCCACGACCAACACCATCCCCACGCCGAGGTTGAAGACTGATTCCATTTCTCGGTCTTCAATATTCCCGCATTTCTGCACCCAGTCAAACACGGGGGGCGTCTCCCAGCTTCCGCGATGGACGACGGCTTTACACGTCTTGGGAATCACCCGTTCGAGGTTCCCGGCGAGGCCGCCGCCGGTGATGTGGGCGATGCCATGAACCGCGGGCCACAGGTCCGGCTTCGCGCGGAGGGACGAAATGGCATTCACATAAATTTGCGTTGGCGTCAGCAGAATCTCGGCGACGGATTGTCTGACTTCGGGAATGATATCATCGATGCCGTGTCCCGCCAGATCGAAGACCGCGCGTCGGACCAGACTGAAACCGTTCGAGTGAAGTCCGCTGGAAGCGAGGCCGAGCACGACGTCGCCCGGCCGAATGGCAGCGCCGGTGATCATCTGCGTTTTTTCGACGACGCCGACGGAGAAGCCGGCGAGATCGAAGTCTCCGGGAGCATACAAGCCCGGCATGATCGCCGTCTCGCCGCCGAGTAGCGCCGACAGCGCGATCGTACAACCGGCGGCGACGCCGTTCACGAGCTGCACGATCAATTCGGGATCGTCTTTGCCCAGGGCGAGATAATCGAGGAAAAAGAGCGGCTCGGCCCCGATGCACAGGCAATCGTTGACGCACATCGCGACGAGATCGATGCCGATGGTATCGTATTTTTGAGCCTGGCACGCGACTTTGATTTTGGTCCCCACGCCATCGGTCCCCGAGACGAGCACGGGATCCTGATAGCGCGAATTGCCATCCATCAACCGGAACAGCCCTGCGAACCCCCCCGGCAAATCGATGACTCGCGGCGAATGCGTGCGCTTCATGACGTCGGGCAACTGTTCGATCGCCTGATCGTACAATTCCAGGTTGACCCCTGCGGATGCATATGTAGCCGGGACGATCTTCGACACAATGACCTCGCGCTGAGTGTGCGTGTTGGTTTTGGTTTCTCACGGGACATAAGATAGCAGGTTGAAGAGTCGACAGACAAGGAACCGATTCGGCGGTGAGCACACTGGCTGGAGACAGTGGCCACCATAGCGAGAATTCTACCAGCCGGGTTCACAGGGCCTGGGTGACGTCATCCGACGACATCTCGAATCGTCGGTCAGAAGCTGATCTGCATTACCAAAGCTCGACCGCAGTCACTTCGGTTCCGTTTCACGCTTGGGTTCTTTGGCTGGGACCGTTGGAATTGTTTCCAGCGGCGTATTGACGAATTGATAGCGACCGGCCTGCTTCAGTTTATCCTGAAAGCTCTGGTAGTAGTCAAAAACTTTATCGGCGCGATTGCCACATTCGCTGGAGATCTCGCGGCGGACCGCGCGTACGTCGTTTAATGGGTTATTCGGCATCGGGTTCTTCCTCACTCAGATAATTCAAAGGGGTCGTGAGCAAAGGCATCGGGAGCCCCAACTCGCCATTGACTCTCTCGATGTGACCAAATTTGTTCGGGTTTGCGAGATGCTTACAGTTCCACGTGAGCAATACGTCAATTGCATAAAACGAGGCAATCGCGAGATGCAGCGCGTCGCCAGCGGCATCTCGCGGCATGACCAATCGCTCCATATATATTCTACCAACTTCTCGTACTTCATCGGTGATTTCGAGCAAGGGAAGATCGGAAATAAGTTCGATTCGTTGGGCTTTCAGTTCTTCGATGGCACTGCGCTCGAGTTCGACAATTACTGCGGCGCTCGAATACAGACCAAATCCCGGTGCGACCGAGCGCCACCATTCACGCGTCCATTTATTCCGAGCCAGCGACCGTGTATCCGTCCGCCTCGTGAAATAAAAACTGGGAATCGTAGTTTCGATGTAGATTGAGATCATTGACTTAGACGCTCAAGATGGGTCGTTCACCTGAGCAAGGTGAACGACCTGGATTTTAGAAACTCCACGGCCAATTGGCTCTCTCTGTAATGGGTATTATCTGGAAACGCAGGCAGGCAATGCATTGTTGATGACTGACGATGAAAAGGCAACGACACACTGGCTCGAGACAGTGGCACGCGAAACTGAAGAGTTTATTTCGTCAGGGGCTCCCAGCGTTAGCCGCATTCTTTGCCCACTCAAGATCGCATTTCCTTGCGGAGATCGAAAACGAACCCGCAGACAAGATGCCCTCCGGTACTGCGAGCAGCCTACTCCAGTGAGCGGTTCCTGCTTTGCCATTTTCAGAAGCGGTCACTAGCGCAACGGTGTCGTGCTTAAAAAAGTACTTGAGCAATTGGTCTTTGGTAAGCGGTTGGTCTCGCTCAAAGAGATGTTTCGCTCGCTCACTCCTGCTCAAGATATGCGCTCTACGGAGCCCTTTAACAATTTTCTTTTTGTTCATGTGTCGAAGGGCTTCCTCTGAGATTGATACCACCCGCCATGAATTCTGGCAGTTAGCAGCTGTCTCAAAAGTCCTTTGTTTCGATCGGGGTGGAAGGTGCTTGGCTCCAAAGAGAAGCTTGTAGACCGAAAACAAGAATTCACCGGTGGTCTTATCGACTGTATGAGGTCTATTTTCTGGATGCATGCTTTTCCCATTCTGTCTACCGAAACTGGCATTTCTGTCTATGACTGGACGTTATTCTGTCTCTATCTCACGCAAATTGTCAAGTTGGCCCTACTCTTTCAAAAAGGAGGTGGAAAGTCGAAAAAAATCTCACTCTATTTTTCGAGAAATGGTGGATGCAAAAAAAGCCGAATGAAGGTCTCCCTCCATCCGGCTTGATGTTCATCATCGATCAAACGCAAGTCATTCCATCACCCGTTGTAGTACAAATCAAACTCATACGGATGCGGGCGGAGGCGAACGGGGTCGATTTCGTTCTCCTTTTTCCACTTGATCCAGACTTCGATCAGATCGGACGTGAAGACGTCTCCCTTGGTGAGATAATCGTGATCGTCTTCCAGTGCCTTGAGCGCTTCGCCCAGCGAGGCGGGGCAGACGTTGGTTTCGGCCAGTTCTTCCGGAGTCATGTCGTAAATGTCGCGATCGAGCGGTTCGCCGGGATCGATCTTGTTCTGAATGCCGTCGATCATCGCCATCATCAGGGCCGTGAAGCTCAGATAGCCGTTGGCGAGCGGATCGGGGCAACGGAACTCGACGCGCTTGGCCTTCGGGCTTGACGAGTACATCGGAATGCGGCACGACGCCGAGCGGTTACGCTGCGACATGGCGAGCGTGACGGGGGCTTCGTATCCGGGAACGAGGCGGTGATATGAGTTGACCGTCGGAGCCGAGAACGCCAGCAGCGAGCGGCCGTGCTTCAGGATTCCGCCGATGGCGTGCAGTCCGAGTTCGCTCATTCCGGCGTAACCGTCGCCGGCCATCAACGGCTTGCCACCGTTCCAGACCGAAATATGGGTGTGCATCCCCGAACCGTTGTCGCCGAAAATCGGCTTCGGCATGAAGGTGACGGTCTTGTTGTGACGTTTGGCGACGTTCTTGATGACATATTTGTACCACATGAACTGATCGGCCATCGTCAGCAAGTCCTGAAACTTCATGTCGATTTCGCACTGGCCGGCGGTGGCGACTTCATGGTGGTGGGCTTCGATGACGATGCCGAGTTTACGCAACTCCTGCACCATTTCGGTACGGATATCGCCCAGCGTATCGACGGGAGCGACGGGGAAGTAACCGGCTTTATAACCGGGCTTGTGTCCGAGGTTCGGCCCTTCCAAGCGGCTGGAATTCCACGCACCTTCGGACGAGTCGATCTGATACATCGAACCGCGCTGGTTCGATTCATAACGCACGTCATCGAAAATAAAGAATTCGGGTTCGGGACCGATGTAGCAGGTATCGCCGATCTTGGTCTGCTTCAGATAGGCGACACCCTTTTTCGCCACGTAGCGGGGATCGCGCGTGTACGGTTCCTTGGTGATCGGGTCGAGAATGTTGGCGATCACGCTGACCGTCGGCTCGGCGAAGAAGGGATCGATTTTCGCGGAGGCGGATTCGGGAATCGCCAGCATGTCGGAGGCGTTAATCGCCTGCCAGCCGCGGATCGACGAGCCGTCGAAGCCCAGGCCGTCCTCGAAAGTTCCTTCGTCGAAAATATCGATCGGGTAGGTGCAGTGCTGCCAGACCCCTAGCATGTCACAGAACTTGAGATCGACCTGTTGTACGTTGTGCTCCTTGGCGAACTTGAAAAACTCTTTAGGCGTCATCTGACTCATGCTCCTGAAACGTTAAATATCCTGTAACAATCCACGACACGAAAGGGGACGAATTTCATCCGACCAGTTGGCGTACACGATACACATTCCCGATGTGCAACTCCATCTTGCCGACAGGGAGTTCGCGCCGTTGGCGAAAGAAATTCAGTCGGGCGTTGACGAACCTCGGCAAGCCATGAAAACCGTAACGACACGCCTTGCGGGCAGCGCGAAGACCGATGTCGCCTCCGTTTTGATTTTCAGTGAAACGAACTGATCCCGCTCCCTGGGTGAAAGACGATCCGTCCATTTCCATCAGTGCCTGCCCAGAAGTCGAGCATGGCCAGCCTGAAATCCGTGCAAGCACAGATTTGCCGACGACTCCTGAATATTGGAAAGGCCCTGATTTATAGATCCCGAAGCGGCTTATTCGATTCAAACGGTGCAATTGGCAAAGGGCGTGCCAACCTGGTAAGCCGGGAGAAAAAATCCCGGCAGCCATCGTGCGAGATCGCATCAGATGCGAGTGGTTGACGATTTTCAGGGGAAACCGCGAATCTTCCCCCGTTGGTCAATTCGTAAGCTAGATTTGAATTGAATCCTGGTTCTCGATGCTCGATACGGAAAATTTCACGCCAATGTTCATTGGTTCCGTGTGAGCGAGACGCGATTCATCCCAATCCAACTTCAATAATTCGATCGAACAGTGATGACAGCGGGCGGAATCCGATCGCACTGCCATCCGTTCACGACTCCAAATTCAAGCATGACTGGTCGCTACGGCGATCTTCGTGTCGCATTCACCTGATTTGCCCAACTCGGCGTAAACAGAGCATTAAACTATGGCGAAATCAACACGCAGGCGGTCGCAGAAGAAAATCGCCCTGATGGCGAACGCGATGATCTGGGGAGCCGGATTATTCGGCGGATGTCTATTGGGGGCCGTTGTGATGGTCATGCCCTGGGGGACCGAACTCTCACCGCTGCCCTTGCACTCGACATCGCAGCCGGACGCCTCTCGTCTCGTCGACACGTCAAAGTCGGTGTCACCGCCGGTTTCAGACTCGAAAGCAGAGCAAGCTTCGCGCGAACCACCAGCGGTCATTCCTGAATCGATTCGTACATCGCGTCCCGGTGGCGCTGCACCTGTCGCCTCGAAAACGAAACCAACAATGTCGTTTTCGAATCCGAATGGGAAGTCGGTGAGCCGACGCCTGATTTCGCCTCCCCGGTCGGAAAAACCGTCGATCATTGCCAAGAGTAGCAATCACAGGCCGAAAAATTTCGTAAATCCGCGTTCGAGAAATGCCGTTCGACCCGCCAATCAGGGAGAGACGACACTCGCCTATTGGAATGAAATCAACTCCATCATCGAGCAGGAACAACAACTGCGGTCGGTGCCGCATGAGGGATTGACGGCGGCGAATGCTCAGGAATTCTTATCGCGCCGCTCTCAATCGGGAGAATTTGCAGTCCAGGCGTTGTCGGGACTGAATTCAAAAGGGGTCGACCCCGAGGTGCTGGCGCTGACGAAATCGCTTCGAGATTGGTATGCCGTCGGGGTCAGGAACGCAAAAACCGGAGAAAATCTGCTGGCGAAAGCCGATGAGAAAAGCCGCAAGGGAGCACCCGGCCAACGCTGGAAATCCTCCGAGCTGGAACACGGCAAGGCGGTCGAACGAATCAACCAATCCGCTGGTACATTGCGGAAAAAACTGATCCAGAAGTACAAGCTCGATTTCCCGCCGTTGCGCTGAGCCTTATGGCATGATCAGCCGCTTCATTTCGCGTACCGCGGCTTCGAAACCGACCATCACCGCGCGGGCGACAATGCTGTGGCCGATGTTGAGTTCATCGACGCCGGCGATTCTGGCGATGGGGATCACATTGCGATATGTCAAGCCGTGCCCCATGTGCAGCTTCAATCCCGACTGAATCGCGAATTCTCCCGCTGTTTTGAGCTGCGCGTATTCTTTTTCGCGTTCCTCGATATTCGCGGCATCGGCGTATCGGCCCGTGTGCAATTCGACCCCCTGTGCCCCTAAGTCCTTCGAGGCGGCGATTTGACGGGGATCGGCATCGATAAACATGCTGACTTCGATTCCCGCTTCGAGCAATTGTTCGACGCAGCGTTTGACGCGCGGCAGGTTTCCCACGATGTCCAACCCCCCCTCGGTCGTCACCTCTTCGCGTTTTTCGGGGACGAGCGTCGCCTGATGCGGATGAACCGCGAGCGCGATCTTCGTGATCTGATCCTCGGCGGCCATTTCGAGATTGAGCGGGACCTGCACGGTTCGCATCAGAACTTCGAGATCGCGATCCTGAATATGACGGCGATCTTCGCGTAAGTGAATCGTGATCAGATCGGCCCCCCCCAGTTCAGCAAGAGCCGCCGCCCAGACCGGATCGGGTTCAATCGTTCGTCGAGCCTGTCTGACCGTCGCGACATGGTCGATATTCACACCCAGTTTCGGCATGCTGCTTACCTTCGTGTTCTTCTTTTGAATGTAATCTTCGGCGGGTCGCTCATTACCTTCCGTCGCATTGAACGATTATAATCGACTTTTATTCGTGTCGCGTATCTGCGATCTCTGGTTATCGGCATCGGCTATTATCCTATCTCTTCCTCCAATTTATGCGATTGAGGTTCAAATGTGTATTCCGGCGTTCCGTTTCTTGATAGTTGGCCTGCTGATTGCGGTTCTATTCGAAAACCAATCAGAGATTGCACGAGGTGACGATACGCCCGAAATTCTCCCTGGGACCGAGAAACTGACCGAGACCGGCGATCTCTCCGCATTGATGCGAGCGGGATTCGAAACCTTTCTGCTGCGGGAACTGGAAGAGTCGATCCCGCGGCGTGCCAGGTATTGGCATCGGGATTACACGACGTATGAAACCCATGAAGCCTCGACTCAGGGGAATCTCTTTCGGCTGCGCAACATGCTCGGTGCGGTTGATCCTGTCCCCGACGATACGACGTTCGAATTTGTCGGAGGTCTGACGCAGCCCGCTCTCGTCGCCGAAACCAATCGCTATCGGGTCTACGCCGTGCGCTGGCCGGTTTTTGAATTCGTCTACGGAGAGGGTTTGCTCGTGCAACCGCGTCAGCCGCCGTTGGCGCAGTTTGTCGTCATTCCCGATGCCGATCAGACGCCGGAAATGCAATTGGGAATGGCGCCGGGAATTCCCGAAGAGTCGCAGATGGCCCGACGGCTGGCCGAACAAGGTTATCAAGTGCTGATTCCGGTTTTGATCAACCGGGAAAACACGCTCTCCGGTGCAGCCGATATCGCATTCACCAATCAGACGCATCGCGAGTGGATCAATCGGCAAGCGTTCGAACTCGGTCGCCACATCATCGGCTACGAAATTCGCAAAATCGAAGCCGCATTCACGGCGATGAGAAACGACACTGCTCCCGCGTTTTCGCTGATGGGCATCGCCGGTTACGGAGAGGGTGGTTTGCTCGCATTCTACGCCGGGGCTTTAGATACGCGGATCGACTCGGTCCTGGTGAGCGGCTACTTTCAGGACCGCCAACGGATCTGGGACGAGCCGTTGTATCGCAACGTCTTCGGTCTTCTTCGCGAGTTCGGAGATGCCGAATTGGCGACGCTGATCACCCCTCGTCAGCTCGTCATCGAACATAGTGCCGTCCCTACGGTCGCGGGACCACCGCATACCGAAGGCCGACGGAAAAACGGAGCGCCGGGGAAAATCGAAACACCCACCGCGGCGGCGGTACGCTCTGAATTTGAGCGGGCCGTCCAGTTATGCCGGGACGATAGTCTGACCGAACCGACGATCTCGCTGGTGATCGGGAAGGATGATGCGACAGTCCCCCCCGGCTCGCCCGAAGCCTTGCTGCATTTGCTGAACGGCATGGGACTCGAACGAAATACGTTGACGCCCTCCGGAGAAATTCCGGTCGACCTGCGAAAAGGGGATCATGCCACCCCACGTCAGCACCGTCAGGTTCGCGAGTTGATCGACCATAACCAGCGGTTATTGAGACGCTCACATCACGTTCGCAAAGCCTATTGGAGCGATGCCAAACCGACGAGAGCCGTTGCTTGGCCAGGCGTGATTGAACGCTACCGCGATGAACTCTGGGATAACATGATCGGACGACTCCCCGAACCGTCGTTGCCATCGAATCCTCGCTCGCGAAAGGTGTACGACAACGAAAAGTGGGTGGGATATGAAGTACAGCTCGACGTGTATCCGGATGTGATGGCGTGGGGTGTGCTGCTGCTGCCGCGCGATCTGAAGCCGGGAGAAAAACGTCCGGTAGTCGTCTGTCAGCATGGTTTGGATGGAACGCCGCACGACACCATCACTGACGATCCGGCATTGGCGGCATCCAAAATCTATCAGTCGTTTTCGGCCCGGCTGGCCGAACGCGGATTCATCGTGTTCGCTCCGCACAATTTTTATCGGGGAGACAACGAGTTTCGACAATTGCAGCGCAAGGCCTATCCCCTCGGTCAAACGCTGTTCGCGATCACCACTCGGCAACATCAGCAAATCTTGAACTGGCTCAGCAATCTCGCGTATGTCGATCCCGACCGCATCGGGTTCTACGGTCTGTCATACGGCGGCAACACGGCGATGCGCGTTCCGGCACTGTTGCCGCAATATGCGTGCGTGATCTGCTCCGGGGATTTCAACGAGTGGGCTTTCAAGAACACGACCGTCGATTACCAGCACAGCATGATCTATCACAATGTCTACGAAGTCTTCGAGTTCAATCTCGCGCACACGTTCAACCATAGCGATCTGGCGGCGTTGATCGCACCGCGTCCGTTCATGGTCGAGCGGGGACACGACGACGGAGTGGCCCTCGACGAATGGGTCGCCGCGGAATATGCGATCGTGCGGCGATTGTATGCGAGGCTGGGCATCCCGGAGCGGACGGAGATCGAGTTCTTTAATGGTCCGCACCAAATCCACGGCGTGGGGACATACGAATTCCTGCATCGCCATCTGAACTGGCCGCAGCCGTAAGTGTGAATGACACGGGCGAACGTGGCGAAGACTCCCCTGCACTTCACCCGGTTGGCCAAAAATTATGATTTTGCTCAAAACTTGCGTGCATCGCGTCGCTTGAGTAGTTTGGGCAATCTGCGATCGGTTTATGGCCGTAATTCATGCCGGAATTATGTCATTTGCGGGGCGATTTTTACCTTTTTGCAGACCGTTGGAGGGGTCCGATAGGCGGGGACCAAGAGACGCCGTTGACAGGCTTTGGCCCCCCCAGTAAATTTCGTTGCATCACTGATTGGTTGTTAATTCGGGGTTCTTGGGAGCCTTGGGTGGCCATGACGGATGTGCTGTCAAGGAGGGCGGCAGTGAAACTACGAGGATTACTGATGTTGGGCTTCGTCACTGCGACAACTCTCAACAGTGCGGGATGCTTTCAGTCGGCGGCATTGCCACCGGCGGAGATTTCGAGATCGCACAGGTCGTGGAGAGTCCCGGACGCTGCGCGTATCAATCCGGCATTGCCGGGATCACCCGTCATGCCGGGACCGGATTTATCGATGGGCAATCCCTGGCGGCCGACTATCCCGCCGCGGGATTGGAAATACATAGTCCTGCATCACACGGCGAGTAACGACGGCAGCGTCGAAAGCATTCACGATACACATTTGCAACGCAAGGATAGCGACGGAAACCCCTGGCTGGGGATCGGCTATCATTTCGTCATCGGTAACGGAAAAGGAATGGGAGACGGCGTCATCGAGCCGACGTTCCGCTGGAAACAACAAATGCACGGAGCACATGCCGGCGAACGAGAATACAACCAACAGGGAATCGGCATCGTACTTGTAGGAAACTTCGATGAACATCCCCCGTCATCGGCTCAGTTGGCCGCGGTCAAACGCCTCGTCCGCACCTTGAAAACCGAATACAACGTGACCAGCGACCGGGTTGTCGGTCACAGTAAGGTGAAGTCCACCAATTGTCCCGGAAAATATTTTCCTCTGGCAGAGATCAGTTACTGACCGCCTCGTGCCGGTGCATGACATTTCGCGGTGATTCACGAATCGCCACGAATTTGAAGAATATCCGACTGAACGACATTTGAAGGCTTGCAACATGAATCGTCCTTACTCGTTCTCGTTTAACCCCATATTCGATCGGATGAATTTTCTCTCCCCCGCTGCCCAATCGATCGATCTCGACGAGTTCGATCAGTTGATTTCAGGCGAACTGGATCTCGGCGATGAATTCATCGATTTGCGCCATTCCGAAGAACGGATCGAAGACTGGCTCCCCGATCGCGCCGCGGTCTTTATCCCGGAAAACTACGAGCCGAACTACGCCTACCCGCTCATCGTCTGGCTGCATTCCGAAGGAAGCAGCGAGCGACAACTGCTCGAACTGATGCCCAGGATCAGCGAGCGAAATTACGTCGGCGTTTCGGTGCGCGGGGCCGTTCCCGATGCCCGGTCTCTTCCCGGACAATATCGCTGGGGGCAGACTCCCGCACAGTGCTTCGCCACGGCGGTCGAAATCGAAAATATCATTTCGGAAATGCAGCATCGATATCACGTTCACACGTCACGGATCTATCTTGCCGGTTTCGGCAGCGGCGCGGCGATGGCGTTACAGGTCGCATTCAGTCATCCTGAGCG
Source organism: Planctomycetaceae bacterium (assembly GCA_046160425.1). Classification (GTDB taxonomy): domain Bacteria; phylum Planctomycetota; class Planctomycetia; order Planctomycetales; family Planctomycetaceae; genus JAQCEJ01. The sequence continues at coordinate 21,077 of JBJXGP010000415.1, forward strand.
ATTTGCGGGTGTGGCGGCGCTCGGCGGGCTTTGGCCGAAGAATTTCACGCCGCTGGCGAACTACCGCGACCTGCGGGAGACTCGAATACTGCTGGGGACAGGCATGAAAGACACGCTAACCACCGAAACCGCAATCGCGCGCGCCGGGCATCTGCTGCGCGCGGCAGGATTGGATCCGACGATCCGTCTGTACGACGGCGGTCACGAACTGACCGCAGCCATGCTGAACGACCTGAATCAATGGGTCATGTCGGGCATTTCATCGGCATATATCGTGAAATAAGATGAGCGTCATCCGCAACGATGCTCGTCGTTATTCTGACAGCGGTGGTGCGTCCTGTGGATAGAGCAACAGGCGGTCGTGCGTCAGAAGGATGAGATCCTTCAGCCCGTCGCCGGTGACGTCCACAATCGCCGCTTCGCGCGGCTCGATCCCCAGTTCGCCCTCTCCACCGGAAAAGTTCTTGGCTTCGAAGACCTTGAATTGCAGCACGTGCTGCAACTGCTTGCCGTCGAATCGCAGCATCTCGACCATCTGGCTGCGCGTATCGAGCAGCGTCAGGTCGATCACCTTGTCGGCGTTCAAATCTCCGGCGGTGACGTCCACGAAATACGTGTCGAGCAATTTCGTTTCGAAGGTCGCCAGGTCGACGAGTTGGTAGTCGGTTCGCGAGGAATGCAAGACCGCGAATCGTTCCTGCCCGAACAGCAGAAGATCCGGACGCTGATCGGCATTCAGATCGGCGACCCGCGTGCTGCGAAACGGAAAGTTGCCGAGTTCCACTTCTTTCCACGGCTCAAATACGGATTCACCTTTCTTGAGAATGCGAATGCGTCGCACGCCGGTATCGATCATAGCGATCTCGTCGCCCGGTTGGCCGTCGAGATCGAGCATTGCCACGCCGCTGATTTGCGCATTGGATTCCTGTGCATTGTACTGATCGACGACCTGCCATTGGTTCTTGTCGTCCAGGCGCAGATGCCTCGCGAAATTCTTTTGCGCCGAGAGAACCGAAGCATTGATCTGCGGCACGGTGAACAACGTTCCGGGAGTGACTTCTCCAAGACCGATGCCGGTTCCCATCTTCATCGCGCGGAAACCGCCGTCCATCTGACCGAGCAGCAGATCTGGTGCGCGGTCGCCGCTGAAAAAGACGAGAAAGTCATGCTTGCCGTCGAGATTGGCATCGAGCCGCAGCAGCGAAGTCGGCTTCGAACTGAGTTCGATGGAGAGGGCCTCTTGATCTCCGAGAGGTATCCATGCCCCTTCTTCATTCTGCCGGAGCGTCACCAGCCGATATTTCTTCGCAGACTCTTCGGCGGTGATCACCACGAGTTCTTCCGAGCCGTCGCCGTTCAGGTCGGCGACGTCCATCGCCAGCGGATTGTTGCCGATTTCCAAAGGTGTGGGAAACGTTAAACGCCCCCCTTCGAATCGGCTGATTCCAACGATCTGTTCTTTGGGACTGAGGATGAACACCGTCGGCTTTTTGACGGTTCCCGCCACAAAGCGGACCTGATTGACCCCCATCAAGCCAGGATAACTGGTCCCCAGGTCGAGTCCCAGGTCGGGGAGTTGCCGAAATACCATGATCTGAGCAATGTCAGGGGCGGTGACGATGACGTCGGTCAAACCGTCGCCGTCGACGTCTCCGGTGGCGAGATCGCGGTCCCTGCCTCCTTGCGAGCCGAAACCGTATTGCACCAGTCTCACGGGGAGTTCGCCATCCGCCATTTTTTGAGATTGCAGAGCAGAGACCGTCAGTCTCCCGGTGACGGAATCGATCGAGAGCACTTCATACCCCGGTTTGTCGTCGATTTCAGCGAGCGTGATCGAACGGGGACGATGCAGATCGAAGCGGATTTCGGCCCCCAGGTATCCCGCGGACGTCTGAATTCGGGCACACAAATAGCGGTCTTGCCCATCTTCAGCGAGGTACGTCAAATCGTGCCGGCCGTCGCCGTTGAGATCCGCCGTCTGCGCCAGCCCCAGCTTGTCGGAAGTATTCATCATGACGACCGGCGTGTCGAATTTGCCGGTTTTCAACTGATAGAAAAACGTCGTCTGATCTTTGCCGAGAATCACGAGGTCGTCGCGCGAATCGCCGTTGAGGTCGCCCCCCGCGATGGTCCATTGCACGGGCAAAACGCCGGGGATGCGCCACGTTTGCTGTTTCGTCCAGTCCCCTTTTTCAGATTGATAACGCACGACGAGCTGGTCGGGAATGCCGAAGTAGGCGATGTCCAGTTTGCCATCGCCGTTGAAATCCCCCTTGGTCATCGTCGAGAGTTCTTTGTTGACGGGGAGCTTCTGATGGTCGAACCGCAGATCGCTTCCGAACTCGTTGACCTTGCCGGACGCCTTTTTCTCGACCTTTTCCTGTTCTTCTTTCGTGCGCTGCACCAGCAGATCGATGCGGCTGTGACTGTTGTCGATCAGCATCAGGTCGGTGAGACCGTCACCGGAAAAATCGCCGTGAATCAAATTCGCCGACCGTTGCGACAGCTTGAAGATTTCCAGAGGTTGGAAGCCGTAATATTGCGAAAGATCGGCCGGCGGATCATCGCCGCGAACCGCATTCGGCGTGACGATCGCCACCATGCACAACCACACCAATACCACGCGATATCCACGTGGAAAAATCTGATTGCGAACATTCAACTGCATGATGCAGCATCCTTAAAAATGAATACGCCTGGCAGCCCGTTGAAAAATGATCGAATGCTGAAATCCATGAGCCGGGTGGTTTATCCACCCGGTCTTTTCCAACGGTCCGCTAGTCAACATGGATCACGCAAGGCATCAACATCCAGCGTTTTTCCTGCATGCTCAATCGAAGCAAAGGCAACAGTTCACGGACCATCGGTATCTGCTTGACCCATTCGGAGGCCGAGTTGTCATCGGTCTTCATCCGGGAGACCAATGCCAGCGATGCGGGGACGGTGACTTCTTCGTTGATCGGCCCAAAAAATTGTTCGAGCGGACTGACGGCCTTCGGTAGATGGAGTTCTTCCAGCTTGTCGTCGGGACCGATTCCCGCCAGTTCGCGGGCTTTTTTCATCGCTGCATCCAGCGTTCCCAGTTCATCGACGAGTCCGAGCTTTTGGGCGCTGGTTCCCGTGTAGACGCGGCCGCGCGCCAGTTTTTCGAGATCGGCCTGTTCCATTTTTCGCCCGGCGGCAGCTTTTCCCGTAAACTGATCGTAAATCGCATGCAACAATTTCGTCATCGCGGTCCGTTCGCTGTCGGAGAATTTGCCGCTGCTGGTGAAGAGTCCGCTGTTGGCACCTCGGCTGAGGACGGTGGTTTTGATTCCCAATTTGTTGTAAAGCCCCTCGGTGGCGAGTTTGCCGCCGATGACGCCAATCGAGCCGGTGATCGTTCCTGGTTCGGCGAAAATGTAATCGGCACCCATCGAGATGTAATACCCGCCGCTCGCTGCCACGTCGCCCATGCTGGCGACGACCGGTTTATCGAGCCGTTCGAGAGCACGCCACATCAAATCGCTTGCCAATGCGCTCCCGCCGGGGCTGTCGACGCGAAGCACGACCGCTTTGACGCTGGCGTCGGTCCGCGCCGCTTCGATTGCTTTGACGATCGTATCCGCCCCCATCACTTCGCTGCCGAGCAGATCGGTCGTACTCTGCCCGGTCATGATCATCCCCGTCGCGTGAATGACCGCGATCTTGGGTGTCTTGGTTTTCCGCTGCGCGGTTTCTTCACCCATCAGCACGTTCATCATGTTCATGAATCCGGCGAAGCCCGAGAAGTCGGTATCCATCCGGGTCTTGCCGTAGCGTTTCACGATCTGGACCGGTCGATCGTCCCCTTCCGGCTGCAATAATTTTTCGAGTTCGTCTTCATAGGCGACACGATCGATCAGACCGAGTTCGAGGGCTTCCTTCGCCGTGAACGGCCCTTGGTCGATGAGTTCCTTGACGCGGCCGGATTCGAGTTTCCGCGATTCCGATATGATCTGCACCAGCGAATCGAATTGGTCGTCGAGAATCGCTTCCATCTCTTCGCGAAATTCAGGACTCATCTCGGTCCGCGTGTACGATTCGGCGGCGGCCTTGTATTCTCCCACTCGCAAAATGTCGGCTTCGATATTCAGAAAGTCGAACATTTCTTTGTAGAAGGTGACTTCCATCCGCAGGCCGACGAGCATCACCGCCCCCGATTCGGGGATGATGACCTGATCGCAGGCGGTTGCCAGCAGATAATCTTTCGTGGTCGCTTCATCCATCCACGCGACGACTTTTTTCCCCTTCTCGCGTAGTCGGGCGATGGCGGTGCGGAACTCGTTGAGCTTTCCCCAGCCGATTGTCGGCTGCTTGATGTGCAGGATCACTCCGACCAGGTTTTCATCGCTCCCCGCACGATCGAGCCGCGTCAGCGCCTTGCTGAGCGTTTCGGTCATTTCGCCGAAGATTCCCGCAGGTGCCGTCCCCTCGGAATACGCTCCGGAGATTTCGATGTGGCCCCATTTTGCCGGTTTGGGCTTTTCATCGTCTTGCGCCGAAACATCAGCGGGAATCAGACACGCGGAAAAAATCACGAACCACACGGCGGCAGGCCGCAAGTGTCGGAAATCTGGCATGGGAACATGCTCCGTTGAGTTAGAAGTTGCCGCGATCAGATCGTCGACGCGCGACGATTTGTCGACGCAGCAGTAATACAATTGCCCACAACGGCAGTCTAGGATGTGGCCGCGCCCCGGTCAATGGCGGTGCCTTCGCGTCACGTCTTCCACAGGTTTAGCAGCCCGTTGAAAATTGATCAAATACGGAGATTCACGAGCCGGGTGGTTTATCCACCCGGTCTTTTCCCTACGGTTATGAAATCCACTGCTGGGCAAGCCAGCAGTGCCACCCATCCACTCCATCAATCGAACAAATAACTGACCGACTCGTTGCGATGAATCCGGCGGATCGCTTCCCCCAACAGCGGGGCGACACTGACGGTCCGCAAGTTCGGCAGTTGCTGTTCGGCGGTGAGCGGCAGACTGTTCGTCACCACGATCTCTTTGATCGGGGCTTCGCGCAGCCGTTTCGCCGCCGGGCCGCACATGACGGCGTGCGAGGCACCGACGTATATATCCGAAGCGCCATGAGCCTTGACGACGTTGACGGCTCCCACGATCGAGCCGGCGGTCGTGATCATGTCATCGAACAGAAAGGCAACTTTGCCGTCGATCGGTCCTCCGATCAGGTTGGCCTGCTTCGTCTCGGTGGCGCTCGATCGTCGTTTATCGACGATCGCCAGGCTGCTTCCCAGCGTCTCCAGATGCTGCAACGAGCGTTTGATCCCCCCTTCATCGGGACTGACGATAACGCACTGCTCCTTGGGGATGTTCAACGACTGAAAGTATTCATCGAGAATCGGTGCCGCGTACAAGTGATCGACGGGGAGATCGAAAAATCCTTGAATCTGTGCGGCGTGCAGGTCCATCGTCAAGACGCGATCCGCTCCCGCCTGGGTGATCAAGTTGGCGACCAGCTTCGATGTGATCGGCACGCGGCCCGAATCCTTCCGGTCCTGCCGGGCGTATCCAAAATAGGGGATGACGGCGGTGATCCGAGCCGCACTGGCCCGCTTGCAGGCATCGATGATGATCAAGAGTTCCATCAGATTGTTGTTAACGGCGGGACCGGTCGGCTGGACGAGATACACATCGCGGCCACGGATGTTCTGCTCAAGCTTGACGCTGATTTCGCCGTCGGGGAAATCCATCAATTCGATCGCCCCCAGGCTGATCCCGAGATATTCGGCGATTTCCAAAGCCAATTCCCGATGAGCACGGCCACTGAAGATCGTCAAATGATCGTACATGTTGAGTCAGTTTCCGCAGTGTGATACGCAGGGAGACAAATCAAGCCGCGGAAGCGAAGGCCAAACGCAAACGACCTCCCTTGCCGACAGCCCGCTCATTTCATCCCGTTTGCGTTCAGAATGCAAGAACCCCGGCTTGAGTTTGGGGGAGGGGAGGGAAAGTTGCGGATGGGTGGCTGTGTTTGGCGCAGCCTAACACGGCCAAACTGCTAACCAGCATTCCATCCCGAATCAGCCGGCGAAATTGGAACGCAAACTCGCAGCCCGGCTGTGTTATCGCTTCGCGAAAACACAGCCACCCCGCCGCTATTTTATTGCAAAAATAAATTGGTCAATGAGGCAACTTACACCATCTTTCTCGCAGAATGGGCATCATGCCGGATAAATCACGAATGGTATCAGCTTTATCAATTGTGGGAGCACTGGGCAAATGCCAATTCTTCAGCAGACGCTCATCTACCCCATTCAATTCAGAATTCGGCGGTTTACGAACAGTTCCCAGTTCATAAAATGCAACAGGGTTCAACTCAGAAGGATTATTTGCTTTGATCAATTCATGAATAGTGTGTATCACGAATGGTTCTGTCCCTGTCCCATAAATATCAAATCCGGTTTTAGATCTTAGTGGGTCAAGTATTTCCTCCGTGTGATCCAATGCATAATGTACACCTTCGGAGCTTCGTGTGCGGATCAACGCACATAATACCATCGCTCGTCTGAAGTCGTTGCCATCTTCATTCGATTTCAAATTCCGATGTTCGCCAATGAGAAACTCGACAGCGTCCTGGCCCGCCACATCGGCATAGCACATTAATTGGACTTACCCACAAATGGTGGGCGCGGGGTTAAGGTTATGCGGCCTGGTCGAACTCTGCGGGGGAGAGATATCCCAGCGCTGAGTGTCGGCGGACGCGGTTGTAGAAGATTTCAATATAGTCAA
>JBJXGP010000416.1:0-15551 GCA_046160425.1 Planctomycetaceae bacterium
TTGACTATATTGAAATCTTCTACAACCGCGTCCGCCGACACTCAGCGCTGGGATATCTCTCCCCCGCAGAGTTCGACCAGGCCGCATAACCTTAACCCCGCGCCCACCATTTGTGGGTAAGTCCAATATGATAGCTGCTGCACGTGCATTCGTTGATGGAGAGATCCACTTTTCGGCACTTGTTGAGCCAATTCGAGCTTGCGAGATCTGGGCACGCATACACAATACTTCTCCGAAAATTCAACAACTGGCGTCAGATTGGTCACTTCTGGTCGATCGCACATGGAATGAATATGGACAACATCCTAATCCACTTACCATCGTAGAACTCCGTGCTCGCTTATCCCAGGATCTCGGTGACAGTGACATACGTCAGTAACGTAGGGTGCGTCGCGACGCACCGTTCGAAGCGGGAGCTTCGATGACTTGCGTTCCCAAGCGGAGCTTGGGAACGAGAAAAAACTTCCGCCACCTCTCAATACCACTGATAAGCGTACTCATGAAACCGCTTAAGAACCTGTTCTTTTCTGAGCGGGTCATCGACATAACGCTGCCAGTGAGATTCTTGCCGGCGGAATTCTTCCAGCGCCAGGCGGTCGGCGAGTTGATAGGTTGTCCAGCCTTGTTTTTCGCGCTCCGCAGCGGTGAATTCCAATTGCTGATGATAGTCGGCTAGGATCGCGCGCACTCCTTCGCGAATAATCTCGCTGTCGCATTTGAGCAATGGCTGCAATAACAGAATTCCTTCCGAGTTGATCGGATGCACGCTGATCTGTACCGCAGGTGCGTGATCGCCTGCGAGAATCCTTTGAACGTTGTAGCGCACCACGATCGCATCCATAGGGGTCATCGCGAGCAAATAGAAGGCGATGGCGAGCGTCCACAGATGCCGGCGCACGAGCCACAAGAAGTCCTTCTGTCTCGCGATCTTCCAGATGACCATGATGAATCCCACGACGACCGCCGACATACCGTAGATCCCTACGATCCGCATCCGCGTCATGCCGTTGAAGCCGACGTAGATGAACAGTCGATTGTAGATCGCGATTGCCAGCAGCAGGTTCTCCAGCGACCAGAGCCACGCGAGTCGCTTGAGCACGCCGATGCGCTGATCCTGCATCAGCCCCCCGCGCAGAACCAGCGAGAGAATAACCGTCGCCAAGCCAAGCGCAACCGTCAGCCAGGCGGCTCCCTCGTGAGCGTAGCCTGAATAGTGAAAACCTTTGGGAAATTCCCGAAACCACAATGTCTGGAATTCAAAAACCAGATACGCCGCGAACAATACGACCACCGTCACCAACATGTTGCGATATGCCGGATAAATATGACCGGGGACCGAATCGGCCACTTCCTCGAGGACATCGATATCCGTCGAACTGGCATACTGGGTACGATCGATGCGCGGACGCAACAACCCGGCGACGATCCACCACACAGATAACCAGAACCCCACTTCCAGAAAATCGGGCGAAAATCGATTCAACCAGCGATGGAGCCGTTTGAAGACCTCGTTCAGCCCTTCGCCGAACCACTGGCTCAAGTCGGGGTTCGCCATCACGAAGATCACGCCGAATATCCAGAACACAAGGATCGGCAACACGACGCTCAACAAGCCCACTTGGGGTGCATAACTCAAAGAGCGGTTGATGCGTCGGCTATGCTTGATGATCCCTAGAAAGCCGGCATGAAACGTCTGCAAGGCGAACGAGATGACTTCGATCGCGTAGGGTGTCAAGCCGACGAGCGTCATCGAGAATGCGACGGTCAGGGTGAACCCGATGAACACAAGAGAATGCGAGCCACACCAGAGGAGCTTCCCCACCAATGCGGCGAGCATGAGTGAAACGATCCACTTCCCGCGACCGTGCAGCCGTTCATTCGAACTCCACCAGAGCAAAAACGGTGCGAGAAGAAACAACAATGCGTACCCGGCGTAACCGTGTCCCCGATAGATTGTCTGATCGCCAAGCACCACCAGCGACAGGACACCGAGCAACTCGCGAAACGTCACCGGCGGTTGAGGTTGAAGTGCAGAAGCCGTTGCCGATGGATGGGTCGAAGAGGAGATCCTCTTGTATCGCAATTCATCATACGGAGTCGGCGAACGAAACGGAGAACCGGCATCTTGAGTTGCTGCCTCTGCAGGCCGATCATCGGCGTCATCAGGACTGTCCTGCATGATTCCCCTTTGAACTGAAACGCGGGTCGACGAAGCGATAGTTATTGAGCGCGGCGAACATGTGCGACGGCGGTTTGAACCTGTCGGCATTATCTATCGATACGTCGGCGAATGCAAAATCGTTGAAGACAGCGGAGAAAGTTTAGGGAATCGCTGCAAATCCGGAGCGCGGCCTGACGCACTTGACGCGAAGCGGGAGCTTCGAAGACTTGTGTTCCCAAGCGGAGCTTGGGAACAAGGACATCTCAGTCACCGCTCTACTTTCGCCCGAAATGCTTGTCGGCGAACGCGCGGAAGATCTTCCAATCCTCCGGGGTCGTCGAGTGCTTTCCTTCGCGGATGAAATACCCCAGTCGGCTGTCGATCAGTTTTCCCGGCGGCGGATAATCATCGGCGGCGAGTTCTCCCGCATCGAGCAGACGATACACCGGTTCCGCCCCTTGCAGCACGCGGAATTGTCCTTCGGGATCTGCCCATGAATCCTCGACGGCGTTCGTGAACAAGAGCGGGCGCGGAGCGATCAGCGCCGCCAGACAATGCTGATCGAACGGCAAACGCTCGACCTGCTCGCTGAATTCAGGGAACGTGTCGTTGAACCAGTGCGGAAAGGCTTCGTTGATCCGCTTGACCGATTCGCCGACGTCATGCCGACTCGGCGCGGTCCCGCCGCAACCCGCCTGATGCGGTATCACGAGGTCGATCCGTTCGTCGAATGCACCGGCGAGTAATGCTGTCTTGCCCAGACGCGAATGTCCCATGACGGCGATACGGTTGGTATCGATGTCGGGATCCTGATGCAGATAATCGACGGCGCGATGCACGCCCCACGCCCAGGCGGCGATCGTTCCCCACTCGTGCTTGCCGAGTTCTTTCTGCCCCGGTTTCAAGAAATGCGGATGAATGCCGTCGGTGAAGTCGGGAATATCGGGATCGATGTCGCCGTTGTAGAACAAAGCGACGGCGTATCCTTCTTTGATGCTTTGTTCGATGTCCCATGCGTCCTTTTGTCCGCCGCGACCAGCTTCCGTTGCTTTGTTATCGGGACAACCGGGGCACGACTTGTAGATCCAGGTCGTCGGCATCGGTATCGAAGGATCATCGAGCGCCGCATGGTTGCCGCAAAAATTGATGCCGAGAAAGACCGGGACCGGCCCCGATCGTTTTGTGGGAACGACGAGCATCAAATGAATCGGCGGTGCAGCCGATGGACCATAATGAATGGCGATCTGCTTCAGTTCGGCTTGCCCATCGAAGATCAAATGAGGTTCACGTTCGTGAGCGAACTCGATATTTTCCGGAGGAGCGGGAAGGTAGCCGTACATGTAATACTGGAACAACTCCTTGAGTTCGGGCCGGCGTCTGGCGACCCAATCTTCGGGCGTGGCGATCCGCTCGCCGTTCAACATCAGCAGCGGGTCGGGGAGTTCTTTTTGAATCGGTAACTCGGCAACGGGAGGAAAGGCCGGTTCCGCGGCGAACATTCGGAGGGAGAGCATCGATGTCCCTTCCAGAAGTAACAGGAGGATCGCAAAATTCAAAAAGTGTCTCATCGAACGAATGTCAAGCGTAGCGGAAATTTTAGAATGCAGTGACATCAGAAGCTCCAGGAATGCGACAGAATATTTGTGAGAGTTGCCTTCAAACCGAATGTTGTGTGCATTTATTCATACTCGAAAACCGGATGAATGAACAGGATTTGAATGCTCGAATCTGATGTTCCATCTGATTACGATAAGCTGGCTCGAAACGACGCCGTGGGGAGGTTCACTTCATATTCGCATATAAAGTTTCATTTCCAAAAAGTTCTCGCGAATTCGGATTCTCCGCGAAACTCGGATCCCGGTTCAGGGTTAAATCCGTTAGAATGTGCAACGAAACAGGTGGCAACACCATCTCATGATGAAGCTGATCCATTACTTGAACTTGGAGCGTAACTCATGTTGAATGCAAAAGTTACGGTAGTCGTCTTGATGCTCTCTACGGTTGCCCTGGTGGCGATGACGGGTCAATACGTGGCCGGTGAAGATTCGGCAAAGCCGACCGTAGATTTGAAAAATCACCAGTCCGTCGCCGCGGAAGTCGATCGGCTCATCGCTGCCGAATTGCAAAAGAGCGGGTTGACGCCGGCGCCGCTGACGACCGATGAAGATTTTCTGCGTCGCGTGACTTTGGATCTCAGCGGGAATGTCCCGACGCCCAAGGATGTCACGCTGTTCGGACTCAACCCCGATTCTCAAAAACGCGCTGCCGTCATCGATCAGCTCGTGCAGTCCGACGGGTATGCCGAGAATTGGGCACGCTATTGGCGGGATGTCGTTTTTTACCGTGCCACCGAGATGCGAACGCGAGGCGCCGCTCAAACGTTCGAAAGCTGGATGGCTGAGCGGCTCAAATCAAACGCCCCGTGGGATCAAATCGCCACCGAGATCATCACTGCCAGCGGCGATATCGAAACGAACGGCGCGACCGGCCTCATCTTCGCCCACATGGGTGACACCGAAGAACTCGCCGCCGAGGTTTCGCGAATCTTCACCGGTATTCAGATTCAATGCGCGAACTGTCACGACCATCCCTCCGATCAATGGAAACGCAAGCAGTTTCACGAGCTGGCTGCATTTTTCCCGCGGGTCGTAGTCCGTCGCAAACAGAATGGAACAGGCCCGGCAAGTTTCGAGGTCGCTTCGTTTGCTCCTAATCCCGGAAACGGCGGCAAAGGGAATAATAACGGACAGAACCGACAAATCTTTCGCGACAACCCCGAGGCTGCGATTGCCCGCCTCGATCAGGATGGCGATAAACTTCTTTCGAAATCCGAAGTCGAGAAAGGTCAGCGAAACTTCGCTCGCCTTTTCGACCGACTCATCGAGATGGGAGACAAGAATAAGGATGGAAAGCTCTCTGCCGAAGAGATCAAGGAAGTTCCTCCGCCAGACAATCAACGACGCGGACAGGCCGAGCATTTCATGCCCGACTTGCAGAATCCCGCATCTCGCGGCACGCAGATGGATCCGGTTTTCTTCGTCGGCGAAGTGAAAATCAAAACCGAAATGGACGACCTCGACCGACGAAACGCTTTGGCGACGCATCTGACCTCCACGGAAAATCCGTGGTTCGCCAAAGCATTTGTGAACCGCGTCTGGTCCGAAATGCTGGGGGAAGGTTTTTATAACCCTGTCGATGACATCGGCCCCACGCGAGCGGCGACGTATCCCGAAGTCCTGGAGGTGCTGAGCAATGGATTCGCCGCCAATCAGTACGATATCAAATGGCTGTTCCGCACGATCGCGTTGACGCAAACCTATCAGCGTTCGATTCGCGCGCAATCTGCCGCCGATTTGACGCCGACGTTCGCGTCGTCGAGTCCGACTCGATTGCGCGCCGATCAACTCTATTCGGCGATCACCAAAGTTCTCGGCGTCGAACAATTCGGCGGAGGGGGGGGCAGACAAGTCCCCGGTGCAGCGCGACGAGGCGATCGATCTCCGCGCGGCGTCTTCAACACGCTGTTCGGCTTCGACCCTTCGACTCCGCAGGACGATCTTGTCGGCGAGGTGCCGCAAGCCTTGTTCATGATGAATTCGCCGATCCTCAACAATCTCAACCGCGCCCAGGGACAGACACGACTCGCCGAACTTCTCAAGAATTATCCCGACGACAAGGTGGCGTTGACCGAACTCTATTTACTGGTCCTGTCGCGCGAACCTTCGGAATCGGAACTCAGCATCTGTCAGGATTTCATCAAAGAAACGGGCCAGCGCGGCGAAGCATTCGAAGACATTCAATGGAGCCTGCTCAATTCGAGTGAGTTCATCTCGAAGCGATAAGTAATTCACCTGCTCGACAAAACCGCCCCTTGCCAATACGAAAGGGAAGCCATGAGTCTCGTGTTACAGCATCTGGTACAAGTTCACCGCCAGGGGATCGATCGCCGAAGTTTTCTCCGTCGGACGTCCGCCGCCGGCCTCGCATTGGGGGCATGTGAACTCGGGACGTTGAATTTCCGCGATGCGATGACCGCCCAGGCGCAAGAGTTGAAGAAGTCGGGTTATTCGCTGATTCTCTTGTGGATGCAGGGGGGGCCGAGTCAAATGGAAACGTTCGATCCCAAGCCCGACACTCCCAATGGTGGCCCCACGAAAGCGATCTCGACCGCGGTCTCCGGGATTCAGATTGCGCAAGGCTGGGACAAAGTTGCCGGTGTGATGAACGACGTCGCTTTGATCCGCTCGATGACTAATAAAGAAGGACAACACGCGCGGGCCACTTATCAGATGCATACCGGCTACGTCCCCGCCGGGACCATCAAGCATCCGAGCATCGGCTGCGCGATCGCACGAGAACTTGCCCCCGAAGAATTTGAATTGCCCTCAGTCGTCGCCGTGGGCCGGACGGTTGGCGCGGGATATTTAGGAGTCAATTACGAACCGTTCGTTGTTTCCAATCCCGGTCAAATGCCCAGCAACGTTGCGGCGACCGTTCCGGCCAATCGATTGAATCGCCGCCTCGGTCTGCTCGACAAACTCGAAGGTGAATTTGCCGGTCGCGGTGGGGAAGTCGTCGTCTCCGATCACAAGAAATTGTATGAAAAAACGGCAAAGATGGTCCTCAGCCCGAGCGTCGCCGCCTTCGACATCGAACAAGAATCGCAGTCGCTCCGCGATCGATACGGCTCGTCAAACTTCGGTAAAGGATGCCTACTTGCACGTCGGCTGGTGGAGGCAGGTTCGACCTTCGTCGAGGTCGCCGCCAACGGCTGGGATACCCATCAAGACAATTTCACCCGCACGTCGAATAACGCCGCGGAGGTCGATCCCGGGTTCGGCGCGCTGATCGCCGATCTCAAAGATCGCGGTTTGCTCGACAAGACGCTGGTGCTGTGGATGGGAGAGTTCGGCCGCACTCCGAAAATCAATCCGAATACCGGGCGCGATCACTATCCGCGCTGCTTCAACGCCGCGATTGCCGGGGGAGGGATCAAAGGAGGACAAGTGATTGGCGCTTCGACCGCCGATGGCACCGCCGTGCAGGATCATCCGGTTTCGGTCCTCGATCTTTTCAGCACGATCTGTCAGCAGGTGAAGATCGACCCGAAAAAAGAAAACATTTCTCCGCTCGGTCGGCCCATGAAAATCGTCGATGGCGGCACTCCCATCGCCGGCTTGATCGGGTGATCGTGGTTAGCCGCGACGCGGAGGGTTTCCGTAGCGGAGCGAGTTCACCTCACACGTCGTAATACATGGCGAATTCCCACGGATGCGGGCGTTCTCGCAACGACTGCACTTCGTGCGTCGTCTTGTACCAGATCCACGTGTTGATCACGTCTTGCGTGAAGACGTCACCGCGAATCAGGAATTCGTGATCGTTCCGCAGTGCTTCAAGAGATTCTTCGAGAGAATGCGGAACTTGCGGTAAATTCTGCAATTCGGTGGGATTCAGATCGTACATGTCCTTATCGAGGGGCGGACCGGGATCGATGCGATTCTGAATCCCGTCGATTGCCGCCATCAGTATCGCCGCCATGCTGAGATACGCATTCGCTGACGGGTCGGGACAGCGAAACTCAAAACGCGTATGCTCAGGACCGGGGCTATGCACGGGGATGCGGATCGCCGCAGACCGATTGCGATGACTGTACGTCAGATTAACGGGGGCCTCGAACCCCGGAACCAGCCGCTTGTAGCTGTTCGTCGTCGGACAGCAAAACGCCATCACCGCGGGGGCATGCCGCAGGATCCCGCCGACGGCGTACAAGGCGAGATCGCTGAGTCCGCCATATTTGTTGCCGGGGAAGAGCGGTTGGTCGTTCTTCCACAGGGAAAAGTGAAGGTGCAATCCGCTGCCGTTGTCGTTCCAGAGAGGTTTGGGCATGAACGTCGCCGTCTTTCCGTGCCGGGCCGCGACATTCTTGACGATGTATTTGTAGCGGAGCAGATGCTCAGCGATGGTGACGAGCGAGCCGAATTTCATGTCGATCTCGCATTGTCCGGCGGTCGCGACTTCATGATGCTGTGCTTCGACCTGCACGCCGCATTCGAGCATGGTGAGCATCATCTCGGTTCGCAGATCCTGCAGCGTATCGGCGGGGGGGATGGGGAGATAACCCTCTCGCCTGCGGATCTGATAGCCGGCATTCTGCGGAGATCGCGGTTGGCCTCGCGTCCATTCTCCTTCGATGCTGTCGATGTGATAAAACGCTTCGTGTTCGCGAAGATCAAAACGGATATTGTCGAACAGAAAGAACTCCGCCTTCGGTCCGAAATGCGCCATGTCGGCGAGACCGGTTGATTGCAGATATCTCTCCGCCTTGCGGGCAACGTTGCGGGGATCTTTGGGATAATCGACGCGAGTGATCGGATCCTGAATGTTGCACGTCACCGCCAGAGTTTGCGCCATGAACGGATCGACGAACGCGGTCTCGGCCTGGGGCACGACCAGCATGTCGCTTTAGTTGATCGACTGCCAACCCCTGATCGATGAACCGTCGAAGCCGAACCCCTCGTCGAAGCTTTTTTCGGAAAGCGCCTGCACGGGGATGGTAAAATGTTTCAGCGTTCCCGGAAAATCCATAAACCGCAAATCGACGGCACGGATTTCTCTTTCGCGACAAAGCGCCAGAACTTCACGAGGGGTCATTGAGTTCTTTCTCTGAAATGGACGGCCGAATGATGTTCTCTATCGTAGTCGTCCGTCTGACATGCCGCCAGCGTACATCGTTATTCCACTGAGCAACACCAGTTTGTGCGATAATTGACGATGTCAATCAAGCGAATTGGTACGAAATGTGATGCTGACGTCCGCTAAATGATGAGCGGGTTGTCACCGTCGCCTCAGTCGCTTATCCTGTCTGTCAGACGACAGGTTAATTCTCTGCGGAAATACTCAGGATGACACGAGATGACGACAATCACGGATTCAACTGCATTCAACTCCGACAAGCCTCTGGTTCTTGGAAGCCATACATTTCAATCCCGGCTGATCGTCGGCACGGGAAAGTACACGACGTTCGACGCCATGCGCGATTGCCTCAAAATCAGCGGTGCGGATGTGATCACCGTCGCCGTCCGGCGGGAACGGCTGATCGACTCGCAGGGACGCAACATTCTCGATTACATCGACCTCGATCGTTACACCATTCTGCCGAATACAGCAGGATGTTTCTCGGCGGAAGATGCGGTCCGCGTCGCCCGCCTGGGGCGCGAGATCCTGCAAGGACTGGAAAATCCCGGCGCCGACTGGGTGAAACTCGAAGTGCTGGGTGACACCAAGACGCTGCTCCCCGATCCCATCGCGACATTACAGGCGACAGAACAACTGGTTGCCGACGGTTTTCAGGTGTTGTGTTACACGACCGACGACCCGATCACGGCGAAACGCTTGAAGTCGGCCGGCGCGACGTCGGTGATGCCCGCCGGGAGCCCGATCGGCAGCGGACAAGGGGTGCTCAATCCGAACAATATCCGCATCTGCCTGGAATACTTGAAGGATGGCGATCCCGATTATCCGGTCATCATCGACGCCGGAGTAGGAACCGCGAGCGATGTCTCGTTCGCGATGGAACTCGGCTGCGACGGCGTGCTGCTCAATACGGGGATCGCCGGTGCGCAGGATCCCCGGCGCATGGCGGAAGCGATGCGGCAAGCGATTCACGCCGGGCGAAACGCGTATCTTGCGGGACGAATTCCGCGAAAGCTCTACGCCACGGCGAGCAGTCCTGATGTGGGGATTATCGCGCCACGGGCCTGATGATGCGGGAGAGATGGAATTATCGAATTCCATCCTTTGACCGCGATTCGCTGAGCTGCGTGCGCGAGATCGCTTTCCAGTCGCGGAGGTCAATCCGCCATGTCGGCTGCGCAGTGGCGGGATCGAATTGACCGTAATCGTGAACGTATTTTTCGAGTCGGCCTAATTTCTGCTCGGTCGTCAATTCGCCGGGATGCGTCGCCCCCGGAGCGCGTCCCCAGACGATGATGGAACCATCGGCACCGCGCAATTCGAAGACGAGTTCTTCGATCGTCATGTCGGCTTTCGTCAATCGCGGGGCCTGAATCGACGTGATTTGCCATTCCTTCCAGCGATCCTGCAGCACAGCGGCGATGCGCGCCGCTCCGCTCACGCAGGCGTCACCCCAACTGCTGCCGGGGCGTCCGTGCGGAATTGTGGTCACGCCAATAACCTGCAGATAGTCTTTCACCGCTGCCGAGGAAAAGTCTTCCGGAGGAAGCAAGATGCCTTGCATATCGACGGGATAAACTCCTTGAGCGACGCGGACCAATGCGACCGGCTGACGATAATTGAGTTCGACGGCGATTTTGTTCGGATAGCTTTTGCGAATGGAGACGACCTCCTCCACCCACGGATGGCGCTGAAAGGCAATCGCCAGATCATCTGCGAGATGGTCATCCAGCACCGACTGATCCTGCGGAAGCCCGAGGTCATCGAGTATCTGAAGCGCAAGGTTGTCGGGAATCCACGCCGGGCGATCGACCAGCACGATTTGGTCGGCCTGAATTTGGTATTCGGGCAACGATTGGAAGACTTCGGTCTGCGAACGAAGCCAGGGCCATGCTGCACAAAACGCCGCGCCGATCGCCAGCAATCCCAGAAATGAAGGACGAAAAATCCAGTTGCGCAGGCGAATCGATGAATCAGCGGCGGAGCGGGCAAACCCGAATTCCGCCAGCAGATTGGGGTCGTCCTTTTGGGATGTCGCATTCGAACGCTTCGCGCCGGATGCTTTTGCTGCGGCAGATTTTGAAGGAGTGGATTTTGTCATCGTTCTGCCGGTCTCTGTCTCAAATGAATCGGCTTGACGTCCACTTGCATCCGCATGAAGGGTAGTTATTCAGGGGCAGATCCCTTCCATTAATCGCACGAATTGCGACCAAAACCCATCCGGGGTATCAGCCGTCATCGTCCGGTCAATCTGCGAGCTTGAGCGGAATCCGTTGCAGGACTCGCTTTCATGCCATTTGTGAGTGATCGTAACTGCTGAACCGATTATTTCGGAGGCATGACGGCATGAGGCGTCGCGGATTGCGTCGCAGCCGACAATGCCAAAATGATCGTCCGTTCGCAGAGTTGACCGAGACTCATCCCCACGCGTGCCGCGGCCTTGGGAATCAGGCTATGGTCGGTGAGGCCGGGAATCGTGTTGATCTCCAGAACCCAGGGATCGTTTCGCCGATCGAGCCGCAAATCGACGCGCACGAGTCCCGACGTGCTGATTGCCTCGCAAGCGGTAACGGCGGCTTTGTTGATCGCCTGCACGACGCTCGTGGGAATGGAAAATTCAAAGAGATACTCCGTCGCGTCGTCTTCGTACTTCGCGTGGTAATCGAAAAATTCCCGCGGCGTTCTGATCTCGATCAGCGGCAGCGGTTCGCGATCCAACATGCCGACGGTCCATTCGGTTCCCTGAATCGCCGCTTCGAGAAGTGCAAACGTGTCAAACTGAAAACAAAGCGCCAGCGCCGCGGCCAATTGGTCAGGCGATCGGACCTGAGTCACTCCGAGACTCGAGCCTTGTGCATCGGGTTTGACGAACAAAGGATAACCGATCCGCTCTGCCAGTCGCCGAACGTGCTCGAAGTCGTCGGCCTGATGCACCAGGACCGATGTCGGCGTGGGGACGTGATATTGATGAAAGCGTTCTTTCGCCGCCGACTTGCTCATCGCCAGTTGAGAGGCATCGGCATCGGACCCGGTAAATCTCACGCCCAGTTCAGCGAGTTGGCGCTGCACATGGCCGTCTTCACCGAATGTGCCGTGCAGTGCCAGAAATGCGATATCAACGGTCTGCCACGGGAATTGCGTCAGGTCGACGTCGCGCGGATCGACGAGTTGTGCTCGATGTCCCCGAACGGTCAATGCCCGCACGACGGACGCCCCGCTTTTCAGGCTGATCTCCCGCTCAGCCGAAAGTCCCCCCGCCAGGACAGCAACGCGATAGGGGCCATGAAAGCCGAAGGTTTGGTGTTCCATTGACGCATCCTTGCTTTGTGGTTCGTTGCACTTACTGCTGCTCCGCAGCATTGTGTCACCCCCGACGTCACGCCGTCCGATTTAGAAGAGGAGGACGAAACGGAAAACTACCACACTTCAATCTCCATCTCCAGATCGACTCCGAATTGTTGCATCACTTTGCCGCGGGCGACGTCGACCAGTCGGAGGATGTCATCCGATTTCGCGGACTCATCCGTCACGATAAAATTCGCATGCCGGTCGCTGATTTCCGCCGAACCGATGCGAGTTCCTTTTAATCCGGCTTGCTCAATGAGTGCGCCGGCGCTCAGACCGCGCGGATTCTTGAAGATGCAGCCCGCCGATTGAAACGACAGCGGCTGCGTTGCCTTTTTCATGATCCACAATTTGCGCATCCGGCGGGTGATCTCGGTGGGTTCTTCCGGCTGCAAGTGAAACTCGGCATCGAGAATGATCGATGAATCGAGACTGCTGCTGCGATAAGCGAACGTCATTTCGTCTCGATGACACGTCAGAATTTCCCCTTTGAAACTCAGCAAGGTCACCTGGTGGACAAACTGGCTGACGTCGCCGCTGCGTCCGCCGGCATTGCCGTGCAGCGCCCCGCCGACGGTTCCGGGGATGCCCACGAGGGTTTCCAGTCCGGCGAGACTCGATTTGACGGCTCGCGAAATCAACTGCGAGAGCAAGGCCCCGGCTTGCGTGCGGATGGTGTTGCCCGTGACGTTGATTTCCGAAAAAGCATCGCCGACCATGCGGATGACCGCGCCGGTCACCCCCTGATCGCGCACGAGAACATTCGATCCCCCTCCCAATAATCGGACGGGGATGGATTGTTCGTGACACGTGCGAATGACCTCAACCAGTTCCTCCCGCGTACGAGGCTGGATGAGGTATTGAGCAGGCCCGCCGACGCGCAGCCACGTGTAAGGAGCCAACGAAACATCACGCTGTGTGATCTCGCGAAAGTCGTCGAGTGAACTCATATTGAACCTGATCGATATCTCCGGCACCCATTGTCAGAAGAACGTCTCCTGGAGCAGCCTCATCCTCTATTGTTGAGACGATCCGGTCAAGGGCAGGTAGAAATCTCGCGTTGCCTCCCTTATCGTTTACCGCTCGGGCCAACCGCTGCGCCACGAGATATGGCTCGGAGGTCAATTGTTCGCGAGCTGCATATATCGGCGGCAACAGCACAACATCTGCCGGTGTCAGACTTTCGGCAAATTCATCCAACAACGCCGTCGTGCGGGAAACCTGATGCGCCTGAAATGCACACCAGATTTTCCGATCTCCGAATTCTTCACGGGCGGCCTGCAACGTCGCTGCCACGGCCGTCGGGTGATGCGCATAATCGTCGATCAACGTGATCCCGCGCCACGAACCGATCCGGTCGAATCGCCGACGGATTCCCGTGAACTCGGCGAGTGCTTCCTTGATGGAGTACGCATCGGCACCGGCAGCATGTGATAATGCAGCGGCGGCGAGCGCGTTCCAGACCGAGTGTCTACCCGGCAGGCGGATCAGAAGTTCAGCGAAAAAATCCCCTTGGTGAAATATGCGGAACCGTTGTCCTTCACCGGTCGGTCGCACGTCGTGGGCGAGCCAATCGACGCCAAAATGATCGGTTTCATGGGGGTGAGCGACGCGGAATGTTTCGCATTCCGCTTGGCTGTAACGCATGATCTCAGTGGCAGACTGATTTTCTCCGTTGACCAGCAGATGGCCGTCGGCGGGCAACAGGCTGACAAACTCGGCGAATGCTTTTTGGGCATCTTCGAGATCTTCGAAGTAATCGAAATGATCGGCTTCAATATTCATCACGGCCGCATATTGGGGACGCAGATCGAGAAAACTGCGTTGATATTCGCAGCTCTCGACGACCATCAAATCCCCTTTGCCGGCCCATCCGCTGACATGCCGATCGCGAAGTTCCGCACCGACGATCGCACAGGGATCGAGTCCTGCTGCGGTGAGGATGGATGCGGTCATTGCCGTCGTGGTGCTCTTGCCGTGAGTCCCTGCGATGCAGACGCCGCGCCGCGTCTGCATCAGATGTCCCAACATCTGGCTATAAGAGAGTTGTGGGATTTTGAGCCGTGTTGCCATTTGTCGTTCAGGGTTTTGCGGGCCTACCGCAGGGCTGTAAACCACGACGTCGGCATGTTCAGGGACATGGCCGTCGTGATGTCCCGCATGGACTCTCAATCCGCGTTGCTGCATCGCGATCATCGTGGGATTCGACGCCTGTTGGTCGGAACCGGACACACGCCAACCGAGGCCGGCCAGAAGTTCCGCGAGAGCTTTCATGCCCGATCCGCAGATCCCCACCAGGTGCGCCGATTGAACTTGCGTGTGGTTGGGGAGAATCGCCGGCGTTTGAGTGACGGCGTGGGGAAGCAAGGTCCGGTGCGAAGTCATGGATGATGTGCCTGTGAAACCAACCCACTCATCCCTGCGTTTCAGACGGCGCAGCACTCGGCAGGAATTCGCGATGTGCCGAGAGGAGTATCGGATTAGTGAGGATTTCGAATTCACAGGTTATACCGCCAGAATCGATTGCAACGATTTTCCGAACCGTATCGTGCGTGTCGTGCCGCTTGTAACGATCAACGAAGTTGGGAAGACTTTGCGGATTGTACCGGAGTTTCCACGTACGAGTTTTCTAAGGGAGGCGATGTAGACACAATGACAGATGCAGGAGTCAGGTCGGCGTGATTTGCGTCATTATTGTTTTTCGGGCCAAATTGGGGAAGGGGAAGTTGGGAGATGGCCTCAAAAACGCGCCCAGTCACCCGGAAACGTGCTGCTCGACCTCGGCGAGGCAGACCTGCCCAAGCCGAGCGTGGTGATCGTGTCGCAGATCTTCACCGTAGATAAAAGTCAGGTCGATGAATACATCGGGGCGCTATCGAAGCAACGCGTTCGCCAGATCCTTGAAGGAATTTTTCTACTGACAGAACCTCGGGAGATCGAATAGTATGCCCGCCATGAAACAAACAATCAGAATGAATCCACTCTGGCTCACATTGATCATCGGAACCATTTTGGTCAGTCTTACTTCGTTCATCCCCTTAGAATATTGCATGGACGGCTTAGGATGGGGATTGCCGCTGGCGATCATCCATCCTCACGCGGGAACATATTCGATCCCACTATCCATCGGGCATCCAAAGGCGGAATATGCGTTCGACGTTCTGCACCTCGTCATTGATTTTCTGGTCTGGTCTATGACGGCACAATGCGTCATAGCAATCTGGCAACGCCGACGAGTTCGCAATGATGATTCCTCGGTCGATACGATTCACGCACCTCACGGCAACTGCGGCGATTCATGATCCGGGTACGTCGCCCCCGCGAGGCCTTCTTTGAGGAAGGTCACGAGGTC
>JBJXGP010000417.1:0-10772 GCA_046160425.1 Planctomycetaceae bacterium
CCCCCACAGGGCGCTGGCAGAGACTGCGGATCGCCGCCTCTCGAACGGCTTCTTCGGAGCGGGCCAAAAGCTTATGAAGTTCATCGACCGCCTGTTGCGACGGAAACCGGCCGAGAGCCATGATCGCCTCGCGCTGCACGATCACGTCGGCATCGCGCGTCATCGATTTAACTGTGTCCCATGCACGTGGATCATTACTGCAAACCGAAATCCATTGCAGAAAATGACGGCGGACGTTGACATCGGGATCGTATCGGCAGTTCCAGATCGTTTCAGGATACGGTGATTCGGGGACGGGTCCGCTGGAATTCAATCCGGTTGGCCGATACCAGACCGCATGATGCAGACACGCGAGTACGGCGGCTCGTCGAATTTCGACCGGTGCGCGTAACGAATCTCCCGAAGCCTGCAAGGCATTCGCCAATCGCGGAATTTGTCGTGGCATGATCCAGCGCGACAACTGGCAATACAACTCCCCTCGAATGCCGATCTCGAGCGCAGCGTCTTCGAGCAACAGACCGGCGGGTGATAACGCTTCAACCGGCTCGCGAGCGTTTCTCTGTTGCTGCATCAGAACCAGACACCACGCCTCGGCGGCTGCGCAGCGCATCGACTCGCTGATTCTTTCGTCGGGCTTCTTCGCAATGTCTTTGACGACCGGTGCGGTGACTTTTGTTTCCTCGGATATGGGAGAGACATCTTTCGACGCCGGCGATTCTTCACTTTCCGGCGATTGCCCTCGGACCATTAAGGTTTTTACATCTCCCCGCACGATCTTTTCGAGTAACGGTGCGAGATGACCGCTCGTCGACGGCGTGCGCTGACCGAGCAGGATCGCCGCGTTCCAACCGACGCGGTCGCGCCGTTTGCTGAGATGCAGCAGATAACGGATCGCCGCGGAGTCCTCTTGGGGTTGAGCGTCGGCATTGATCGGTGTCGATTGCTCGAGCGTCCTGAGCACCGACATCGGCCAATAGCCGTTCCACGTTGCCGGGGATTGTGCGGCCGGCTCCGTTTCGATGAGATCAGCAGTGTCGGTCGAAGTTGCTTCCTTCGAAGGTGGCTGGTTCGCCGATGCGACTTCCAAGTCATGCAATTGTTGTTGAGCGGCGAGGTGATGGAATCGCCAGCGAAAGTCGGCCAACGGTTGCTCGCCGAGAATTTGCTTCTGCCAGCGATCGAGAGGCGTCCATTCGCGATGGGGTTGCCAGGCATCGGCCGATAATTCTTCGGCGAGCGCATCGAGCAAATGTTGATCGAGCGCGTGGGCATCGACTTTCCGAGCCATGACGCTTGCAGTCTCACGATGGGAAACATTGAGCACGTGCGGCGTGAAGGGCTGGGTCAGGCAACCCGATGCGCAGCAGCAGACAGAGCACATTCCCCACCAGAACAGGAAATGAACTCGCGCCGATGACCCAACTGGAAGCCGTCGTATCATGACACGAACTGGGATTGTTTTTTCTTGAAGAAAGTTGCCGTCGGAAGTGAAGTCGATATTCGTCAGAGAAGGTTGAGATGCGGGGTCGGTAGGATAGCACAACCTGTTAATCCAGTGAAGACGAGTCCGGTGGTGCCCCAGAGGTGGAAATTCAATGTCTGTGTTCACCTTTTCAGTCGGGAAAAATAGTGATATAAACACGTATTCTGTCGCTATTTGGGCGAACATAGTCGTGTCATTGCACAGGCAAGGTTTGGACGTTCTGCCGTCCCTTTGCCATTGAGTTGATTCCTTCAAGACGAGCGGTTGCATGTTCGGCTTTTCACATGCTTATCACTGGGTCAAAAGTGGCGGAAGTCCGCTGCGTGCCCGGCTTTCGCGCTGGCGAAGCCTCGCTCGACGCATTGTCGCCGGTTCCGATCAACTGAAATCGTGTTCCGATGAAGAACTGCTGTTGAAAAGCCGCGAGTTGCAATGGCGCGCAAAAACGGGTGTCCTCCTCAAGTGGTTGCTCCCCGAAGCGTACATGCTCGTCCGTGAAACCTCGCGCCGACAATTGGGGATGTCCCATTACCCCGTCCAGATTATGGGAGGGATCGGCTTGTTCGAAGGGGGAATGATCGAGATGCAGACCGGCGAAGGGAAAACGCTCACGGCGTTGCTCCCCGCGTATTTGCGGGCGCTACCCGGATACGGTTGCCATGTCGTCACCGTCAACGATTATCTCGCCAGCCGCGATGCCGAGGAAATGGGCCACGTCTACAACGCGCTCGGCCTGACCGTCGGCTGCATCGAAACGACGACCGTCCCCTTCGCGCGCAAGAAGGCCTACGATTGCGACATCACCTACGGGACGGCGAAGGAGATGGGATTCGACTTCCTCCGCGATCGCTTGAAACTCGGTGCGAAAGGAGGCCAGAAAGATTACGGCGGCCTCTTCGGCGAAGAGACCAACGAACAGGATGCACTGGTGCAGCGCGGACATTATTTCGCCCTCATCGACGAAGCCGACAGCATTCTCATCGACGAAGCGCGAACTCCCCTGATCATCGGCATCGCGCAGGACCAGACCCCGGCGACCCTCAGCTTATACAAATGGGCCGAGCAGGTTACGAAGATGTTGGAAGCGAGTAAAGATTACGTCTACGAACCGAAATACCGCTCGGCCTACCTCACCGATTACGGTTGCCGGCGGTTGCTGATGGTCGAGAAGCCGTCGCTGCTCGATTCGTTCGATACCGAGCGAATCCACAAACACGTCGAGCAGGCGCTGACGGCGAGATTCGGCTTTCAACTCAATCGCGATTACATCGTCAACGACGACAAGATCGTGATCGTCGATGAATCGACGGGCCGCATGATGGATGGCCGGACCTGGCAAGACGGCTTGCATCAGGCGGTCGAAGCGAAAGAAGGGATCCCCGTCACCGAGATCACCGGACAGGCGGCGAAAGTCACCGTGCAGACGTTCTTCCGGCAGTACGCGTATCTGTCGGGGATGACCGGGACCGCCATGCAATCGCGCAGGGAATTCCGCAAGTCGTATGGCGTTCGCGTCGCGCCGATCCCCACGCATCGCCGTTGCTTGCGGAAGGGAAAACCGCCGCGCGTCTTCAAAACGCTCAAGGACAAACATCGCGCCGTCGCGCTCGAAGTGCAGCAACTCATGCAGAAAGGGTGCGCGGTCCTGATCGGAACCCCCTCCGTCGCCGCTTCGGAAGCGCTCGGCGATTTGCTGCGCGCGCAGGGGATCGAACCGCAGATTCTCAACGCCAAGTTTCACGAGCAGGAAGCGAAGATCGTCAGCGAAGCGGGGCACGAAAGCCGGGTGACGATCGCCACGAACATGGCAGGCCGGGGGACCGACATCAAATTGACCGACAAGGCCCGTGCCGCCGGTGGTTTGCACGTCATCGCCACGGAAATGCATACGTCGATTCGCATCGATCGCCAGCTCATCGGGCGCGCCGCCCGGCAGGGAGATCCCGGTATTTACCAGTTCTTTCTGTCGCTGGAAGATGAACTGCTGCGCTGCCTCGAACCGGAGTATCTGGAATCGATGCAGCGCAAAGCCCGCCCGAATGCCAACGGACAGATTTCATCGTCGTGGGTCCGCTTCTTCCGCAAAGTGCAACGCCGGCTTGAAAAAGAACATTACAAGCAGCGCAAGGATCTCTGCAAGCACGAACAACACCAGATGCAACAACACCAACTCATGGGCCTCGACCCGTATTTGGAATTGACGGAGTGAGGGTTGTCATTGGTGCCGCTTTTTCCGGCCCAAGGGGCCAGCAATTCATCCAGCCCAGGCCAACGGCCTGGGGAACCAGTCATCCGCGAAAATTCACTGAGGCCCAACGGGCCGGTCGGTCTATGCAGCCGCTTGTGCATAAGGTTTATTCGTAGGGAGCAGCAAAAATGGCTGAACTCACACCTGATGATGTCGTTCCGCAATCGTCACCTAGCCGCAAAACACCGTGGGGATGCTTGATTGCATTGGGTATCGTGGTTGCGTTTCTGGCCTGGTTAATTCCCGCAGTCAGGAATGCCCGCGAAGCGGCTCGACGTATGGGTTGTGAATCGCATTTGAATCAGCTTGAATTGGCTTTTCACAATTATCACGATATGTACGGCAGTTTTCCGCCCGCATACGTCCCCGATGCCGACGGCAAGCCGATGCACAGTTGGCGGGTATTGATTTTACCCTTCATTGATCAAGTGGCGGTCTATCGACAATATCACTTCAACGAACCCTGGAATGGACCTAACAACTCTAAATTGAGCGGGCAAATTCATAATGACTTTTACCAATGTCCCAGCGGGATTCTTGAGGACAACTCATACCACACGAACTATGTCGTGATCACCGGTTCCGGCACTCCGTTTCCCGATAGCAGTTCTACGACGATGGAAGACTTCAAAGATGGGACCGAAAACACGATCCTGATCGTCGAGATCGCCAATTCCGACATCCATTGGATGGAACCGCGCGACTTGAAATTCGATGAGATGAGTTTTGTCGTCAACGATCCGATGAAGCCGAGCATCTCCAGTCCGCATCCCGCTGGTTCCGCCGTCGTATTCGCCGATTCGATTTCCGCATATCGCCCAGGAAAATCACTCCGTCCGGAAACGCTGAAAGCTCTTATCACCATCGCGGGGGGTGAAAACGTATCGAAGAAGACGCTCATCCGCAAAAACGAATGGACGCATCGAGAACTGGGAGAATAATTCCAGCCGTGAATCGCCGTGCCCTATTTTTTTGCGCCATTTTGCGTTCTTCGCGGCCATTCTCATTTTTCCGCGCAACGTTCCGTAAACGCATGACTGCAATAATCGGGATCAGCTAACGGTAGCGTGTGCAGCCAGTCGGTCGCTTCATACAAGAGGACTTCGCCGATCTCGCCGGTTTGATTCAACAGATGGCAGATCATCTTTTCGCGGTGTTTTCGGGCATCTTCCAGGTCGGCGGCGCGGAGCGTGAACTGGGCTTCGAAGAAATAACTTCGCGGACCGCGATACGTCGAACCTCGATTCTCCCGCAAATCCTCGATCTGTTCGCGGACGAACATCGAAAAAGGTGTCATGTCGGGAAGATATCCTCCCGAACCGAGAAAGACCGGCTCGATGTTCGTCCCCGTCAGATCGACGAACGCCATCCCCTCGCCGATCGTCGGGATGTGGTTGTTCGAGCACCACAGCCGATGATAATAGTCGCGACCGTAGTTCCCGTTCCCCCGCTCGACCGGCATCTGCTCCAGGTGTTGTTCGATGTGCGTGATGGCTTCTTCGCGCGGAGGAACGACGGCACGAATTCGCATCCCGTCGAACTCCGCTTCGAAATCGCGCAGCAACTGCGTGACCCCATCGGCGACGGCGAGGTTTCTCGATAATCGCCAGATGAACGGCGAATCGAGCGACTGACACGAGTCGTTCCATTCGCCGGTCTGCCAGGCGGTGATCCGCTCGGCTCCTTCTGGCGACGCCGCCGCCGCGAGCAAACGTTCGTCAGCGATGACCGAGATCGGGGCGTACGCTTTGTCGAGTCCGAGATGATGCCGATAGGACCGGCGTTCGCGATAATAGTACGCGAGAGTCTGCATCCCATCCACGCCGTCGGCGTATGTCGGGGCGAGATCGACGTGCGAACGCGTGTTGACGAAAATTTCGTCGTATGCCGGTTGCAGTGTTGCTGCGGAGCGTTCATCTTCGGCGGCATACGGGTCTCGTGTTCCTTTGAGATCGAGCAACGTTTGGAGTTGAGCGATCGCCATTCGTCGCGTCGCCGGTCGTTGGAAGTCCATCATCTCGACGTTCCACAAACTTCCGCGATCGATGACGATGGCGTTGTCATCCGTCAGAGGAATGCGCTGTGGCTGTCCCATGAGATGCTGGATCGAGGCGACGCTCGCCTGAAACACCGCTCGGTATTCCCCCTTAACTTCAATCCCGGTGATGCGGCTTTCGCGGCCGTGCGGAGTCGTTTCGTCGAAGATCCAGTAAATCGTTTCGCGATGCAGACGATTTCCCGCCGCCGCGCGCAGGATCAGCGGCACTTCCTTATCGAGTTCGACGGCGATGCCATCTTTGGTTTTGTGCTTCAGGATCACAAATCGCAGTTCATGCGGGATGTCGATCCCGACGAGTCGGGCGATGCCGTTCGCATTCTGCTCCAGTTTGAAACCCTCGATCTTCAGCCAATGCGATTCGGCTTGCTTCTGAATCTCCGCATAACGCTTCAATTCGTAGGCGTCTTGATCGTTGACCCGGCAGAGAACGAACGAATCGTCGGCGATCGGCGCGAACGGGGAGGCCCAGATTTCGAAGCCTCCGTCAGGACCATACATCGCGAGCAGTTGTTCGGCATTCGTGACGCCGGTGAGTTCGATCGACGTGAGTTTGCCGAAGTCTTCTTTCCCCATCTGCTTCAAAACTTCGCGGTAATGGGCGAAGCAGACTTGATCGGGCTGATAGTTGACGATCGGCATCGCCAGGGGGAGAAACCCCCATAGAAAACGTCCTTCATTGTCGAACGTCGGGACTTCGTAGTATTTGGTGAGCGCCGCTTCAAAGGGGCGAAAACTCGCCGTGAGTGAAATGCCGTGTTCTTTCGCGCTCTGGGCAAACATCTCGCCGATGGTAGGATTCAGGCGGATCTCCATCAGAAATTTCAGCCACATCCATGAGGGGAGACCCGGCTGCTCGCGCAAGATTTTGTCGAGTTCCTCATTCTCGATGATCGCCCGCGATTGCCCGGCGTAACGCTGCCAATCTTCGGGGGCATGATCGTTCGGGCGTGTGAAATACGGAAAGGGACTATGCCAGGCAATCAGCCGGAGCGTGCCGTGTGCCTGCAACCGGCGGAAGTACTGATCGAAGTCGGCCTTTTCGATCTCGCGGAATTGATGAGCATTCGCATCGTGAAACGTGTGAATGAAGTCATCCACCAGGTCGGCGATGTACGAGATCGGCCGCGCGGGGGGAGCCGGGCGGAGAGAAAGCGTCTGCTCGGATTTTTCTCCCGTGGAAGTCTCTAACGCGATCACCAAATCGAACGCCCCGGCGGTGCTTCCATGAGAACTCTCGACCTGCAATCGTCCGGCGGGAGAGGTCGAGACGGTGACTCCTTCAAACGACACCGACTCGCCGGTCGAGAGAATGGCATCCCCCCGGCGAGCGGTGAGCGTCAAGCGATCCCCCTCGGCGAGATTGGCGGAGAGGATCGGCCAACTTCGCTTCCCCTCGGCGAGATAACAGAACGGGACTTTGGTGTTTTGGGGATTGAGATGTGGTGGAGGTAGTTCGGAGGCGTTGAGCGTCTGCGAAATCAGCATGAAGAGCACTATTGGAAGGCTCTTCCATATGAAGTTTCGCGCGACGTTCAAACGATCTAGCGGGCATTTGTGAAAGTTCATCGGCGTGATCCATATTCATGTCACCTGACTGATGTGAAACTCTGCAAATCATTTGAACCGAATGCGAACGTCGAAACAACATACCGCGTCAATAATTGTACAAGTGGCAGTTTATCGGTCTCTTGTTTCCTGTTTCTGAGAAATCCGGGACGGAAACGTCGCTTCGCACCAAAATGACTTGGATTTTCCCGGCGGACTCTTATGCTATGGGTGCATCCGTTAAATGGTGGTAGTCATTCGGGTAGCCGGGACAGCTTTGTGTCCCGGTCGCGTAGCGACAAGAGGTCTTATTGTGGCCGAGGTCTATGACATCGATCCGGCCTCACAGAGGCCAGCTACAAATGCACCACCGGGGATACCACCAATTAACGGATGCACCCTTATGTTATCCTCTCTGCCGAAACAGGTCGATAAAATCGCGTCGGCCAGATATCGTCAACCATCACAGTCATCATCGAACGGAGTCAAAAAACTCATGTCCAAATATCGCGTGTTGATTACCGATAACCTCTCCAAAACCGGTCTGGAGGTCTTGCG
Organism: Planctomycetaceae bacterium; assembly: GCA_046160425.1. GTDB lineage: Bacteria > Planctomycetota > Planctomycetia > Planctomycetales > Planctomycetaceae > JAQCEJ01. Next base: position 7,894 of record JBJXGP010000417.1, read on the forward strand.
GAAGTTCCCCGAGATCGAAATCGATTTGCAATCGGGTTTGACTCCGCCGCAGGTCCGCGAGGCGATGCAGCAGGCCGATGCGATTATCATTCGCTCGGGAACCACGCTGACCCCCGAACTGCTCACCGGCCAAAAGCGGTTGAAAGCGATCGTCCGCGCGGGGGTGGGAGTCGACAACATCGACTTGCCCAGTGCGACGCGCGAGGGGATCGTCGTCATGAACACCCCCGCCGGCAACACGACCAGCACGGCGGAGCACACCATCGCCATGTTGCTTGCCCTGTCGCGCAATATCGGACCCGCCGCGGCCAGCATGAAAGCGGGACAGTGGGATCGCAAGAAATATACGGGGACGCAACTCGCGGGAAAAACGCTGGCCGTCGTCGGTCTCGGTCGCATCGGCCAAACGGTTGCCCGACGCGCGCGAGGGCTCGAGATGCGAATCGTCGGCTATGATCCGTTTCTCTCCGCCGAGCGGGCCGCCGAACAGGGGATCGAACTGTATCGCGATATCGACGACCTGCTGCCGTTGTGCGATTTTCTCACGGTCCATACGCCCCTCTCCGATGAAACTCGCGGCCTGATCAACGCCGAGCGGATGAACAAAATGAAGCCCGGCGTGCGAATCATCAACTGCGCACGCGGCGGAATCGTCGATGAAGAAGCTCTCGCCGATGCGCTGGAATCGGGACACGTCGCCGGTGCCGCCCTCGATGTATTCGTCACCGAGCCGCCGGGGGCGAGTCGTTTGGTGGCGCATCCGCACGTTTTGGCGACGCCGCACCTGGGGGCCTCGACCGACGAAGCGCAGGAACTGGTCGCCGTCGAAGCGGCTGAGATCGTGACCGGTTTTCTGCTCCGCAACGAAGTGCGGCATGCGGTCAACATGGTCCCCATCACCGCCGCCGAGATGGAGGCGATCCGCATGTACCTCGATCTCGGTTATCGGCTGGGGTTGCTCCTCTCGCAATTGAACAAGTCGGGGGGAGTTCATTCGGCTCATCTCCAGTATAAGGGAGAGGCGGCGACGAAACAGACGAAACTGATCACGGCGAGTTTCGCCGCGGGATTGCTTTCGTCGGCGTTCGATGAAGGGGTCAACATCGTCAATGCGGAGATGATGGCCCACGAGCGAGGAATTCAGCTCACCGAATCGTCGTCGTCGGAAATCGGGCATTTCGCCACGCTCGTGCAGGCGACGGTCGTCACCAACACCGGCGAACTCGCGGCGGCGGGGACGACGTTCGGCCACGATTTTCTGCGACTGGTGCGGCTGGGTGAATTCCAACTCGACGCCTATCTCGACGGCCTCTTGCTGATCTATCGTCATCGCGACGTGCCGGGCCTGATCGGCTACATCGGTACGATTTTCGGCAAACATCAGGTCAACATCGCCCACATGGCGCTCGGCCGCGAGAAGAACGTCATGGGAGGCCAAGCCGTCGCCGTTCTCAACCTCGACAACGCCCCGTCCACCGAGGCGTTAGCGGAAGTCTCGAAGCATCCGGAAGTGACGAGCGTGGAGGTCGTGCGCCTGCCGACCGCGGGTGCCCCGCTGCCGTGGCTGGTTTCGGGGTGAGTGGATGCGTATAATCAATAATTATAGGTTGATCACACGCGAAGCTAATTCTCACAAAGGTGGCCTACGATGTGGGACACGAAACGTGCCGCAATCTTGTTTCTGGCGCTGACCATGTTCATGGTTTACAGAAACAAAGAGGTTCCAGCGAAATTCCTCTGTGATCCCCCTCACACGACATCCGCCTCAAACAAGGCAAGGGATGCCGCACGTCATTCGAAAAGCCCCGCTCATCTAACTTCCTTTGCGGTCCATTCGATGAAAGACTCACAAGTTCAGGAATCTGCTCGGCGCGAGATTGCCGTGGCATATGCCCACGCGGGTGATCAGAAATCGGCAACGAATATTTTGACTCTTCGACACGAAGTCCAGAGCGGGGATGTTGGACGGTATACCATCACGGTTCAATGTGAAATCGCGTTGGCATTGGCCGAGACGAGAAAACAGGCTCAGGCTTTGGAATTATTGAACCAGACTGAGGATATCGTATCGATAATCGAATTTGCTTCAGAAAAACCAGAGGCGTTATGTGAGATTGGCGGCGCATTTGATTATGCGGGTGATCGCGAACGGGCAATAACAATCTTGGAACAGGCTTTTGAGGCGGCTCAATCACTTGGGGATGCAGGTAACCGGGTCACGAGACTCACCGTAATTGCCCACGCATTGATTCAGGCAAAGAATCGGGAACGGGCGTTTGCCGTGCTCAAGCAAGCCTTGGAAGTCAGTGAGTCAATCGAGCTTGCCAACAACAAGGCAACTGCCCTCAGTGAGATCGCTGTGGTGTTAATTCACGGAGGAGATCGGGAGCAGGCTTTATTGACACTGAAGCCTGCTCTTGAAGTCGCGCAGTCGATTGAAAAGGTTGGCCCAAGAGAAACCAATCTATATAAAGTTGCCAGTGCAATCGCTCTGGCTGGAGACGGTGATCAAGCCGTTGTGGTGGCTCAAAGAATTGAGAACCCTAACTCAAAGGCAGCGACTCTGCGCGAAATTGCCAAAGGCTTGGCCGAGTCAGGAGACGGTAAGAAGGGCCTCGAAGTGGCCAATCTGACCTGCCTCACGAATTTCGGACACTCGGAAGGAAGATTATAATAACCTTTCTTTCAAGGAGTGTCACACATGGCCAAAGGGAAACGTTACGAACGGGATTTTCAATTGAACGCGGCTCGGCTTGGACTTACCCACAAATGGTGGGCGCGGGGTTAAGGTTATGCGGCCTGGTCGAACTCTGCGGGGGAGAGATATCCCAGCGCTGAGTGTCGGCGGACGCGGTTGTAGAAGATTTCAATATAGTCAA
>JBJXGP010000418.1:0-15484 GCA_046160425.1 Planctomycetaceae bacterium
TTGACTATATTGAAATCTTCTACAACCGCGTCCGCCGACACTCAGCGCTGGGATATCTCTCCCCCGCAGAGTTCGACCAGGCCGCATAACCTTAACCCCGCGCCCACCATTTGTGGGTAAGTCCAAGATTCAAATCCTCGACCCGGACCTCGGCATTCCATTTCTCGCGCAGCGATGCCGCCAGTGCATCGTTCGCGCCGACAACCGTCACCACGGCGATGCGGCCGTTGACTTCGGTGTGCAGCGCGGCGGGGATCGAGAAATCGCCGGGGAGATCATGCGGGGCGGCGAGTCGGATGCGTTTGACGCGGTCCTTAAGCATGTCGAGTTCTTCAAAGAGATCGACCTTGCCGCCGCGCAGCATGACGACGTGCGAGGCGACGCGTTCCAGGTCCGATGTGATGTGCGTCGAGAACAGGATCGTTTTGTTCTCCTCCTGCGCGAATTCGAGCAGCGACCTTAAAAACTCGCGGCGGGCGAGAGGGTCGAGGGCGGCGACCGGTTCATCGAGAATCAACAGGTCGGGACGCGGGCCCATCGCGAGCAGCAAACCGAGTTTCTGCAACTGGCCGGGCGAGAGGGGGCCGACGCGATGTTTGAGCGGCAATTCCCACTGGGCGATCAGCTTGTCGATCAGGCCGCTATCCCAACGCGGATAATACGCCGACGTGTATTGGATGATCTGTGCGACGGTCATCCACGAATAGAGCCGAATGTCCTGCGGAACATAGCCGAGGCGTTCTTTGACCGTCGCGGAGAGATTTTGAGAATCGTCTCCGAGGAGTTGTGACGTTCCTTTCGTGGGACGGAGCAGGCCGACGAGACATTTGATGAGCGTCGACTTGCCGGTCCCGTTTGCGCCGAGCAAGCCGACGACGGTCCCGGTTAGAATCTCCAGATCGATCCCTCTCAGGACCTGCGATGTGCCGAACGATTTCCAAAGATTGTGCGCGTGTATCGCCATTTCCGTCATGTTCGCTTCTCCCGCAAAGACTTTTTGACCTGGTCCAGAATCTGGTCGTCCCGTAAGCCGAGTTGCCGCGAGCGGTCGAGCAGATGATCGATGAGCGGTTGCAGTTGTTCCCGGCGATCGGCGAGCGTTCCCGATTCGCGCTGTTCGACGACGCGCATCCCCTGCCCGCGTTCGTGCTCGACAAGCCCCTCGGCCTGCAAGCGGGCGTAGGCCTTGGAGACGGTCATCATGTTGATCTCCAGTTGCGAGGCCATTTGCCTCACGCTGGGCAACATGTCTCCCGCTTTCAGCCGCCCCCCGGCGATGAACGCGCGGATCTGTTCGATGAGCTGCCGATAAATCGGCACGCCCGAGGAGGGGTGAATCACAAATTCGACCGGCTCGTGCTGCATAAGTGTATTACTATAGTAATGCAGTTGGGATGTCAAGTGAAAAGTGAAATGCCGCGTCAACGAAGTGAGGTTCGCATTCCGCCATCGGGCCTCGTATAATGAATTCCATGAATATGGAAGACGACAACTTCCGGGTCGACAAGACGGCGTTCTCGGTGGCATCGCTGCACGATGAGCCGGATGATGTGGCGTATTGGCGCTCGAAGACTCCCCAGGAACGGCTGCATGCCGTCGAACTGATGCGGCAGGTCATCTATGGGTACGACCCGGCTACCATCCGATTTCAAAAGGTTTTTGAAGTTGTTGACCTGAAGCGGGGTTGAGTCACCCCCCTGCCACTTCCAGCCAGCCCGAGAACGCGAAGAAAGCGATCGCGGCGAGGAGCAGCAGGTTGGTCCACCAGCGGTTGCGGTAGCGCGGTTCGAGTTCGGGGGAGCGAAGATTCAGCATCAGCAGCACCAGCGCCAGCAGCGGGAGAAACGCGGCTCCGAATATGGCGTACCACTTCTGTACGCTTTCAAATTTGACCCACAGGCTGATCGCCGGGACGGTTGCGAGCATCCACAGAAAGTAGCCGTAGCGCCGATTCTTGCGGATTTCCTCGGGCGATGCGCTCGTCGAACGGCGGGTCTCGAGCGCATCGACGAACAGGTACGGGGCGCTTTGCCAGACTCCCAGCACGCTGCTGAAGACGGCACTCCAGGCCCCGGCGAGAAAGGCCCATTTCACATAGATTCCTGCATCGCCGAAGGCTTGCTGCAATTGTTCGCCGAGTTTGACGACCAGCCGCGAGCCTGTCCCATCGACGGTGATGCGGCTGCCGATAACGACCATCGCCAGGCCGAACAGCGCCGTCATGATGTACCCGGTTGCCAGGTCGGCGCGGCAGACGCCGATCGATTCCGTCCCCTTGCGGCCGACTTCGCGAATCCAGTAGCCGTAGCAGAGGAGCGTCACCGTCCCGCCGACGCCGCCGATGACTCCGATCGTCCATTGCCGTCCCTCGGCGTCGAGGCCGAGAAACGTGGGCCAGATCAATCCGCGGAGGAATTCGCTCCAGTCGGGTTGCAAAGCGATCGCCGTGCCGACGGTTGAGACAAACATGACCCCCACGCAGAGGCTCATGAATTTTTCGAAGACTTGGAAACCGCCGCGTTGCACCAGAACCAACGCGATGAAACTGTGCAGGATGCCGTAGATAATTTTGTCCTTTTCGGCGTCGTACAGCGGGAACATGGCATGGGCTACGACCCCCGATGCACCCATCAACGCCGAGCAGGTGAAGAAGGTCCAGAGGATGAGATAGGTGAGGTACAGGATGCGGAGCGGATGTCCCCACTTGTGAATCGACGCTTCGAGGGCGGTTTGCCCGCTGGCGAGCTGATAGCGCGTCAGTCCTTCAGTCAGCACGAACTTGAGGAACGAGCCGAGCGCGACCGCCCAGAGGACGACGAGCCCGAGTTTGCTGCCGGTGAGGGCGCCGGTCGCGAGATCGCCGGCACCGACGCCGGTCGCGGCGACGATCAGGCCGGGACCGATCAAAACCAGCAGTCGTCGTAAGCCGGTGGGTGGGTTGTGTGTCATGATCCGCACAACATGCATCATCGTCGCGGAAGGCACAAGCGCAACGCCTGTCAAAACTCCATAAACAGTCAGATTCTCCGTGCGAGGCGTGCGAGCGATATCGGGTGTAACCGCTCTCCGGCGAGAAACCTTGTTCAACTCGGTCACGGCACACGGAAAGTCTGCAATCGAAAATTCTCTCGCGTCGATGTTTCCGATGACGGACCAGTCGAAGCCGCCGGCAATTCGCCGGTCACAGACGAATTGTCTTTTCATACGAAGATTCGTGTCATTCGTGTGCGATTTGTCCCGGAGTGGGAAAATCGGCGTAACCGTTTATTTGCAATGCAGTTGCGAGTGCAGTGCGGAGAGAATGCGACCGGGCCAGTCTCACATGTGCGAAACGCCGTCTAGAATGCTGATCGTGATCGATGTTGACGAAACGCATCATGAGTTATCCGAACGACATCGGCGTGGCGTGCGATCCTGAATTTTGTTCGCACGCAGAGAAAGCCGAGCTATAGTTGGCTATCGAGAATTTATTGAAGTCCCGGTTTAACGGTTTCCTCTTAACGTGGAACGTCATTCCGGGAGGTAGAGCCTGTCACAAAGGGCTTGCCCAATGATGTCAACCCAACTCAAAACCTGTCCGATGGCGAAGCGCGATTTGTCGCGGCTGGGGTCTGTCGACGGGTTTTGAGGAGAAGTCAAAATGTCGAGGATGGGGACCAATGGCTCGTAAAGATGCACTCCTGAGACTACACCAACGCCTGATCGCCAAACGAGAATCGCTGCGGAAGACGCTGTCCGACGAAATGGGAATTTCCGAACCCGCTCCCGAACGGGGCGGCGACGTCGGCGACGAAGCCAGCGACGGAGTTTCAGCCGAATTGCATTCCCAACTGGCGGCTCTCGAAAGCCGGGAACTCCGACAGATCGAACGAGCCATCGAACTGATTCGCGAAGGAAATTACGGCAAATGCGAGGTCTGCGGTCATACGATCCCGATTGCCCGCCTGACCGCGTTGCCCTATTCGCTGCTCTGCGTGGGCTGCGCGCAGCGGGTCGAAGAACGCCGAGCCGACGGTCTGGATGACGTCGATTGGGAGTCGGCCTACGAATTCGAAGGACGCCTCAGCGATCGTGAACTGTCGATCGGCGATCTCGACGTCGAATTCGGTTAACCGCCTGAAAGACAAAGAACGAACCGTTCGATCCCGATTTCGTGCGTTGAAACTCAGATCGGCTTCGAACGACCATGAACATCTGCAGGCGCAGGAAACGCCTCTTCGAATACCCTCGTGCTGATCCCATTTGTAGAACTCCGCTAAGCGCAACATTAAAAGTTCCATCAGGATCGCAACGAGATGCATAATCGATTTCCGTTTCTGGCTGTGTTGGGCGGCGTGCTCCTCGGCTCAGGCCTGGCGACCTGGTGGACGCTCGAAGGGGGCTTCGGTCCCGCCCCGGCTCACGCGCTCGAGGAGCAAGATGCCAAGCATACGGGATCGGACGTCGACTCGATGACCCCGTTGCACGAGGGGAGCCGATTGCTGACGAAAGTCGCCCAGCACGTCGCCCCCTGCGTCGCGCATATCCAGAGCAAGCGCATCATACAAGGAGGGACCGTCGAAGAAACCGGTTCTGGCGTGCTGATCGGCAACGAACGCGTTCCCGGTTTATATGTCGTCACCAATCGGCACGTCATTCAAGAAGCAAAACTCGCGAATGTTTCGATCCATCTCCACGATGGCCGAGTCTTGCATCCCTTGCGCATCTGGGCCGATAAGGCTACCGATCTGGCCGTCCTCAAGGTCGAGGCCGAAGGAGTCGAGACCGCCACCTGGGGTGACAGCCAGCGACTCGAAATCGGACACATCGTTCTCGCGGTGGGAAGCCCCTTCGGACTGAGTCAGTCGGTCACGTTCGGCATCATCAGCGCCAAAGGCCGACGCTCGCTGAAACTCGGCGAAGGGACCGAAGTTCTCAATCAGGATTTCCTGCAGACCGACGCCGCCATCAATCCCGGCAACAGCGGCGGGCCGCTTATCGATCTCAACGGCGAAGTCATCGGCATCAACACGGCAATTGCGTCGAACAGCGGCGGAAACGACGGCATCGGCTTCAGCATCCCCAGCCATCTTGCCCGACGAGTCGTCGATCAACTGCTGTACGACGGCAAAGTGACGCGTGCCTATCTGGGAGTCAAACTCGATCCCGAGTTCTCGTCCGAAACCGCCACCAAATTACGGCTGGACCGGATCCGCGGAGCACGCGTGACCGAGGTGTATCAGCAAACGCCCGCCTCGCGTTCGGATCTCCGCATCAACGACGTCGTCCTCAATTTCGACGGGACCGACGTCCTCGACGAGAACCATCTCATCAATCTGGTCAGCCTGACGCCGATCGACAAACAGGTTCGACTGCAAGTCTGGCGCGAAGGAAAGAAACTCTCGATCGAAGTCGTTCTCGGCGATCGCGAAGAACTCGAACAACGCTCGGTCTCGCAGACTCGGGATAAAGGTTTGCCCGCCGATTCGATGGGTTTCTCGGTCGAACGGCTCGATCCCGAAATCGCCGAACAACTCGGTTTTCGCACGCTTTCGCAAGGCTTGATGATCACGCATATTCCCCGCGAGAGTTCGCTTGCGGGGACGGTTCAGCCAGGGGACATCCTCCTGGAAGTCGCCGGGCAGCCAGTCACTTCGCTCGATGGGTTATCCGAGGTGATCAAGCGAAACGCCAGCCAGTCAAAACTGGTCATCAAGATCGGCCGCAAAGCCAACGGCGTGGAAGAGACCCGCATCGTGATCTGGCACCGCGCCGGTTAGGCCTCCTTCATTTGTAGCTGGCCTCTGTGAGGCCGGACCGAGGTCGCAGACCTCGACTGCAGAAGACCTCTTGTCGCTGCGCGACCCGGACACAAAGCTGTCCGGGATACCCCGCCTGTCTGTTTACGCCGTTTGCAGTCCCATCTGCTGGTGCTGCTTCTTGACGTCCTCCTGGTACCGATTGAAGCCTTCGACGTCCAGTTTCGCGCTGACGCCGTAAAATACCATCGCGAACGATTTTCGCGATCGCGTCGTCGAGCGATTCGGTTCGGCGCGGTGAATCGTCCAGCCGTGATGGACGATCGCATCGCCGGGGTTCAAGCACATCGCCACTTCGCGCGCCTGATCTTCGGGACCGAAATCGGTGATCCCCTGCGAAAACCCGAGCACGTTGCTGCGGGCGTGCGGCCTGCGTCCATGCACGTGTGAACCGGCGACGTACCGCAGGCAGCCGTTCTCTTCATCGATCGGTTCGAGCGCCATCCAGATCGTCAAGACGCTCGGCGGCGACAAGTTGAAGTAATAGTTGTCCTGATGCGGCGGGGTAGGATGCTCGGTGTTGGCCGGCTTGTTGAACCATTCAGTCGACTGGCAAATTGCTTCTTCGCCGAGAAGCCCCTCCGCGAGCGCCTTCCAGCGGGGATGGTGATAATAGTCGCGGAAGTACGGATCCCCCTGCATGTGCTGCATCTGCTTGAGGGTTTCCGGTTTCCCTTTGACGTGAAAGAACGCCGCCGAGTCGGGGAGCGTGGGGACGATCTCGCGGATGTAACGATCGAGATTCGCCGACAGTTCGTCGAAGTCCGCCTTCGAGAGAAAGTTGCGAACCACCGCATACCCATTGCGATCAAAGTCAGGCTTGAGGGCATCAAAAGTCATGTTCCGCTCCGTATGGATCATCGAAGAATAAAGACGTCAGCAGATCCCATGCGCCACGCGATGGAGTCATTTTATCATACACATTGCCGCCGTTTCTGCGAAGTGAGAAACGGGGCCGAATTGTCGTCGTTGATTGTGCCAAAGGTTAGCCGCGACGCGCAGGGCTGCCGTAGTGAAGCGAGTTGGCGATGGTTGAACTTTCAAGCGGGGCTTGCACCTCAATCCTCCTTGCCATCGTCAAACTCATCCTCCAACGCCATGACGAGTTCGACGGTATCAAGAGAGTCGGCAGCGAGGTCATTCAAAAAAGATCGATCGCTGATGATCTCGTTCGGGTCGACACCCAAACTCGAGGCCAAGATTGCGATGATGCGATCCCGAATATCTTGCGTGACGGAACGGTCGAACAATCGTGTCGACGATTCAATTTTCAGGAACCATAGGAGGCTGCCGCAATTGGGACACGTCGCGTCACCAAAAATGGCTGATGGCTCTATGATCACATCAGCGCGACATATCGGGCAGTGGTTTGGCAAACCTTCGGGAGTCCGTGATGAAATCGTCATTTGAGCCTCTTGTCGCTGCGCGACTCCGGTTGACGAGCAACCGGAGCTACCCGACAATCATCCCCGGCACGGCGCTTGCGAACTCTTCGTTGTTCGCGTCACCCGTCCCCGGCGTTGGACGTGATCGATCGCTTGCTCCATCCGCGGGCGGTCGACTTCATGCACGTCGATCGGCTGGCCCACGTCAGATAGCATCGTCAGCGTCAGGCGGCCTCCCAGGTGCTGGCGGAATTCTTCCAGGCCGGCGAATAACGTGTCGCGATCCTTCAAGGTCGGATGCGACATCGGCAAACCGATCTCCGACAGACAATCGAGCACTCGCTCGGCTTTCGCCGGTGATAAACCATGCACTAGCGACGAGTAAACGGTGTCGATGGCGACGCCGATGGCGACCGCTTCACCGTGGCGGAGGTCGAACCCGCTCATCACTTCCAGCTTGTGAGCCGACCAGTGTCCGAAGTCGAGCGGCCGGGCTTCGAGTCCTTCGAAGGGGTCTCCCCCCTCTGTGATGTGCTTGAGATGCCACTGCGCCGAGGCGCGAATCAACGGCTCTGCGACCGTCATGTTCCGTGCGCGGATGTCGCCCGCCGATCGGCACAGCGTCTCGAACAGCGCCGGGTCTTTCAGCAGCGAGACTTTGACCGCTTCGGAAAATCCGCAGAGAAAATCGCGATCGGGGAGCGTCGCCAAAAGTGAAGCGTCGTTGATCACTCCCCACGGCACGGCGAACGAGCCGACCCAGTTTTTCTTGCCGAACAGGTTGACGGCGTTTTTCACGCCGATCCCCGAATCGGCTTGTGCGAGCGAAGTCGTCGGCAGACGGACGAGTCGAATGCCGCGGTGCGCGATGGCGGCGGCGAAGCCGACGGCGTCGAGGACTGCTCCGCCGCCGATGACGATCACGTAACTCCGCCGGTCGAGGTCGGCCCGGTTGAAGACTTTGAGCATCCGTTCGAGGATGTGAATGTCGTTCTTGACCGTTTCGCCGCCGGGGACCATCTGGATATTCCCCGTCAGTTGTATGCGCGGTGCCGCCGACTTGAGCAGCGACGAGATGCGACGTTTCAATCCCGGTTGCGCCTCGGCGACATGTTCATCGAGCCAGACCTGCACGCGAGCCGGTCGATCGCCCGACGATTCGAGCAGATTCAACAACACGTCCTGATCGAGTCCGAAAACGTCTTGAGTGAATCTCAAGCGATGCACGAACGGAACGTGAAACGGGATGTCGAGAGCATCTTCGGAAGGCATGGTGTTTATTCGCGGGAATCATCGATGGCTGGAGTAAGGGATTTTTACACCTCGTTCCCAAGCTCTGCTGGGGAACGCAAGTCTTCGAGAGCTTCTGCTTCGCCGAATGTCTCTCGACATTCTTCATTAACACTGGCGGACAAGCCGCCAGTGCCACCCCAACGACCGGGGAGAACCAACAAATTCATCTCCTTCAGTATACGCTTCGCATCGACCATGTTCCATCAAAAGATGATATTTTGTTATACTGACGATCAGAGATCCTGAATCAGGGTGTCAGATCATTCCTGATGGATAAACTCTATCGCCCGGTGAACAATTGGACGACCACCCCGGTGTGTTGTTGCGGGTGAGCAGTTTGGAAACGTATTTCAGCCCCGAAAGTCGCCGCGCAACCAAAGACCCTTATTATGGGGGGATGATGAATACATGAAACCTTACCGAAATTTAATGTCCGAGGTCGCCATGCTGATGTGCGTCGGTCAAATTCTGTTCTTCGCGGAAGGACCGCCGACCAGCGCGGCGGAACCGGGGTTGAGCTTCAATCGCGACATTCGCCCGATCCTCGCCGACCGCTGCTTTCACTGTCACGGCCCCGATGGAACGCAGCGAAAAGCCGACCTCCGGCTCGATGATCGGACCTCGGCGATCGAGAACCGCAACGGCACGCCGGCGATCGCTCCCGGCAAACCCGAGGCGAGCGAACTTCTCGCCCGCATCACGAGCAGCGATCCTGATTTGCAGATGCCCCCGCCGGGGATCGGCGCGCCGCTCACTCCGCAGCAGATCGAAAGACTCCGACAATGGATCGCCGACGGTGCCGAGTTCGAACCGTTCTGGTCGTTCATTCCGCCCCAACGACATCCCGCGCCGGTTCTGCGTCAGACCGACTGGATTCGGCAACCGCTCGACCGCTGGGTGTTATCGCGACTCGAAGCCGAGGGGCTGGCTCCCTCCGCCGAAGCGTCGCGGGAAACGTTGATCCGCCGGGTGACGCTCGATTTGACGGGAGTCCCGCCGACGGAAACCGAACTCGACCAATTTCTCGCCGACGAATCTCCCGATGCCTACGAACGTCTCGTCGATCGTCTGCTCGCCTCTCCCGAATTCGGCGAACGGATGTCGCAGTTCTGGCTCGATGCCGCCCGCTACGCCGACACCAACGGCTATTTCACCGACAACGAACGAACGATGTGGCGCTGGCGCGAAGGGATCATCGCCGCGTTCAACGCCAATCAGCCGTTCGACCAATTCACGATCGAGCAACTCGCCGGCGATCTGCTCCCCGATGCCACGAGCGAGCAGCTCATCGCCTCGGGCTTCAATCGCAATCACATGACGACGAACGAAACCGGCATCATCGACGAAGAGTATCGCATCTCGTACGTGATGGACCGCATGGAAACGACCGGCACCGTCTGGCTGGGGATGACCTTCAACTGCGCCCGCTGTCATACGCACAAGTTCGACCCGATCGCGCAGCGCGAATATTACCAGTTGCTCGCCTTCTTCAATCAGGTTCCTGAAACGGGCATCATCAAGAACGAAGGGAACGCCGACCCGCTGCTCACGACGCCGACCGACTGGCAGCAAACGCGTCTGCAAAAACTCAAGGCGGAACAAGAACTCGCCGCCGCGCAGTGGATGGCGATCGAACCGCAGGTCCAGACGGCGCTGACCGCATGGCTGGCGAAGGCGGATACAGAGTTGCCTGCTCCGCCAAGTGAGCGTCTCCTCTCGCGGTTTTCGTTCGAGGAGGATTTGCCCCACGCATCGACTCTCGCCGTCGCCGATCCTGCCGCTTCCGCATCGATCGCACAAGAACCGGCAACCGACGCGAAAGCCGTTCTCGTCGCCGCGGGTCAGATGGGGTCGGTGACGTACGGACCGGCGATTCAAGGCCGGGGAGTTCGCTTCGACACCTATTCCCACTGCGAAACGACCGACGCGAAATCGTTCGATTTCGAACGGACCGATGCTTTTTCGTTCGGTTGCTGGGTACACCCGGTATCGCCCAGCGCGGGGTGCGTGTTGTCGAAAGTCGATGACGAGCAATTCATCCGCGGGTTCGATCTGATCATCGAGAAAGGGAAAGCGGCGATCCACCTCAACCATCGGGCCGAAAGCGATGCCATTCAAGTCAAGTCGGTCCGACCGATCGCCGTCAATCAGTGGCAGCACATCGCCGTGACCTACGACGGTTCGAGCCGCGCCGCGGGACTGCGAATTTACTTGAACGGCGAGCCGAGCACGACGTTGATTCAGGTCGATCGGCTGGAAAATACGATTCGCAATGACCAGCCGTTTCGCATCGGGCGGCGCAGCGACAGCCTGGCGTTCAACGGCATGGTCGATGAAGTTTGCCTGTTCGACCGCGAACTCTCCGCCGATGAAATCGCACGCTGGGCCGCCGGTGAAGAACTCCGCTCGATTCTCGCGCGCAAGCCCGAAGAGCGATCGGATCACCAGAAGAACCGCCTGTTAGAACATTTTCTCCGTTCGAGTTCGGAGGAATGGCGCAACGTGTATCACCGCTTCACGACGACGACCGCCGATTTTCAGGATCTCGAAAAACGCTTGCCGACGTCGATGGTCATGAAGGATCAACCCGAATTCCGTCAGACGTTCATCCTTACGCGCGGGCAATACGATCAACCGACCGACCTCGTCGAGCCGGGGGTTCCCGCGGTTCTCGCTCCACTCGCGAAATCACCCGACGCGAATGCGAAACCCGCTGATCGCCTGGCGCTGGCTCGCTGGCTCGTCAGCCCCGAGCAGACGCTCACGCCGCGCGTGATCGTCAATCGTTACTGGCAGCAACTCTTCGGGACGGGAATCGTCAAAACCGTCAACGACTTCGGCGTGCAGGGGGAATGGCCCACGCATCGCGAACTGCTCGATGAACTCTCGGTCGATTTCATCACATCGGGTTGGGACACCAAGCAACTCCTCCGCACGGTGGTGACCAGCGCCACGTATCGGCAAGCATCGCACACCACCCCCGAACTGCAACAGCGCGACCCCGAAAACCGATTGCTCGCCCGCGGCCCGCGCTTTCGACTCGATGCCGAGGCGGTCCGCGATCAGGCCCTCGCCGTCAGCAGCCTGCTCAATCAACGATTGGGGGGACCATCCGTCAAACCGTATCAGCCCGACGGTCTCTGGGAAGCGGTCTCGTACAACGGCGATCAGACCTACGATCAGGATCACGGCGACGACTTGTATCGCCGATCGATGTACACGTTCTGGAAACGACAAAGCCCTCCCCCGGCGATTCTGGCGTGGGACGGCCCGACGCGCGAAACCTGCGTCGTGCTTCGATCGCGGACGAACACCCCGCTGCAAGCGCTCGTGTTGAGCAACGACGTCACCTACGTCGAAGCCGCTCGCGTCTGGGCGGGCCGATTGATGTCATCCGCGCCCGATGCCTCTCCCCAAGCGTGGATCGACCGCGCCTTCCGTCAGCTCACCTGTCGACAGCCCGATCCCTCTGAATCGGAATTGCTCCGCTCGCTGTATCAGGACCAACTCAACGAATTCAAAAACCATCCCGACGAAGCCGATCAACTGCTGAGCGTGGGTGAATACGATTCCACGATCGATTTCGACAAGCAACCCGTCGACCGCCCCGCGTGGGCCGCACTCACGACCGTTATGCAAGTCCTTCTCAACCTCGATGAAACCGTCACCAAGGAATAAGTTTAGTCTCGTTCCCAAGCTCCGCTTGGGAACGCAAGTCTTCGAAGCTCCGCTTCGCCGATTATTGATCAATGGTCGAAGACACTGCTGGGCAAGCCAGCAGTGCCACCCCGACGTCAAAAACGATGGCCACAAAAAACTCAAAATGACGCAAAGGATAAGACCCTGATCAAATTCTTTGTTGATCAACAGTTCTCTTTTTTGTGTTTTTCGCGTTTTTTGCGGCCAATCTTCTTACCAATTAGGATTCACAATGAACGATCCCACCTCCCTCGAACAGACGATGCCGGTGCTTCGTCGCTCGATGTTGAAGCAATCCTTCGCCGGGCTGGGGACTGCGGCTCTCGCGACGCTGCTCTCATCCTCCGCTCGTGCTGAAACACCGGCGACATACTTCACCGGTACGGGAGCAACCACGCTGCCTCACTTCGCCGCGAAAGCGAAGCGGGTCATCTCGCTGTTCATGCATGGCGGGCCTTCGCAGGTCGAACTCCTCGATCACAAGCCGAAGCTCAAGGCACTGCACGGGACGGAAATGCCCGCGTCGGTTCGCATGGGGCAGCGACTCACGGGAATGACCGCGAATCAGGCGGCGTATCCGCTCGTCTCGTCTCCCTTCCGCTTTGAGCAGCACGGCGAGAGCGGGAACTCGATCAGCGAACTCTTGCCGCATCTCGCGACATCGGTCGACGACATGTGCATCGTCCGTTCGCTCACGACCGAGGCGATCAATCACGACCCGGCGGTCACGTACTTGCAGACCGGACATCAACTCCCCGGCCGGCCGTCGATCGGCTCGTGGCTCAGCTACGGTCTCGGCCGCGAAAACGACAACCTGCCGACGTACATCGTCCTGCTCTCGCGCGGCAGCGCGGCTCGGCCGGATGACCCGCTCTACGCCCGCCTATGGGGTTCGGGGTTTCTCCCCTCGAATCATCAGGGGATCTGCTTCCGCCCGCAGGGGGACCCGGTGCTCTACCTGTCGCATCCCGGCAAGTTGAGCGAGGACTCGCGCCGACGGATGCTCGAGCGCGTCACTTCGCTCAATCGGCATCATCACGAGACGACCGCCGACCCGGAAATTCTCACGCGGATATCTCAATATGAGATGGCCTTCCGCATGCAGTCGTCGGTCCCCGAGTTGACCGAGATCTCCGGCGAATCGCTCGCCACGCTCAAACGGTACGGCCCCGACGCCCAGCGCCCCGGCACATTCGCGGCGAATTGCCTGCTCGCCCGCCGCATGGCCGAGCGCGGCGTGAAGTTCATCCAGTTGTTTCATCGCGGCTGGGATCAGCATTACAACCTGCCGAGCGACATCAAGCTGCAAGCCCGCGACGTCGATCAACCGTGCTCAGCGCTGCTCGCCGACCTGAAGGAACGGGGCCTGCTCGACGACACGCTGGTGATCTGGGGAGGCGAATTCGGCCGGACGGTCTACGGCCAGGGGAAACTCGAAACCAACAACTTCGGCCGCGACCATCACGGCCGCTGCTTCTCGATCTGGCTCGCCGGCGGCGGCATCAAACCCGGCATCACGTTCGGCGAGACGGATGATTACTCCTACAACATCGTGAAAGACCCCGTCCACGTTCACGACCTGAATGCCACGTTATTGCATTGCCTGGGGTTCGATCATACGAAGCTGATTTATCGATTCCAGGGGAGAGATTATCGTTTGACCGACGTGCATGGCGAGGTGGTGAAGGGGATCTTGGGATGAGGAGGGTTGAGACATGGAGAGTGGGAGACAAGGCGAGCGGGGAGTGTGAACTCCCTGTCCCCCGCGGCCGCAAGTTTTTTGACGAGCCGCGACGATGAATGAGCAGTTTGGGGGTCGCAACCTTGATGCATAGCCATTGAAAGCAACCCAAACGCAGTTAGGAATCGACTCATGCACCCAGAGCCAAAAGCATTGCTAAAGGAAGCACTTCAGAAGTGCCTTCCCGCTCTGCAAACCGAAGTAGACAAGTACGAGATACCTTGTCAAGTTTGGACGAAAAAGGGCGACGGGCGATGGGAAGGCAAGTACGTTCTTCGCCCAGACTTGATGCGATATTTTGTCGACGCTGAAGAACAGCTACATTTGGCCGGACAAAACTTCGGTGAATCTTTTTTAAAGTATCATCCTGATTATAACGGGATGGTAGGTTCGCCAATATTTGGGCTATTCAATTTTGGACAAGACATCACATCTATTTTCCGGTCTGCAATTGCACACCTTTGGAATGTAAACGGTAAATCCAAGATTGATGATACAGCAATCGATTCGTTGGTGAACGAGTTCGAGTTATTTATCGATAAGCCGACCTTCCGAGTTATTTATCGGTCCCAGTTGCTCAACTTCAAATCAACAGGAAATTCTATTGAACTGCCGCAAGGACTCCGAATACGTCGAATGACTGATAGTGAGATGTCGGGCATCTACGGGGGAAGTAATTATTCTCCTGGGATTAAACGATCCAGCACAAAAGGTATGCACGAATACTGTATCGAGGGCGAAATTGATGAACCAAAAGTACTCGGACAGTTGAATGGCAATGAGCAACTGACCGAACTATCGGTGAAAACTTTGTTGGACAAGGCAATTCTTAGTCTCCGAACTTTCAAAGGCGGGTGCGTGGGGTACGATTGCATCCACTACTTCACTCCAAACTTCTGTCCACTGTTTTCATTACCTTCGCACTTTTATCGTGATAAATATGTCCCTATGGGCACATACACTTTGGATGCCGAAGAATTCGAGATGCTAGTTGAACATTCCTTGATGATCTTTGATGGGCTTGATCCATCAATCGAAATGGCCTGTTCGCGGCTTGCTGATTCGGAGATTCGGATTATGCCTCGTGATCAGTTAGTCGATGCAGTGATTGGGATGGAGTCAATTCTGCTCGCTGGTCTGGGCAAAGAAGATCGGAAGGGTGAACTGAAATTCCGGTTTTCGCTTAACTATTCGACGCTATTTGGCACCCCCGAAGCAAGGCATCTGGCGTTCCGCGTCGCCAAAGACCTTTACGATCTTCGTAGTGCTATCGCTCATGGAAGCGTGATCGGAGATGGGAAAAACCGGGTGGGCGATGAGAACCTGTTATTAACTGAAGCCGCGAATCGAGCTTCCGAATCGCTACGATATCTCATCCGTTACTTCCTGCCACAAAAGATCAAGAAGCCATACAAGAATCATTCATTCTGGGAGCGAGCTTATTTTGGCTTTGCGGATGCATAAGTATGACGCTTCGGGTTATGATGAAAAGATTTTTGGTGGGCGCAGCCCAGCCCTCGAACGGATTGACGTGGACTTACCCACAAATGGTGGGCGCGGGGTTAAGG
>JBJXGP010000419.1:0-21254 GCA_046160425.1 Planctomycetaceae bacterium
TTGACTATATTGAAATCTTCTACAACCGCGTCCGCCGACACTCAGCGCTGGGATATCTCTCCCCCGCAGAGTTCGACCAGGCCGCATAACCTTAACCCCGCGCCCACCATTTGTGGGTAAGTCCAAATCTTTGTATTGGATGAGGTGGCGCTTAGTGGGACGAATCCGGTCGTAACATTGGCGGAGCTTTGACTGCGACGATACGAAGCGATTGCCAAGCCAACGATGGGTCCTAGAAACAAACTAACTATCCCACCACCTATTGCCGCCCCAACTTGTTCGATGAATGGTGGGTGATGATACCTATCCATGTTCACCGCAATGAGCCCTGCCATTGCCCCGAGCACGATAAAGGTGGCAATCGTGATCAGCATTGTCCGTTTATAGGAGGGCGATCGATTCGATGTGGTATCAGTCATGGTGGTTCTACCCTTGTTATCGGTTACCGCTATCCATTCGTCTGAAGCCCAGCTCGAGCGATTTGCTGCGAAACAGTTCTCTGTTACTTCAAGGACCAGTGTCGATTAGAACAGTCCACGCAATGGCCGTCAACTCCGATGAACGCTTCTCGCGATTCCTTGAGTTCCCTCCATTCCCTTGCCAGAACACCACCCGAATGTGTCAAATGGCAAGTGATCATCCCAACGCTCAACACCAACCCGCAAAGGTCTCCCCCATGCCCATTCATCACGAACTCAAAACCATGCATCCCGAACTGACTGCCTGGCGGCGGGATTTGCATGCGCATCCGCAGACGGCGTTTGAAGAAACGTATGCCTCTGACTTCATCGCCGCCCGACTCGAAGCGGCGGGGGTCACGATTCATCGTGGGCTGGCAAAGACCGGCGTGGTGGGGACGGTTGAGGGGAAGAAATCGGCATCCGGCTCGCTGCAGGCGATCGGGTTGCGGGCCGATATCGATGCGCTCGATATCCAGGAGAAAAATAACTTCGCCTACAAATCGCAGTTCACCGGCAAGATGCATGCCTGCGGACACGACGGCCACACGACGATGCTCCTCGGGGCCGCGTGTCATCTCGCCAAGACGAAAAACTTCGCGGGGAAAGTCCATTTCATCTTTCAACCGGCGGAAGAAAATGAAGGGGGTGGCCGCGTCATGGTCGAAGAGGGACTGTTCGACAAGTTCCCCGTCGATGCGGTTTTCGGAATGCACAACTGGCCCGGCATGGCGGTGGGAACGTTCGCCGTCGCCGCGGGGCCGATGATGGCGGCGTTCGATGTCTTCGAGGTCATCGTGACGGGGAAGGGGACGCACGCGGCGATGCCGCACCTGGGGATCGACCCGATCGCGATCACGTCGCAGATCGTCACGAACTTGCAGTCGATTGCCAGCCGGCAGACGAATCCGCTCGATCAGATCGTGGTGAGCATCACGCAATTTCACGCGGGGGACACATGGAACGTGATCCCCAACTCGGCGATGCTGCGCGGGACGGTCCGCACGTTTCGGGCACAAGTGCAGGACATGGCCGAGAATTCGATCCGCCGCATCGTCGAACATGTCGCTCAAGCCCACGGAGCCGAAGCGACGCTGCGCTACGAACGGCGCTACCCGGCGACGATCAACACTCCGACGGAAAGCGAATGGTCGGCACAGGCCGCCGGGCTGGTTGTCGGCGAGGCTGCGATCGTGCGCGATCCGCAGCCCTGCATGGGTTCGGAAGATTTCGCGTTCATGCTGCAAAAGAAGCCGGGCTGCTACGTCTGGGTCGGCAACGGCCCCAGTGACCACAACCGCGTGCTGCACAATCCCGAATACGACTTCAACGACGAGATCATCCCGATCGGCGCGAGTTACTGGGTGAGCCTGGTGGAGTCGCTGCTGCCGGGGCGGTGATGTCGGTTAGGAAGGCCGACTGGTATCCAACGCATTAAACAAATCGAGATACGGCGCGTAACGGAATCGACGGTTTCGTTTCCCGCCGGTTTCTTCGTTGAGGATATTCATCTGAGTCATCTCGTCGATGAGTTTGTTGACGGTCGTCTGGCTGTAGTTCAATTTGCTTTTGACAAATCCTGTCGTGATGATCGGCTGCTCGAACAGCACATCCAATAATTGAATCGCACCCGCTGCCCGGTTTCCCATTTTTTCATTGATTTCTTTCTTATTCCGTTCTCGAAGGGCCAGGATGCTACTTGCCAGTGAGATGGCGGATTCGCTAACGGTCGCGATCCCTTTGAGAAAGAACTTGATCCACGCCTCCCAGTTTCCATCGAGGCGGACGGCCATCAGCCGATCATAATACTCGGTGCGATGAGCCTTGAAATAATGACTCAGATAGAGCAGAGGTCTCTGGAGCACTCCTCGTTGACAAAGTTGAAATGTGATCAACAATCGGCCCACGCGCCCATTGCCGTCGAGAAACGGGTGAATGGTTTCAAATTGGGAATGCACGAGAGCACAATGAATGAGTGACGGAAATGACTCAGTCTGGTGAAGGAATTTTTCCAGGTTGTCGAGCGCAGAATTCATCTCATGAACGGGGGGTGGGACGAATGTCGCCGCATTGAGCGTCGATCCGGGGGGACCAATCCAGTTCTGACTCCGACGGAATTCACCTGGCGTTCGCTCGGAACCACGGACGCCCGTCAAAAGTTGCTGGTGAATCTCGCGAATCAATCGCAGCGAAAGAGGCAGCGAATCGAGTCGTCGTAGCCCATAATTGAGAGCCTTGACATAGTTGACGACTTCTTCGATATCTCGTGGGTGGATATCACCATTGACGTTGACTTCAAACTCCAGCACATCTTTCAAGGTACTTTGAGTTCCTTCGATCTGAGAACTCAAGACGGCCTCTTGTCGCACGTACATAGAAACAAACAAATCCGGATTGGGCAAAACCGCCCCCACTCCGTCCAATCGGCCGAGAGCCTGATCCGCTGCCGAAAGTAGCTGGATGAGTTCCGAGTCAAAATCAATGGGTGGAACCGGCGGCAAAGTAGCCGGAACAAAGGCCCGGTATCCCTCGATCTGTTTGATGTATGTTCCGGTTCGCATCTTTTTTTGGCCCGTATGCGTTTTTTCTCCATTTTCTGGAATATCGTCGATTAAACAAGCCCCATATTCCACGAAAGCGCCATTTCGTGGAATATGGGGACTGATTTATCCAATTTATGCCAATAATTGGATTATGGAACGAGTCCTTACCGTAAAGATCGCAGGAGTTCCCCGCGGGAACCCCAAATCTACGTCTGAACCTTCGTCGACAAGCACGCGCTCAACCCGCCGCAGAAAATCACGGGAAGCCAGGCGGCGAGGTCGAGGGTCAGCAGGTGGGCGCGGCCGAGGTAGTAGCTGCCCTCAGTCACTCCCATGACGAGAAGCAGCACGGCGACGCACATCGCCAGGTTGCCGACGAGGCTCAGTTTTTCCTTCCGCACGATCAGCGGAATCGTGAGCGTCACCGCCAGCAGCGTGACCATCCAGCCGGTCAGGCGTTTGTGCAGCGTCAGGGCGAGATGAGAAAACGCCCCGTCGGTCGCCGCCGGGATTTTCAGGCGGTCGATTACTTCGACCGTCGAGAGGAGCCGCTGGTTGGTCTTCTGATCGTAAAACTGATCGAGTTCGATTTCTGACACGACGAACAATTGCCCGGGCTTCTCTCCCGCATAGACCACCTGCTTCCCGGCGGGAGAAAGTTGAAGTTCATCCCACTGCGGATCAGCATCGCGCAGCAGCCATCCCGCCGGCCGCTTCGAAGTCGCCGGCAAACGCTCGGCGTAGGCCGCCTTGATGGTCGTGGTTTCTTCGGCGATATCGGGAATGGGCAACACGAATTCGGCTTGATTCAGGCGGTTCTGCGTCAAATTCAATTCGTGAGCGGTGATCAGGATGTTCGTCGCGGCATCGTTGACGGGAGTCACTTTGCGGATTCCTCCCACCTGAAACTCCTGCGGTTTCTGCAGTTGATGGACGATGCGCGGAATGAGCAGCTCCTGGTTGAGACCGATCAGCAACAACATCACACCGGCGATCGTCATGATCGGGATCATCAGTCGAAACGTGGGGACTCCCGCCGAGAGGATCGGGTAAATCTCGCTATGCTTTTGCAGCAATCCGAAGACGACCATCGTCGAAATCACGACGAGAATCGGCCCGATCTGGCCGAAGAAATCGAACGCTTGAAACAGGTAATGGCGTGCCATCACCTGCAACACCATGCCGATGCCCTCGCCGGGACAGAGCGCCTGGAAGTTGTCGACGTTGGTGAATCCATCCATCACCACGTACAGACCGAACAACGAGATGAACCCGATCACGAAGACATGTAAAAATCGTCGGATCAGGTAGCGATCGAAAATCGTCAAACCGAAAGTTCCCCCAGCTCAATAAGGAATGGACGTTCGCGAATTCCGACGGAATTTTTCTGTCGATGCCGCAACGCCGCCGACAGGCCGGGGGAGTTGTACCGCGCCGGGGCAATTCGAGCAACAGGGCTTCGTATCCCCTTGACATGACATATCTTATGAGCATTTATCACCGGTCGATTCCCGGCGTCCTGAGGGAGTCAATCCGCTTGTCGAAAATGATCCATGATCAAACTTCATGAGCCGGGTGGTTTATCCACCCGTGTTTTCGGTTGATTAACAACTTCACTGCCGGACGATGCGAACTCGCCGGCGGGCAAGTGCGGGACCGGCGGCCGATCGGGATTGGTGTCCGCCGGTTTCCGTGCCGACGAATGCCCAACGGAACCGCTCGCATCTCGCGGATCGCGCCGAGACTCGACCGAAGAATTCTTGCGGCTTCGTTGCGGCGAACGAGAAACTCGGCGAGTCAGTTCCTGTCGAATGCGGGGCAACAGCCCGGCCTGCATCCACTGGCGATAATAAGTGTAGATCGTCTCCCACGGGGGCAAATCGTGAGGAAGCATGCGCCAGACGCAGCCGGTCGTCCAGCGAAAATTGATGCCGTTAACGACTTCACGCAGTTCGACCTGGCGCGGTCGCCCCGCTCCAGCGGGAAACGGAAGAAGCGGGGCAATCCGGCTCCACTGGTCGTCGGTCACATCGCTGGGATATCGGCGTCGCCGCGACATAGACGACCGTTGGAGCAAAGAACTCTCGAGCAGATGTTGATCCATCGTCGTTCCTTTCGAATCATAGGGTGTGTTGAGATGGAGCACGTCATTCAGTGGGGATTGGTCCTGTCGAGATCGTCGCCGCGATCGCGCGAGCGGCCATGACCGGTCGAAGTTCGCAGCCGATCCAGATCCTTCGCCATCCAGCGGCGGCAAAGTTCGGTCATGGGAATGCCCTTTTTGGCCGCTTCTTCACGGATCGCGCGCCAGTCCGACAAGCGGACGAAAATCGAGATTTGCTTGCGGAGTTCCATCGAGTCGATCATCATGTTCGCCTTTCTGAATGGAGCCAGGGACCGTCACCGGGAATCGATTGATTCGCATATCGATGCCGAGTTGAAAACAAAGACGAGTTAAAGCGGGATGCAATGGGGCGAAGACTCACAGACCGGTTCTCTATGCTCCGCGCGAAGGTGATTTCTTGCGGGTCTTGAAAACTCGACGATCTCGGCTCGCGGCTGCGGTTTTCGAGCGCGGGTCGAAGGCGCTGAGAAAGGCGTCATCATCGTCGTCGAATGCATCCCGCCGGGCGGGGAAATCGGGGCCGCGGGGATCGACACCTGAAAGACGAACTTCACGCACCATGATTGGCTCCTGTGTAAATCACCAATGAAGAGATGGAAAAGCAGCCAGGCTCGACAATCCAAATCATATACGGTAGTATACTTTCATTGGAACATTTGATAAAGCTACAATTTCAATAATGTTTAATAATTTTCAAAATGTTTTGCCGTCGTCACGATGTCGTTGAGGGAGTCCATTGATGCTCAAGCACCGCCTGCGCCGGTTGCGTCTGCAACGGGGTTGGAACGTCGAAGAGCTGGCTCGTCGGGCGGGAGTTTCTCGCACGACAATGTACCTGCTCGAGAAAGGAATCACGGCGACCCCTCGTGCGAAGACGCTGCAGCAGATCGCCCGGACCCTGGATGTCCCTGTGGAAGAACTGGCCCCTGAATGGACGCTTCTCTCCGATGATCGCATCGAGACCGGCAACGTCCCATCGCTCGAACGGACTTATGAACGAGCCATAAATCGATCATTAAATAACGTTGTTGAAACTGTTTACGAGGCACATCCGCAGCTTTTTCTGAACTGGTCGCAAACCGACTGGGACGAACTCTACGGCACATTTGGCGTCGGGGGAGCGTTAACGCCCGCGGGAGTGCTGGACTCGGCGGAGAAGATCAATCGTCGCCGGACCGTCGCTCACCAATTGCAGGTGGTTCTGGAAACCGAGCACGCCGAGACGGCAGTCAGGCTGATTCAGGCGTTATACCAACTCGCCCTGACGCAGCCGTTGTCGACTGCACAAGACCCGAATTTATCGCCTCGAAGTGATAGAGTTCCTGCGAACGTGACCATCAAACGCCGTCCCCAAGAATCTCATTGAAAATACAGTTATGTTTAATTGTGTGGGGGTATGCCGAAAATCGGTGGTGGCATGACGCACGCGAAACACGTGGAATAAATCAAGGTCGACGCGCATCCCATGAGAAGTGAGAAAGAGTTTGTTCGATTCGGCCTGAAGCGGGGAAAGTGGGCGGCGGGGTGGGTTGAAATCCGCAGCGGGGTTCACTTTAATGGAGGGCCACGAATTTCACGCCATCCCGACCGAATGCCGGCCTGAGAAATCTCGAAACTGACCCCCAACCGATACCCCCTGCATCGCATCAGCCGAATGACCGGGGGAGCGGCGGACCGAAATGACACATTAAGAATTACGTCTAAACCCATTAGAGAAAGGACAAGGACAATGAAGTTGGCGAGCAAGAATACGCTGTGGATCTGTGGTGCAATTCTGGGATTGAGCGCCTGGTTCACCGGTTGTGCGGAAGAGAAGAAAGCAAATCCGGTTCCCTCAGTTGCTCCAGGAGTTGATGCCCCCAAGTCAGCAGGAACCACCAGTGGTGTTTCCGAAGCCGGCTCGACCACCGGCGGCGGGACCGATGTACCCGGCGACGTCGAACCCAAGACCGAAGAAGCCACCCCGGAAGAACCCGTCGTCGAAGAACCCAAGACTGAAGAGCCCAAGTCAGATGAACCGACGACCGAAGAGCCAAAGGCGGAAGAGACCACGACGGAAGAACCCAAGACCGAGTGATTGGCCGCTCGCCAGAGGATGACGTGTAAACTCAAAAAGCCCCCGCCGAAATCAAAATCGGCGGGGGCTTTTTTGTTTGTCGGGTATGTTTACCGATGGGAGAGAGCAGATCCAGATGCAAATAACGTCTGGCCTCTTGGGTCGGAAGCCCCCCCTACCATTTTACGGTTGCCTTCCCGCGCCTCATTCACCCACTCCCCCTTGGTCGACGGTGGGGAAATGGCTTTGTAGAATATCAGGCCTGCGGTTTGGGTGGAAAACGCGCGCAACCGCTCAGGTAATTACGGACGACGCTCAATCTTCTCGTCCCGATCGAACGCACGATTCACATCTCTAATTGAAGTGACGACTTATGAGAAATTCACCCTACCAACAACATCATCGACGCGGACTCGTCCTCATCCCGGCGGCTTTGGCCCTCGGTCTCATCGGCGGAGTGTTCGCCATCTCCTCAACGACGACTTCGCCGATCCCTGAGCCGGCCAGTGATGGTCCTGCACGGATTGAACAGCCAACAGTGGGACAATCGGGCGGAGCACAATTCGCCATCCCCTCCAATGTCGCGGCGAAAGAGGCCGTGGTGGAAATCGATCCGGCACTTTGCGGTGCGCAGCTCGCGCTCGATGAATCGGACTCGGCTACTCCGAACGCCAACGAACAACTTGCCGTCGTTCAACAGCAGAATGCAAAGCCGACGGCTGCGAAAAAAGTCGCCGCGAAGCCCGTCCCATTCGTGCTCAACCCTGAAGATCGCATCTGCTTCATCGGTAACACGCTCGCCGACCGCATGCAGCACGACGGCTGGCTCGAGGCGCTGCTTTATCAGCGGTACCCGAAACACAAACTCGTGTTTCGCGATCTCGGTTTTTCGGGAGATGAACTGACGATTCGACTGCGCTCCACCGGGTTCGGCACCCCCGACGAACATCTCACCATGCAGAAGACCGACGTCCTCTTCGCGTTCTTCGGCTACGGCGAATCGTTCGGCGGCACAGCGGGACTCGACAAATTCCGCAAGGATCTCACCGACTTCATCCAGCATACGCTGACGCAAAAACACAACGGCGAATCGGCTCCGCGATTGGTGCTCTTCTCTCCCATCGCGCATGAAGATCTGGAATCTCCCGACCTCCCCGACGGCAAAGAGAACAACGTCCGCCTCGAAATGTACACGGCGGCGATGGCCGACGTCGCCCAGGAACAGGGCGTCACGTTCATCGATCTGTTTCATCCGACTCAAAAACTATACGACGCGATCGACGGGCCGCTCACGATCAACGGCATTCACATGAGCGAAGAAGGGAATCGCTATCTCGCCGAGGTGATCGATCAGCTTCTCGTCAAACCGACGGCGACACCTAAGATTCTGGCGAATAAACCGGCGGACAACGCCGAACTCGTCGAGAAAACCCGGCAGGCGGTTCTCGAAAAGAACTTCTACTGGTTCAACCGTTACCGCACGGTCGATGGCTACTCGATGTACGGCGTGCGGGCCGATCTCGTCTTCACCGACGGGCAGACGAACCGCGTCGTCATGCAGCGCGAGCTTGAAGTGCTCGATGTGATGACCGCCAATCGCGATGAGCGGATCTGGGCCGTCGCCACCGGCGGAGACCTCGTCATCAACGACTACAATACGCCCGAATTCATCCCCGTGAAAACCAACAAGCCAGGCGCGGGACCGAACGGCGAGAATCTGTTTCTCACCGGTGACGAGGCGATCTCGATGATGACCATCGCGCCGGGACTCAAGGTCAATCTGTTCGCGTCGGAGAAAGAATTCCCCGAACTGGCCAAGCCGGTGCAGATGGCCTTCGACACGAAGGGACGGTTGTGGGCCGCGTCGTGGCCGACGTATCCGCACTGGAAGCCCAAAGAACCGATGAACGACAAGCTCCTCATCTTCGAAGATACCGACCGCGACGGCAAAGCGGACAAATGCATCACCTGGGCCGACAATCTCCATTGCCCGACCGGCTTCGAATTCTATAACGGCGGAGTGCTCATCGCGCAGGCTCCCGACATCTGGTTCCTCAAGGATACCGACGGCGACGACCGCGCCGATTACCGCTTGCGCGTCGTCAACGGCATCGACTCCGCCGACACGCACCACACGGCGAACAGTTTCGTCTTCGATCCGGGCGGTGCGCTCTACTTTCAGGAAGGGACATTCCATCACACGCAGGTCGAAACTCCGTTCGGCCCCGTCGTCCGCTGCGCGAATGCGGGAGTCTTCCGTTACGAACCGCGC
Organism: Planctomycetaceae bacterium; assembly: GCA_046160425.1. Taxonomy (GTDB): domain Bacteria; phylum Planctomycetota; class Planctomycetia; order Planctomycetales; family Planctomycetaceae; genus JAQCEJ01. The sequence goes on from JBJXGP010000419.1 coordinate 9,455, forward strand.
GCCCAGAAGTTCGAAACCTATGTGACTTACGGGTTCGCCAATCCGCACGGACACGTCTTCGACCGCTGGGGACAGGACATCGTCGTCGACGGCACGGGAGCACGTCCCTTTCACTCGGTGTTGTTCTCGGGGCGGCTCGACTATCCCGAAAAGCACAAGACGCCGCCGCAGGTCTATCAGCAGCGCACGCGCCCTTGCCCGGCGATGGAGTATCTCACGAGCCGGCATTTCCCCGATGAGATGCAGGGGAATCTGCTCGTCGCCAACGTGATCGGTTTTCAGGGGATTCTGCAATACAAGATCACCGATCAGGATTCGAGTTTTGCGGGGACCGAACAGGATGTCATTCTCTCGTCGACCGATCCGAACTTCCGTCCGTCCGATCTCAAAGTCGGAGCCGACGGCGCGATCTACTTCCTCGATTGGCAGAACCCGATCATCGGCCATATGCAGCACAATCTCCGCGACCCCAACCGCGACCGCGCACACGGGCGCATCTATCGCATCACCTATGAAGGGCGGCCGCTACTCGAACCGGTGCCAATTGCCGGCGAGCCGATCGACAAACTGCTCGACCTGCTCAAGGAACCCGAAGACCGCGTGCGCTACCGCGCGAAGATCGAACTCGGCGGCAGACCGACGACCGACGTCATCGCCGCCGTGAAGACGTGGATGGAAGGACTCGACGCCAACGACGCCGAGTACGAACATCAGCTTCTCGAAGCGCTCTGGGTGCATCAGTATCACAACGTCGTCAATCAGGATCTGCTCGCGCGGATGCTCAAATCGCCCGAATTCCGCGCCCGCGCGGCGGCGACGCGCGTGCTCTGTTACTGGCGGGACCGCATCCCCACGGCGCTCGACCTGATGCGCGAGCAAGCCGCCGACGAACATCCCCGCATTCGGCTGGAGGCGGTTCGCTCCGCGAGTTTCTTCGACGACCCGACGGCGATCGAAATTGTGCTCGTCGCGCTGGAACAGCCGATCGATCAATACATCGAGTTCGTGCGCGGCGAGACGCTGCGTGCTCTCGAACCGGTGATCCGGAAGGCCGTCGCCGACAAGCGGCCGATCGACTTCAAGACCCCCGCGGGACTGCGGTATTTCGTGAAGGTCATCGGCATCGACGACCTGCTCACGCTCGAACGGGGGCCGGAAGTGAATGCCGAACTCATGATGCGCGCCGGTTTGCGCGACGAAGTCCGTCAGACCGCCCTCACCGGTCTCGCACAATCCGAAAATAAATCCGAATTGCAAATTCTGCTCGATTTCATTCACCGTCACGACGAACAAGCGGCGGGGGCGGATGACAGCATCCTGTTCGATCTCGTCCGCATGTTGACCGCCCGCGATACCGATGAACTCCGCGACATTCGCGACGAACTCGTCAAACTCGCGCTCGAAGCGCGACTGCCGGTGACGCGGCAACTCGGGTTCGTCTCGTTGATCGCCGTCGATGCCGACGTCGCCCCCTCGTGGGAACTGGCGACGAAAACCGTGCAGAGCCTGCGCGACCTGGTCGCGGCGATGCCGAACGTGCGCGACCCGAATCAGCGGGCGGCGCTCTATCCGCTCGTAACGCCGCTGCTTGAAACGCTTCCGGAGAACCTGCAATCACCGCAAACGAATGTCGATGCAATTGCGGGGCAGTTTGTCCGCATTGAAATCCCCGGCGATCAGAAAGTCCTGACGCTCGCTGAAGCCGAGATCATCAGCGACGGCAAGAATATCGCGGCCGAAGGGAAAGCGACGCAAAGCAGCACCGCGTTCGACGCCCCGGCGGCGCGCGCCATCGACGGCAACACAAGCGGGGCGTTCGCCGACAACGGGCAGACGCACACCGAGCAATCAAAAAACCCGTGGTGGGAAATCGATCTCGGCGGCGAACGGCTGATTCAATCGATCGTCGTCTACAACCGCAATGAAACGGACCTCGGCAAGCGGCTCGAAGGTTTCACGCTGCAAGTGTTGGGCACGCAGCGAAACGCCGTCGTCGATCAGAAGGGATTGCCCGCTCCGCAGGTCTCCGCCACGTTTCACGTCGGTGCCGGTTCGCCCAGGCATCTCATTCGCCGGGCGGCGATGCTGGGGATGACCTCCGTCCGCGGACAAGAAACCGCCGCGTTCAAATCGCTGCTGCCGTTCCTCAATTCCGACATCGATCGTCAACCGGCGGTGCAGGCGCTGCTCCGCATCCCCGCGACGTACTGGCCTCCCGAAGAAGCCGCCCCGACGGTGCAGACATTGTTGAATCTCATCGCCGAGATCCCCGTCGCCGAGCGGACGGCTCCGACGTCGCTCGACCTGTTGCAGTTCGCCGACAGTCTCGCAGGGATGTTGCCGGCGGACGAGGCGACGAATGTTCGTCAGCAACTCGGCGAACTCGCCGTCCGCGTGCTGCGATTGTCGACTCTCCCCGAACAGATGGTCTACGACAAGGAACGCCTCATCGTGCAGGCGGGGAAGCCGGTCGAGATTCTTTTCGAGAACATCGACATCATGCCGCACAACTTCGTCATCATTCAGCCGGGAAGTCTGAGCGAAGTCGGCCTGCAAGGGGAAGCGACCGCGACGCAGCCCGGTGCGCTCGAACGGCAATACGTGCCGCAGTCGGACAAGGTGATCTTCGCGAGCCGGTTGCTCCCGCCGCGACAATCGCAGCGGCTCAGCTTCACTGCGCCGACCGCGCCCGGAATTTATCCGTATGTCTGCACGTACCCCGGCCACTGGCGGCGGATGTACGGCGCGCTGTACGTCGTCGAGAATCTGCTCGAATACCAGGCCGATCCCGAAGCGTACATGGCGGCTCATCCGCTGGAAATCCACGACGAGATGCTCAAGTTCAACCGTCCGCGCAAGGAATGGAAGTTCGAAGACCTCGCCGACGGCGTGACCGAACTCGAAGAAGGCCGGTCGTTCGCCACCGCCAAGCAGATGTTACAGGTCGCCAACTGCGTCGCCTGCCACAAGCTCAACAACGTTGGCCAGCAGATCGGCCCCGACCTGTCGAAGCTCGACCCGAAACTCAAGCCGCTGGATATTCTGAAAGAACTGCTCAACCCGTCGGAGCGGATCAACGAGAAGTTCCAGACGTTCATCTTCGAGATGGAGTCGGGCAAAGTCCACACCGGCATGGTTCTGAAAGAGACCCCCACAACCGTCACCGTCATCGAAAATCCGCTGGTGAAGACGGAGGCGCTCGAGTTGAAAGTCGCCGAGATCGAGTCCCGCGTAAAGTCCCCGACGTCGATCATGCCCAAAGGGTTATTAGATAAAATGACCCGCGAGGAGATTCTGGATCTGATCTCGTACATCATCGCCCAGGGGAATGAAAAGCACAAACTATTTCACGGCGAGCATCATCACGGACATGTAAAGTAGCGAGCGGGGGACGTGAGTCCCCTGTCGGTTCTGGTGGCACGGACATTCTTGTCTGTGCTGAGTTGTCAATCAGGTGAGATGAACGTGGCGGGGCGACGCTTACGCCCTGTCACCCGTCGAGTGTCTGAGATTCGTTTGCAGGTAAGACGAAATTCCGTTGAGTGACAACCAAGCAAGGGCAGGAGAGACGGTATGCCGATTACCAAGCATGATAAACAAACTCTCGACCAGATCTACAGCGATTGGTCTGGTAAGTACAAAGGTCGCACCGAGGATTACTTTGCACTGCTCTATCTCACAAAGAAATTCAAGTGCGAGGTCGAAGATATTGCAAACGAAGTTTGCTTCGGGGGATGCGATTACGGGATTGATGCTTACCACATCGACAGAGGCGCTCGGAACCTCTATCTGTACCAGTTCAAGTGGTCTGAGAATCACAATCTCTTCAAGGAGTCGATGGATCGCCTGGCAAAAGATGGTCTTGAACGAGTGTTCGGATCACCGATGGCGGACCCGAACCAGAACGAGATGCTGAACACGTTGCGGGCTGAACTCTACGAGAGCAAGTCCTTAATCGACCGAGTTCTCGTTCACTTCATCTTCAAGGGTGATATTGAGGCGACAGAGAACAGCGAAGGGCTGGCAAACCGTCGAGAGACTCTTGAGAACAAGAGCCATTTGCTCCATTCGTTTTTTGGTCGGACAGATGTCGAATTGTCGGTGGGTTTCATCTCGGATCGCCCCTCCCCATTGAACGTGAGACCAGTCGAATCGCATTCAATTTCGATCACGAACAGTTCGTGTATCCGATCCGAGGACGGCAAACGAGAAATGCACGTCGGCTTCGTGCCAATGATGGACCTCTATCGAATCTACCGCAGTTTGGGCCAGCGATTCCTCGACCGCAATATCCGATCGGGATTGTCGGCGGACAATCCACCGAATCGAAAAATTCGAGAAGCCCTCACTGACATTGTTCTGAAACAGAACAGTCCGCCAGACGTGTTCTCGTTCAACCACAACGGTGTTACGCTGGCCGCCGAGCAATTGCAGTTCATTGACGGACGTGCCATCATCAATGTGCCTCGACTGCTTAACGGTGCGCAGTCGATTACGAGCGTTGCAAAGTTCCTTCTGGACAATGAAGGGCACCCAGCACTTGCGAATGGAGCGCCAGCACTTGAGTCGATTCGGTTGTTGGCGAAGATCGTTATTGACGACCCGAGCAGCGACTTCGTAACGCAGGTGACGATCTGCAACAATCGTCAGAATTCAGTTGCAGCGTGGAACTTACGGGCTAACGACGAAATTCAGTGTGACCTGCATGACCGCTTGAAGGAACAGCTCGGCGTATTTTATGCCCGACAAGAGAATGCCTTCCGCAACTATTCGGCGGACGAGTTGGAAGAGATGGGATACGACTCGACTGTCCAGAAGGAGATGCGAATTCGACCGCTTGCTCAATCATTTCTGGCAATTCAAGGTGAGATCGCCCGGATGTCCCAATTACCTGAAGTCTTCGAGAACCAGAGGCAGTACGAAGATACTTTCCGCGTGAGTTATCTGCATTGTGATGCTCGTAAGATTGTGCTGGCATACAAAGTCGGACTGGTCTTAAAAGATCCGATCCAGAAGTTGGAAGAAGTCGCAACTCAAAAGGTTCGCTACGCGATCCCGAAGGCGCGAAACCTGATTTGGGCACTTGTGATTCAGGCCCTTTTTAATGATCCCAGACTTCCTGATCTCCTTGATCAATTCGGGACAGGGCTGAAAAAGGAAATGGCCTTTCGAGAACACTTGCGCAAATTGGCTTCGTCGAAATTGTTACCGATTCTGAGGGAAGTACTCGCCAAGCCGGAGCACGCTGAGCGGATGGCAAACGAGAAGTATGATTTTCTTCGCACGAAAGAGATTTTCAACCAGTGCAAAGATGTTGGATATGATAAGTTCGGTTGGACCAAGAAGGCACTGTAGTAGTAGGTCAGGCTCACGCCTGACGACAAACGGCCAACTTAGCGCCATGCACAACTCATGACCGACCAAAACCAACGGAGCCCCTGACAATGACGATTGATCCGCGCGATCATCAGGAATTCTTCGACGATGTCGACGAAAATCGATATCACATCTTCTCGCGACGCAACGCGGCGAAGCCTGGCTTTTATCCGAATGCGTTTCCCGCCTATCCTGAGATCGCCATCGAAGACGTGTGCGAGGGTGACCAAATCACCGTGCGAACCTTCTTCGCCGTCGGCCGCTCGAAGCCGCCGCGCATCGACAGCGGCGAAATGACACTGGAAGTCGAATCGGTCGATCGAGAAGCGAAGACTTTATTCGGCAACATTCTCACCGAACTTCCTGCCACATTTGCGCTGGCAAAAGAGACGACCATCGAACTTGACATCGACGAGGTGTTGTTCGTGCATAATCGGTAGCACTTTGGACGGGCGAGTCGCACTTGCGGCTTATCCGCCAGAGTTCGGTAGGTCAGGCTGTGCCTGACGAAGAGTTAACATTAACCAATTGGGTTAGGCAAAGCCTGACCTGCATGACTGCCATTATTTCGACCAACGCATAAGTCCGCACGCGGAATCCTCCTGAGAACGAGGCAGGTTCAATAAAATGGAAAGTCCATCAAAGCATCTTCTGGCACGCTGGCAATCGCTTGAAAATGGGCCGGGGTTAAAAAAGGTAGCCTTGTGGTCTCGCGTTCTTTGGGTTGTTGGGTTTGTTCTCTCCCTTTTTGTCGTATTCGGTCTCTATCACCAACTGAATCCCATCGTCATCGCAGCGGCGTCCGCCGTCATGGGCTGGGTCATTGCTGAAACCAACGCACTACGGAATCGGCGGGCGCAATGGCCGCTTCTCAGGCCGTACATCGATTGGCAGCGCGTTCAAGCCGATTTGGCCCGCAACGATCAAAGCCATAAATCATCCGCGAGGGGACAATGATTGGTTCAATCATTCGCAGCCTCGCCGCCGTCGTGGCGGGGTTGATTGTGGCGTTCATGTTGATCATCGGCGTCGAGGGAATGAGCGCGGTCCTGCATCCGTTTCCGCCGGGAGTCGATTCCTCGGACATGGAAGTTTGCAAGGCGCATGTCGCCCGGTTTCCTCAATGGATCCTGGCGCTCGCCGTCGTGGCGTGGGGATTCACTGTGTTCGCGGGTTCTTGGGTGGCGACGCGGCTGGGGACGGGACGGCATCCGGCGCATGGCATCGTCGTGGGGATGCTCTTGCTCGCCGCGGCGGTGTTCAACATGTCGATGCTCCCTTACCCGGCGTGGTTCTGGGTGAATGTGATCGTCTTCCCGCTGGCGTTTCTGTGGGGTGCGAAACTCGCACAAGGTGGTCGGAACAAACCGTTGCCGGTTGATAATCCATCGACTTTGACCTGAGCTTTTTGCCTGATGCCCGACACTGGCGGCTTGTCTGCCAGTGTTATGGAGCAGGGATAGTTAATCGCGAAGCAGAAGCTCTCGAAGACCTGCGTTTCCTGGAAATCCAAGAAGGTCACACCATGCGAACTCCACCATCGGCACAGCAGACGATCGACGACTATATCGCCGGGTTTCCGGAGGAAGTGCAGGTGCTGCTGGAGAAAGTCCGAGTGACGATTCGAAAGGCGGCTCCCAAAGCGGAAGAAAAAATCAGTTATCAAATTCCGACGTTCACGCTCAAAGGGAATCTGGTCCACTTCGGCGGATTCAAAAAGCACATCGGCTTCTACCCCGGCTCGGCGGGAATCGCGAATTTCAAGAAGGAGCTGGCGGGATATCACTCCGCCAAGGGGTCGGTGCAGTTTCCCTTCGACAAACCGATCCCCGTCGGCTTGATCGCGAAGATCGTGAAGTTTCGCGTGAAGCAGAATCTGGAGAAAGCAGCGGCGCGGGGGAAGTAGTAGAGGTTAGCCGCGACGCGCCAGCGGAGCGCGTCGGGTGGCATTGCCAGCTTGTCCGCCAGTGTGATCGAGTAACGATAGTAGATCGCGAAGCAGAAGCTCTCGAAGACTTGCGTTCCCAAGCGGGAGCTTGGGAACGAGACGCGTTCAATTCAACTCGCGTGATTCTGAGGCGGGACCGCGCACTCCTTACCGGCGAGGGAGGCGACCGCGAACAGTACCCAGCCGATGATCAGAAGTAGTCCGCCGATGGGGGCGATCATGCCCCATTTGGTTTCGCCGGTGATCGAGAGAATGTACAAGCTCCCTGAAAAGAGCACGATCCCTGCGGTGAACGACCAGCCGGCGGCGGTGATCCAGCGGGAGGGACGCTGTTGTGCCAGCACTCCTAATGCGAGCAGCGCGAGGGAATGATACATCTGGTACTCGGCTCCCGTCTTGAAGTCTTGCAGATACTTCCACGACGCGGGGACCGAAAAACCGGCGATCACTTTCTGCGGCAGCGAAGCGTACTTCTCGACCATGACCTGATCGAGACCGTGAGCCGCGAAGGCCCCCAGCACGACGGCGAACCCGCCGAAGATTGCTCCTGTGACCGTCCACGATTTCATGCAGCAAGACATTGTCGGACTTTCTATGAATTCAATGAGAAGCAAGTTTCATTCATCGAGCGATCAAAGTGTTGCTCCCTCTGATCGTAGACGATGACCGGGGGGATGCGGTAGTCTCCGGGAAATTATGGACTGAAATCAGGCAGCCGTTGGAAGAAGACCGGGTGGATAAACCACCCGGCTCAGCTTTGTCGAGATGAATGACGGGAACTATTCATGGCCGAGATTGAGTATCGCATTTTTTACTGGGAAGCATTGCACGAGTTCGCCGCGCGGGTGCTCGAGAGCTTTGGCGTTCCCAATCACGAAGCCGTTATTGCTTCCGATATTCTCTCGCAAAGCGACCTGCGGGGGATCGACTCGCACGGCATCGCGCGGCTGCCGGCGTATGTCGAAATGCTGTCGATCGGGCGGATCAATCCGCGACCACAGTTGACGATCGTCCGCGAATCGTTGTCGACGGCGACGGTCGACGGCGATAACGGGCTGGGCCTGGTGATCGGTCCCAAGGCGTATGACATCGCGATGGACAAAGCCGATCGTGCGGGGACCGGCTGGGTCGCCGTGCGGAATTCGAATCATTACGGCATCGCCGGTTATTACGTGCTCAAGGCGCTTGAGCGCGAGCAGATCGGCTGGGCGATGACGAGCACGACGAAGATTGTGGCCCCGTTGTGGGGAGCCGAGCGGATGTTGGGGACCAACCCGATCGCGATCGCTTTTCCCGGAGACGAAGAACCGCCGATCGTGATCGACATGGCGAGCAACGCCGCCGCGTTCGGCAAGATCGAGATGGCGATTCGCAAGGGGACGACGATCCCCGACGGGTGGGCGATCGATCGCGACGGGTATGCGACGACCGACCCGCACAAAATGGTGCAGGGAGGGGCGATGCTCCCGCTCGGTTCGGAACGCGAACGGGGCGGGCACAAAGGGTATTGCTTGTCGGCGCTGGTCGATTTGCTGTGTGGGCCTTTGAGCGGCGCGAACTGGGGGCCGTTTACTCCCCCCTTCACGATGCAGCACGCCGAGCCTGAACGTCAGGTCGGCAAAGGGCTGGGCCACTTTTTCGGGGCGATGCGGATCGATGCGTTCCGCGATCCGCTGGAGTTCAAACGGCAGATCGACGACTGGATTCGGACGTTCCGCAAAACGAAGCCCGCACCGGGAACGAACGGGCCGCTGATTCCCGGCGACCCCGAACGCGAAGCGGAAGCAATCCGTCGCGTCGAGGGGATCCCGCTGATCCAGCCGGTGATCGATGAATTAGAAGAGGTCTCGCGAGAAACCGGTGTGCCGTTCGCGGAGGGGGTTCGCTAGATTCATGGGGAGATCCCTTCTGGGGGAGAAGTATCCCGAGTCGCGTAACATCAGATAGAAAGTATTCATGTGTACAAAAATTGTGGGGGATCGATCTCCTTTGGGCCGGTAAAAGTCCCGAAATCAGCGAAATCGACGGTCCGATCAAACGAGAAGCCGGGAATTGCGGAATGTATTGACGATAGAGATCCAGAAGGGTACGATAAGACATATAAATAAATATCGACGCGTTCGGGCGATTAGGCCTGACTGCGCGATGTGATTGATGCTAAAATTGTTAAGGTCCGGAATTGACTCGCCCCCTGGGTTCAAGGAGCGCTGGCCATGTTGACGATTCTTGGTGCATCTCAACGGTATTGTGACGGCGTCTCGCGACGCAGCTTTCTGAAAATCGGCGGGTTGTCGATGGGAGCGGTCGGCGGGATCGGGCTTGCCGATATCCTGCGGGCCGACGATGCCGCCGGCATCAAGCACAATCATAAATCGGTCATCAACATTTTCCTCGGTGGCGGACCTCCGCACCAGGATATGTGGGAAATCAAGACCGAGGCCCCCAATGAAATTCGCGGGCCGTTCGTCCCGATCTCGACGAATGTGACCGGCATCCAGATCGGCGAATGTTTCCCCAAGATCGCCGCGATGATGGATAAATTCGTTGCCCTGCGCGCGGTCGTCGGTTGCAAGGCGGGCCACGATTCATTCCAGTGTTTCTCGGGGTGGGAGCGATCGTCGTTGGCAGCGATGGGAGGCAGGCCGAGCATCGGTTCGGTAGTCTCGAAGTTGCAGGGACCGGTCGATCGGGGAATGCCCCCCACAGTCGCATTGGCGGCTCCTACCTCGCATACTCCCTGGTCATATCCGGGTGGACCGGGCTTTCTCGGCGCGGCGTATCAGCCGTTTCGTCCCGATGGCGAGGGGATGGGAAATCTGACTCTCAACGGCGTCACGCTCGATCGATTGGAAGATCGTAAATCGCTCCTCAAATCGCTGGACGGCTTGAAGCGCGAAGTCGATGCCAATGGCGCTCTCACCGGTATCGATGCCTTCAACGAAGCCGCTTTTGGAGTGTTGACTTCGAGCAAGTTGCTTCAGGCAATGGACCTCACCCAGGAATCGCCCGAAACTCGCGCCCGCTACGGCGACGGCAAACCGTATCAGTTCCAGTATGACGGTGCCCCGACGGTCAACGAACACATCCTCATGGCTCGCCGACTCGTCGAAGCTGGCGTCCGCTCGGTCACTCTTTCTTATGGACGTTGGGACAGTCACGGCGACAACTTCGGACTGGTCCGCGATCACGGTGCGAAGCTCGATCAGGCGGTGACGGCACTCGTTCAGGATCTCGACGAACGAGGGATCTTGAACGACGTCACGGTCGTGGTCTGGGGCGAATTCGGACGGACGCCGCGCATCAATCAAAGTGCCGGACGCGATCACTGGCCGCAGGTCAGTTGTGCGTTGCTCGCCGGTGGCGGCATGAAAACGGGTCAGGCGCTGGGTGCCACTAACCGGCTCGGCGAATACGCCGTCGAACGCCCGGTCGATATGCAAGAGGTCGTCTCGACGATCTACTACAACATGGGCATTGATCCGGGATCGGCCCGGTTGATCGACCCCTCCGGCCGGCCGCAGTTCCTCGTCGACCACACCGACCCCATCAGGGAAGTCGTGTAAACGAATACGTTCAGTATGAAAGTCGATTCTCACTGCAGCAGCGGTCTGCGACCGCGGACCGGCCTCACAGAGGCCAGCCACAACTTAGCCACCGGTCAATGACCGGTGGTTTTTTTGCGCGCGGTTCGAAGTTCGCACAGACAGGAATGTCTGTGCCACCCAGAACAGAGAACAACTCGATTCCCCCGATGGCTGTAACTCCCCACGCCGATTGCTAAACTATTCGGCGAGCGGAAAACTTCCAACCGGAAACGTGAACATTTCTCAGGGAGTAACAATACGATGGGTGTCTATCTGGGGATCGACATCGGGACGAGTGGCACAAAAACGCTGGCGATGAACGAGCGCGGCGAGATTCTCTCGTCGGCCTCCGCCGGGTATCCGCTGGCGAGTCCGCATCCGGGGTGGTCCGAGCAGAACCCTGAAGACTGGTGGCAGGCCTCGATCGCAACCGTCACCCGCTGTCTCGCCGAAGCGAAAATCTCGCCGCAGGATGTCAAAGGAATCGGACTCAGCGGGCAGATGCACGGCAGCGTCTTTCTCGATCGGCAAGGGGCCGTGATCCGGCCCGCGATTTTGTGGAACGATCAGCGGACCGCCGCCGAATGTGCCGAGATCGAAAAGCGAGCCGGCGGACGCAAGAAGCTGATCTCGCTCGTCGCTAACCCGGCGCTCACGGGCTTCACCGCGCCGAAGATTCTTTGGCTCCGCAAACACGAGCCGCGAAATTTTGCGAAGACCGTGCAGGTGCTGCTCCCCAAGGATTACATCCGCTATCGGCTGACCGGTGAATTCGCGACCGAAGTGAGCGATGCCTCGGGGACGCTGCTGCTAGATGTCAAAAAACGCTGCTGGTCGAAGCCGCTGTTGTCGAAACTCGAACTCGACAACGATTTGTTCCCCGCCGTTTATG
>JBJXGP010000420.1:0-11648 GCA_046160425.1 Planctomycetaceae bacterium
GCTGGAGTATTTTTTCATCTCTCCGAAAATTGCCCAGCAGGGTGTGACTGTGCTCAAGCCGGGGCAGCTCATATCGCACGTCTGGTTGCCCGCAACCCGGCAACAGCAGAGTGCGACATACGAAGTGCTTCAGATGGAAGGTCTCGACTGGCCGTTGGCCTCCGCTGCCGCTTGCGTGGGGATCGAGGGGGGCGTGGTGCAGTCAGCGCGGATCGTGATGGGGCATGTCGCCCCAACTCCCTGGCTGGCGACCTCCGCCGGACAGGTTCTGCTCGGCAAGCCGTTGACGGTTGCCACCGCCGAACAAGCGGCTGACATTGCGGTTTCTCAGGCGACTCCGCTGTCGCATAACGGATATAAAGTTCAATTGGCTCGTACTGCGGTCAAACGCGCTTTACTCAAGGCGATCGGTCATCCGGAAGGAGGCATCTAACCATGTCGGAAAAACTTCCCGTCATCAATGAAACGGCGCGTTGCCGAAAACTGCTCTCGAAGGGTTTATACATCAATTTCGGTTTACCTCCCGGAAAAGAAGCGGCCGGCGACGGTCATTTCTGGTGCGGCAAGACGCAAACGATGTTCGGACCCGATCGAAAACTGTGCGACAATGAACATTGCCGCGATGATTCTCGAAGCTGTTACGAAGCGTGAGTGCCGGAAACGGCGATTCGATTGCCGGCGACGATCGCTCGCGGATGGAAATAGAAATTTGTTTCCACGAGTAAAAAGCGAGGATGGTCCCTCGGAAATTGAAATGCGTTCCTGCAAGACTTATGATACCTGTCGGGTGTTTCCTCACCCGGCAGGTTTTTTGCTATGTTCGTCTACGGAGACATCGGGCCTCTTGTGGTCCGTCATTCGGCGATACATCAAGCGAAGGAAAATGAGAGACAGGAGAACTCGATTCAGTTATGGCTACGATCATTTTGCTGCACGGTGGGGAGTCCACTCCGTTCGAGATCGAATCGACGCCGATGGTCATCGGCCGCCATCCGGACTGTGCCATCAAGCTCGATTCGAACATGATCTCGCGCAAGCACGCCCAGGTCACGACCGATAAGGGAGTGCATTACATCGAAGATCTCGGCAGCGGTAACGGGACGTTCGTCAATGGTCAGCAGATCACAGAACGGACTGTTCTCAAGCACGATGACCGCATCAAAGTCGGTCCGATCCTGTTCCATTATCTTTCGCAACCGCCTGCAAAATCGCCGGCAAAGAAACCGCCTGCTTCCGGGCGGAGACCCTCAGATATCGGCGTCGATTTCCAACCGGACGAAAACTTATCGGGAACCGTGATGGGGACCGTTCGGCCGGCGGGAGGGTTCGGGGTTCTGGACGTTCAGCCGGAAGCCAAGCTCAAGGCGGTTCTGGAAATCACGCGAAATCTCGCCGGGACGGTCAGCGTGGAAGGATTGCTTCCCAAGATTCTCGATTCGCTCTTCGTCGTTTTTCCACATGCCGATCGCGGCTGCATTCTGCTGAAAGAATCCGGGAAAATGATTCCGAAGGCCGTCAAGCATCGAAAGGCATCGGACGACGAATCGGTGAAATTGAGCCGCACGATCGTCAACAAGGTGCTGAGCGAGAAGTCGGCGATCCTGTCGGCAGATGCCGCCAACGATGCGCGATTTCAGGCGAGCGAATCGATATCGAATCTGACGATCCGGTCGATGATGTGCGCGCCCCTGCTCGATCTTTCGGGTGAGCCGATGGGGATCATCAACATCGATACGCAGAATGCCTTCCAGCAGTTTCGCGAAGATGATCTCGAACTGCTGGTCGCCGTCGCCGGCCAGGCCGCACTTTCCTATGAAAACGCCCGCCTGTTGGTCTCCCATATGGAGAAGCAGAAGCAGGACAACGAAATGCAGATCGCACAGGCAGTGCAACGCGCCTTGTTGCCCGAAGGTCTGCCGCAAGCGGACGGGTATCAGTTCTTTGCGTCTTATGATGCGGCACAAGCGGTGGGAGGAGACTATTACAGTTCGCTGCTGCTCGAAGATGGCCGCATCTGCATGGCTTTCGGCGACGTTGCCGGCAAAGGGGTTCCCGGGGCGCTAATCATGTCCCGGATTTCGAGTTGCGTGCAAAACGTGATGCAGTATGTTCAGGAAGTCGGCCAGGCGGCCAGCGACATCAACAACCACATGTGCGTCAATATGGTCGAAGGACGCTTCGTGACGTTTCTCCTGATCATACTCGATCCGCGGACTCACGAAATCACGATGGTGAATGCCGGTCACATGTCGCCGATGATCCGCAGTCCCGACGGGACGATCAACGAATTCTCCGATGATGCGGTCGGCATGCCGATCGGCGTCATGGAGGATTACCCCTATGAAGTCGTGACCCGCAAGATCGAACCGGGCGAAACGATCGTCCTGTTCACCGACGGCGTCGATGAGGCTATGAATCCCAAGGGAGATTTGTATACACTGGAGCGTATGCGGGAATTCATTCGAGTCAATCCGCCGGACGCCGAGGAATTAGGACGCGCCTTGCTTGCCGACGTGCGCCGTTTCGCCGCGGGGCGGCCGCAGAACGACGATATTACGATTATGACCTTTGGAAGAAATGCGAGTTGAACCTGTCGTATCCCATCGATATTTTCGAATTCACGTCTGAAATATTATCTTGAAAACCGGTTCGATCGATTACAATGCCGCAGCGGGGGTCTGCGTCACCGCTCAACGTTGTCGAAGTCTGAATGTGATTGACACCGCTTACGACGAAATGTGACGGGCCGATTCGGTTTTTTCCGCGAGTCCAATGCATCGTGCTGTCAGAGAAACCGGGCAGAGAACATGGCAGTATTAGTATTATTGCAAGGTGGCGAAGCGATTCCCTATTCGTTGACGGGCGATGAAACGGTCATCGGCCGGCACTCCGATTGCCAGATCATGCTGCAATCGAACATGGTATCGCGCCGGCATGCCCGCGTGAGAATTCACGAAGGGGCCATCTGCATCGAGGATCTTGGAAGCGGCAACGGGACGTACCTCAACGGCCAGGCGGTCACCGCACCCATGCCCCTCAAGCACGACGACCGCATCAAGGTCGGTCCGATGCTGTTCCGGTTTCACGAAAAAGAAGGGATCGACGACCTGTCGTCGACGGGAGAATTGCCTGAAACCATCAACACCGTCCCGCCGGATATGCAGCAGACGATGTTGGGCGTTCGGCTGTCGGACGATGAAGGGGCCGCCGGCCAGATCGTAGGCTCGGTGTCGAGCACCGACACGTTTTCGATGCTGTCCGTCAAACCGGAAGTGAAACTCAAAGCGATCGTCGAAATTACCCAGGCGCTATCTGGAACGAGTGAACTTGAGAATCTGCTTCCCAAAATTCTCGATTCGCTGTTCCTGATTTTTCCGCACGCCGACCGGGGATGCATATTGCTGAAAGACGCGGAGTCGGGACAGATCGTCCCCAAAACGACGAAGCATCGCCGCCGCGACGAAGATGACGCGGTCCAAATCAGCCGGACGATCCTGACGAAAGTCCTGTCAGAAAGAACGGGAATTCTGTCGGCCGATGCCACCAACGATGCGCGGTTTGACGCCAGCGCATCGATTTCCAATTTGACGATCCGCTCGATGATGTGCGTCCCGATGATCAACCCCACGGGGGAACCGATGGGAGCCATCCACATCGACACCCAAAGCGCGTTTCACCAGTTCAAGCAGGACGATCTCGATTTATTGATGTCGGTTGCGGCGCAGGCGGCATCGGCGTACTACAGCGCAGAACTGATGCTCTCGCACGTGGAACGCCATCGGCTCGAAAATGAAATGAATATGGCCCGCAATGTTCAAGCGGCGATTCTTCCCAAGGCGTTCCCCCAAGTGCCTGGTTACGAGTTCTTTGCCACATACGAGCCGGCATTTGCCGTCGGCGGAGATTATTACGACTGCATTCCTCTCAGTTCCGATCGTATCTGCTTGGCTTTTGGCGACGTCGCAGGCAAGGGAGTCGCCGCGTCGCTGGTGATGTCCCGCATCTCCAGTTTTGTCCGCAGTACGATGGAATTCGTTCCCGACGTGGGGCAGGCGGCCCAGCGCATCAACGCCCACATGTGCAGCAGTTCGGTCGAGGGGCGATTCGTAACCTTCGTGCTTTCGCAGATGGATTGCCGAAAGCACAGGCTCACCTGCGTGATCGCGGGGCACATGTCTCCGATGATACGGCGCCGGAACGGTGAAATCGAGACCTTCGCCGACGACGACATCGGCGTGCCCATCGGTGTGATCGACGATTTTCAGTATTCTACGGTGCAGACGACGCTGCAACCCGGCGAAACCGTGCTGATCTACACCGACGGCGTCAGCGAAGCGCTGAATCGCAAAAACGAACTTTATGGCCAAACGCGCCTGCGGGCGCTCGTCAAAAATCCGTCGTTTTCGGCGATGCAATTGGGACACGCAATTCGCGAGGACGTGCGTCTCCATGCCGGGGATCGACCGCAAAACGACGATATCACGCTCATGGTCTTCGGCCGCATGGCCTGATGTGCCGGACCGACGATGAATGGTGCGTGATCGCTTTGCGGCAACGTCACATCATCCAAGCCGGCCCGCCTGGCTTGAGGTGTTCCGCGAAAATCGAGAACGGCAATCCCATCGGACTCATGAAAACTATTTCAACGTGATTTCCGTCGCTTCGGCGACGCGGCGATATCCCATGCTGCGAATCACTTCCAGCACTTCGCTCCAGGTGGGGAACTGCCGGCCACTGCGACGCTTGTAGTCGTCCATCGCTTTCATGAAATCGATTTCGTCGTTGGAGTAATCGCGTTCGCAGGTCGTGGGATCGATTTGTCGTCGACGTTCCACCTTATCGCGTCGTCGTTCGATCCCGACGGGTGGCCCGACCGATTTTTTCCGACGATCACCGCCACGGCGATCGATCTGGCATTGTTCCGATTTTGTTATGGACTGATTTAACATCATCATGGACTCCGTAATCTGCTCTACAACTCGAATCGTCACCCATGACGCCAATATCATCCGTGCAATGTCGTGTCGCTCATTCCCATGGGGTCAGTCAGGGATGAGGGCACGTTAACAGTTTTCTACAGATGCCATCCTCTTGAGTCGCGGATCTTTTCATTCCGATTGTCGCGGCGGCGAGGGAATTGCCGGTGGAGCCGGTCATGAATTCTTCCCGTGTCGACGATATTCACCAGAGTTACACAACATCGCCGATTGGCACCCGCTGAGTTCTCATGTTGTAAGTCTCGATCTGGATTGGTATTCCAGCGAGTCACACGAGCCAGTCGATGATCGCAATCGTCAATGTTTACTCACGTGTTGCATTTTCGCCACCTTGTATATTCTGCGCCCTAATTCGAATCGTGCTGGGAAAATCCGTCACTTTTTTCCCGAATTTCGCAAGACTGATCCAGGAGTAGCGGAATGAAAGTCACTTCAACCGGTATGACCACAGAAGTTACGGTTGATCTGCTGGGAGGGGGAATTCATTGCGAAAGAACGGAACAAATCGTAAGTCGGTTCCCTTCGGCTCCCCAATTCGCAGCGAAGAACAAGCCATCCGTTGCTCGAGCAGTTACTGGAAGCGATTGAGCTTTAGTTCCAGCGACGTATCGCGATTTTCCGAGAGCCTCGTCGCGGCATGTTTCAGCAACACTTCGCGATGGATCGATAAGGCGTCTCGCAATTCTGCGATTCGGATCAGAACGACCAAGTCGGGAGAGCGACGCGGTCTCGGTCTCCCGTCTCCCGACTTGCAGGTCGTCCGAACATGAAAAATGCGTCAGGAGGTTGGTGATTCCATTGCTGGGACGACTTCCAGAAGTAGATCCAGCGCTTTGGAAAATCCTTGGCTGACGGGGCTCGTCGTCCTGGTTTCGGGAAGCGGTTGATTCTCGCCGTCGAGTTCGGGAGCGAACATGATCATCGACGGCCAGAACGAGCGGTTCTCATTCGCGGGCGATAGCAGTGCGGCGTCGCTGATCGTGATGACAGCCGATTGTGCGAGTTCCCGGTATCCGATTTCCATATCGTCGATCAGCGCATCCAGTTGGGGAAGTGGAGCAGTTCCCCCCGTCTCGTTCGCATCGACAGTGGTCTTCGCCACCGGATTTGACTTCGCATCGTTTCGAGGTCGCGTTGTGAATGTCTTCGTCGAAGGCAACTGTGAATTATCCGTGTTCCACACCAGGATCAAGAACAACGTGAGCAAACTGGCCGGGATCCACAATACCTCTCGAGCTCTCGAACGGTTGGGTTGTGATGTGTATGAAGTCGAGGAATGGGGAATGACGAGGACATTGGGTTCCGCCGTTGAGGTCTCCGCACGATCAACCGATGGATTGGTCTCAGATTCTTGCAAGACAGGCGATGTGGAAGGGATCTCAAAAGAGATCGGACCGGGTGCTTCGACCAGCCAGCGCGAGACCACGACATCCGCCAAGTCGACGGAAGGGACCGCATCATTCCAGACCCCGATGGCCTGCGAGAGGATCTGGTGCCGCTGCCATTCCCGCTCGCAAGAGGAACAGGATCGTGAGTGTTCGGCCAGCAACTCGGTATCGACGGGCTGCTGCGATTCGACGGCAGACAATAACCGGTTTCTAAATTCGAGGCAATTCATAATGTCCCTCCGGCACGATTCCACGCCGGGTAAAATGATCGGCCAGTTCTTTTCGCGCGCGGTGCAACCAGGTCTTGACGGTTCCTTCCGGTGAGTTCATAACGCGGGCAATTTCTGCGCAACTGAGTTCCTGCTGATGAAAAAGTACGAAACAGATTCGATAGTCCGCTCTCAACAGGCCGAGGGCGAGATCCAGTTCCTCGCCGAGGTCGGTTCGCAAAACGGTCTTTGACGCGGATTCGTCGTCGATCGCACCCAGATGCGGATCGATGTTCTTCGTTTGTGTTCTTCGTTTTTCCAATATGGTGCGGCAACGGTTGGCGGCAATCGTGAGAATCCAAGGTTTGAACGGCCGCAGCGAATCCCATTTCCTCAGATGACGAAACGTTCTCAAAAAGACGTCCTGCACCGTATCCTCGGCATCTTCACGATGGCCCAGTATGCGAAAACAGAGCCCGAACACGGCAGACTGATATCGCTCGACGAGGAGATGCATCGCATCAACCTCGCCCTGCAAGCACCGTCTCACCACGTCGGCGTCATCACCGTTCATGTGGGAACCTTATGGATGCGTTCCCCGTGGCGAGAGAGTTTCGCCGAATTCCGCTTCTAACCGGTAACAGGTCCATGTTTTCTCTGATGATATTACCCTCGCAGAAGGCCGAGAGTTTCAACCGACGATTCCGCCCACAAAGTTTATGAACAACTGGGCGAATGGGCAGGCAAATTCGGTTATCGATCGCGGGGAGTTCGCCGACAACCGCTCGATGAAATTTCCCACTTGGTTCCTCAGCAAGAAAGCTGCATCGTGTTCGCTGCAAACGGCTACTTCTGGATGCTATCCTTGGCGAACGCACGCGCATGTTTGTAGGCATGTCTCATCGTGTACAGCCGCGACTCGATCTGTTCTTCGGAGTAATATTTGCCGATCTCGCTGTGCGGCAGCCCGGCCAACGCGATCGTCAGAGGGAGCAAGTCGAGGAATTCGCGATATTTTCGCTGGAGTTCATTCGGGTCAGCCATGATGGATCCTCTCAACTGTGTCTTGACGGCGTGTGTCTGAAGGTTGTCAAGGTACTCCGCGCCCAAGACGGGATTGTTGGCGGGAGCAAACGGAATCCTATTATATACATTTCCGTTCGAGATTTGCCAGAATGGAAAATGCATGGAGATAAGCGATTTCGAAGCGGAAACACCATCGTCACCGAGGGGATCGTCCGACCGATCGTCGAAAGACCGAAAGCCGGGCATGGGGTGATTTCTCATAAAGAGTGCGGTCACGCCCATACGTGCGAAAGGCACTATTGACCGGGTCGCCGCTGCATGAAATTGCGAATGATGTCCGCCGCTTTTTCCGACGGATTGAGCTGTTTCTCTTCGACCGGTTGGTCGCCGGAGGGGGGCGCGACCGGTGCCGGTGGAGGCGGAGTTACATAACCGGTCGAAGACGGTTCAGGCAGCCTGACGGCAATCGTATCCTGTTCGGATTTTTTTGAATCCTTGGTCGGGGCAGGTGCCGCCTGTGGTTGTCCGGGAGCCGGAGCATAGCCCATTCCCGGTTGCGGATACATTTGCGGCGGATACTGCGGCATGTACATCGGCATCGGCGGGTATCCGTAGCCTGGATAACCCGGCGGGGGATAGGCACCGTATGGCTGAGCATAGGGGGGTGGCATCCCATACGGCATCATGCCGGGCTGCATTCCCGCGGGTTGCATGCCGGCAACCGGGGCCTCGACGGGAACGCCTGGTCCCGGGGGAAGAATTCCGGGATTGATAATCGTCGTGTCGGAACCGTAAACGCCGGTTTCGGCAGGCTCTCCGTGAACCGAAGGATTGTGGTCGATTTCGACCGCTTGAATCG
The DNA here is from genome assembly GCA_046160425.1 of Planctomycetaceae bacterium. GTDB lineage: Bacteria > Planctomycetota > Planctomycetia > Planctomycetales > Planctomycetaceae > JAQCEJ01. Next base: position 8,480 of record JBJXGP010000420.1, read on the forward strand.
TATCCTCCTGAGTGAGCTGAATCGTCTCGTTGCCGGCGTCTTCCAAATGGGAAAACTCATCGGGTAGTTCGATGTTGTCTCTGCCGGTATCGCTTTGATCGGCTTCGGGTTCGTGAATTTCGACGATGAATTCAAGTTTTCCTACGGAAACCCGGTCTCCCGATTGCAATACCACCTGGCCTTTGACCTGTTCGCCGTTGACGAAGGTTCCGTTCGTGCTGCCGAGATCACGGATGCGGACGGTGAATTCATCGACGGTGAAAACGCAGTGGTGACGACTGACCGATTCGCTGTTCGGTCGCAACTGGCAATCGTGTTCGCGTCCAATCAGAAATTTGGCCGTCGATAATGGAATGGTATGGTTATGGTGCCGTCCCCCGACGACCCGTAATTCAGCTTGGAGCATGGACAACGCTTCCCCACAGAAAACAGAAACGATTGGCGCAGCGTCTGATTAACCGGTAACCAGATTCGTCAATCTACGGGATAATGCATGTGATCGTCTTTTTTCCAAAGGGCGTAAACCCCTCGCGGATCGCGGCGAATCAGTGATCGTGCCATTTTCGGAATTTCAATCCGCCAGGATCGCCAAAAATCAGATCGACAGAGAAGAGACATATGAACGAGATGATAATGAATGTGCTGGCAATTGTACGACAAATGAGAAGTCTAGTGAATTCACAAGTTGATATTTTTCCGGTTAATTCTGAGAATGTCAACGAGAAATCATCAAAATTCACATCATCTTGACATTTGCGACCTCAATACCCTCTGTGTATCTGTACCAGCCGCAAATCTCAAGATTTCAACTCTCTTTGCAAGCTGGTGTGATTGAACATCCAGTCGACAGAAACGTGCAGGTAGCGACGTCATTTTTGCTTGGAGGAAATCGCGTTGCGGTTTGTCCATTCGGGCTGACGATATCGCGATTCCATTAGGTTCTGAATGCGCAATTGCTCGACGCCGGTCAAAGTGTCACTGCAGACCGATTGTGACAGGATGTTTCCGATCGTTAACCCTAATTCGCGGATCTCATCAAAGGTGGGGGTGTTTGTCATCCCCAAATCGAGCAAACCGGGGAATTCAGGAGCGTGCCGAGACCGCCGGAGCAGCAAGCTGCCGTGTTGCAGGATGGCCCTCTGCCTTCGACGTTGTGCGCTCCCCACGACCTTGTGCGGGCCGACGACAATATCGCGCGGATCGCCGCGCCCGAAGCATAAGAACGGCTCTGACGAGGGAACGAACGTTTCGTTCCGCAGTCGAGCCATCACGCCGCGACTGTTGAGCCAATCGATAAGTTGTTCATGGACTGCCAGATACAACCGTTCCGGGCAAGGTGTAAATTCGTGCGAGGGAGGGACGGCAATCGAATAGGTCCATTCCTGATCGTGCAAGATCGCCCCGCCGCCGGATAATCGCCGAACGACAGGGAGCGGCGGTGCGGATAATACTTGTTCCGGCGCCTGCTGAAAATAACCGAGCGAGATCGTGGGAGGATCCCATCGATACCAGCGAACGGTGCAGACCTGCTCATGCAGCGCGGCTTCGAGCAGCGTTTCATCGACGGCCATGTTCCACGCGCCGTCGCGGGGTTCTGGCTCGACGATCAATCGGCATTCGGTATCGCGTGTCAGATTGACGTCCTCCGAAATTCAAGCGGCTTCCCATTTTTATCCGGCGGGGCAACATTTCAAGATCGGCGTTCGCGCGGCTTGAACTTCGTCCGGACGGCGGACCGGCGTCGTATGAGGGGCTGAATGCACGAGCTCCTGATCTTCCGCCGCGATTTTGTGCAACGCTTCGGCGAACAAATCGAGCGTCTGCTTCGATTCGGTTTCCGTCGGTTCGATCATCATCGCTTCGGGAACCACGAGCGGGAAGTAAACGGTCGGGGCATGATATCCGTAATCGAGAAGCCGTTTGGCGAAATCGAGCGCCGAGATCCCTTTGCTCTTGAGCAGCGGAGACGCGGTTGCCACGAATTCATGCATGCAGCGATCCCCCTGCGGCACGGGGAGAATATCTTTCACTTTCGCGAGCAGATAATTCGCATTCAACACGGCGTTTTCAGAAAGAGCTTTCAAGCCATTGGGACCGAGCGTGCGCAGATAACAATAACCGCGGACGAGAATGCCGATATTGCCGTTGAACGTTCTCACGCGGCCGATCGATTTCGTGGGAGTCGAAAGTTTATATGTCGCCGTCCCATTCGCTGCCGTTTCGCGAGCGATCGTTGGCCCGGGGAGGTAATCCGCCAGAAACGAGGCGACGGCGATCGGCCCTGCCCCCGGCCCACCTGCCCCGTGCGGTCCCGTAAACGTCTTGTGGACGTTGTAGTGCATCATGTCTCCGCCGAAATCGCCTGGACGAGTGATGCCCAGGATGGCGTTCATGTTTGCTCCGTCGATGTAGACCAGCCCGCCGACGTCGTGTAGCATTTGCGTCGCCGCTTTGATGTCCGATTCGAACACGCCCAACGTGTTCGGATTGGTAATCATGAAGACGGCGGTCTGCTCGTCGACGTGCTTCTTGAGTTCGTTGAGATCGACTTTGCCGTCGGCCGTCGCCGGAAGTTGGACGCATTCGAAACCGGCCATCGCCGCACTGGCGGGATTCGTTCCGTGTGCGCTGCTGGGGAAAATGACCTTGGTCCGTTTTTGTCCCTTGTCGCGGAAATAAGCTTCAGCAACCAAAAGCGCGGTCAATTCCCCCTGAGCACCGGCCGCCGGTTGCAGCGAGACCGCGGGAAGTCCGGCGATTTCGCCGAGCATCTCTTGCATCTCGAACAGCAGTTGCAGCATTCCTTGCGAGAGGGCTTCGGTCTGATACGGGTGGACATCCACAATCCCCGGCAAACCGGAAAGTCGTTCGTGACGTTTGGGGTTGTACTTCATCGTACAACTTCCCAACGGGTAAAAGTGTGTATCGACCGACATGTTCCACGTCGACAGATTCGTGTAATGCCGAATGACGTCGGGCTCGGTCACTTCCGGAAGCGTCAGCGGCTTCGTCGCCAGTGCCGACGCCGGCAGCAAGTCGGCGACCGGCTTGTCGGGAACGTCAACGGCGGGGAGTCTCGCCGCCCTCCGGCCCGGTTGCGACAGCTCGAACAATAATTTTGTGGTGTCAGTGTTCCGCATGGTGTTATGCCAATCTCAACTCGTTAACC
>JBJXGP010000421.1:0-5899 GCA_046160425.1 Planctomycetaceae bacterium
GTCCTTCAGCGGCTCGATCTCCGATTGGAGAATTCCACGTAGTTCGCCCCATCCCCGTGACCAGAATCAATGGCCACAATGTTGCGCCCAGAAACAGGAAGCAGCTGATCGGGACCAGATATTTCAGGCAGGTCGTCATCACCTGATCGATTCGCAATCGCGGGAAGGTCCAGCGAACCCAGATTTGCACGAAGACCAGAATCGACGCTTTGGACATGAAGACCATCATGCCGAACAGATTGCTGATGTAGCTCCCCAACACAAAGCCCGCGGGAAGAATGCCGACTCCCGGATCCCAGCTCTTCAAATCGACGAAGATCGCTTCATCGATCAATCCTATTCCGGTGCTCCATCCTCCCAGGAATAGCAGAGAGGCGACGCCGCTGACGAGAAACATGCTGGCGTACTCCGCCATGAAAAAGTACGACCAGCGCATGCCGCTGTATTCGGTATGAAAGCCGCCCACCAGTTCGCTTTCGGCTTCGGCCAAATCGAAAGGTGCCCGTTTGCAGCCGGCGGTCGCCACGGTGAAGTACACGAAAAACGCACAAAAGGTGAAAGGATCGTGTAGCACGAACCAGTTGATGAACCAGCCGGTTTGCATCTGGCCGATCTCCGCGAGATTCAACGTCCCCGCGGCGACAACCGGAATCAACCCGCAGATGGCCAGCGGAATCTCATAACTCACCATCTGGGCCGCCTCACGCATCCCGCCGAACAACGACCATTTCGAACCGCTCGAATAACCGGCGAGCACAATTCCCAGCACTTCCAGCGACAGGATGGCAAACAGCAGGAACAAACCGGTATCCAGATTGACGGCGACCCAGTCGGCGGCGAAGGGCAACACCATGAAACCGCCGAATGACGCGATACAGGCCAGATACGGGGCGAGCCGGAAGAGAAAAGCATCGGCATCGCGCGGAACCAAATCTTCCTTCTGGATCAACTTGATGCCGTCCGCCAGGCTCTGTAACCATCCGAATCGACCGCCGCAACGCGTCGGACCCAATCGGTCCTGAATACGACCCGAGACTTTACGCTCCAGCCAGATAAAGACAAATGCGGCATGCGCAAAGACGAGCAACAGAAGGACGGCATGAATCACCGCCGCCAGTCCGAAGGCCCATTCTGGTGAGAGATTCCAAGTCAAGAAATACTCGGCGAGCGATGTAGCTGCCAACGTTGTCATCATCACAACACTTTCACTTTCGTGATTCGATGCGATAAACCGATGCATGACATACAGGATTGCATGGGCTTCGCCGTCGGACGCTTGAATTTCTACCGCAAATTCAGTGCAGCCGGTACGGAATGCGATCCTTCGTTGGGCCTCGATGGAATCCCGACCCAATATGAAGCGTGAACTATGCCAGATCGGTTTTCGGTATTCAAGGGACTGGTTTACAATTTTCAGAGAGTTCCTAAACCTCAACTTTTCTTGTGGTTAGGAATTATGAGCGGCTGATTGGAGGCATTCGGGAACGCTTTGTCTCATTTTCGAGAAAACAGACAGCGGAAATCACGTCAATCACCCCGAATTGTGATCTCAAGCCGTTGGATCGAATGCAAGACCAGCACAGGACATGCTTCAATTGCATGTCCAAACCCAAATTTCCGTTCATCGGTTTCGACTTTCGAACGACAAGCTTGTTGTCAGTTCGACGGTTTCGCCGGCATAGATTTTGGCTTTTGTACTGAAGGTGTGCGAGTGGCGAAATGGATCGATTGAAACTTCGCTTGCACGCAGATGTCATATAGCCTGATCACATCCTCCATCCGCACCGCGGATGCGATGTCCAGAATGACCGGGATCTCCGGTGCGACCTTCGCGAGTTGGGATAAGGTTTCTTGCAGGTCGTCGAAATCTTCAAACTCGCGGCTTTCCAATTCCATCACGGGCTGTCCTGATTCCGTGACGCGAACCTTTACCCACACCTCGCCGAGCGGCTGCTCGACCTTTTCAACGGCAATCGATGTGGAAACGCCGCTCGACAGAAATGTCGACATCAGATCTTCCCGCGTCATGCCCACCGAGGCGCAGATGAAAAAGATCAGCAATAGAAACACCACGTCGATCATCGACGTCATCGCCGGGCGTTCCTGATTCGCATTCTGGTGAACGTAGGAAGGAATCCGCATCTCATGCCTTTATTTATTCATCCGTGTGAGAGCACGATGAAACACATTCAGTATTGCCCCATTGCCGGTTAATGAGTGAGCACCGCGAATTTGATATTTTTGATTCCTGCGCGGGCACAACTGCTCATCAGCGGTTCGACCGATTGAAACGTCGAACGCCGGTCCGCCCGGATTCGTACTTCCAGTCCGCCTGATTTTCCTTTTCCGCTGCGCTGCAATAACAATTGTTCGAGGTCGGCGAGCGAATGCGGCCGGTCCCCCACGGTATATTTCCCCTCGGGCGAGACCGTAATCACCAGCCGCTCGGGGGCGGTCTCTTTTTCATCATCGACCGCCTGGGCCTTGGGGAGTTCGATGGCGACGCTCGATTCGTTGCGGACGAGATGGCTGGCGGCCAGAAAAAAAATGATCAACTGAAACACGATGTCGATCATCGGCGTCAGATCAAAACGCAGCCCGCCTCGGGACGTAGATGACGGTATTCTCAGGATTTGTCCCTTTCCAGTCCCGCTGCCGGATTTCTAGGCTTCGGTTCGACGTGCGCCGCAGGGGAGATTCCCGGCGATTCCCCCCCCGCATGTCGCGCACCCCTCCGTTCCAGAATCTGGCGACGGCGAGTATCCCCCAAAAGATGTTCGGCGGTGCGGGCTGCTCGCGCCAAGAGTTCATCGACGCGATTTCTGAAATAGGCGTATGCCGCCAGGGCAGGAATCGCCACGCTCAAACCTTCGAGAGTCGTCACCAAAGCCTTGTAGATCCCCGGCGCGAGTTCGGAAACCTGCGGATTCGCCTTCGCTTCGAATTCCATAAACGCCAGAATCATCCCCCATACGGTCCCGAGCAATCCCAGCATCGGCGCGATTGTGCCGATCACCGAGAGATACTCGATCTTCCTGAGCAATCGTGCGGCCTGTTCCTGACAGGCATCCTCCATCGCCTTCTCGACGGAAGCGAACCCCAGTGCGATTTCGTCGAGTCCGGCCGATACGATTTGCGCCAGCAACGACTCGCTCTCGCGACATTGTTCCTGAGCTTCGCCGTATCGTTTTTCCTCGAGAAGTTTCGCCAACGTCGCCGCCAGGTCGGTCGGAACCTGAGTTTTCATACGCAGCGTCATGAGTTGTTCGATGATTTGAGCGACCATGAACAGGCTCAACAGGACGATGATCAATCCGATCGTCCCGCTCGCTTCGGCGATGTCGCGCACATTCATCGACTGCGCCAGCAGAACGATTCCCGCAATACCGAGTGATTTCAGCATATTCCGCCCGCATCGAGTTGTTACAAGGTGAAAGGTCTTACTTCTGTCGCGATTGAAGCTTTGCCAATAAGTCACGCGCATCTTGTGCCAGGGGAGTATCCGCATAGCGCTGCAAGAGGTCGCGATATAAGTTTTCGGCTTCGGCGATCTGGCCTGTGATTTCCAGTGATTCGGCAGCTTCCAGCATGGCGCGGGCCGACAGACGATGATCGGGTGCATTCGTCATCGGCAACCAGAGAAACGCCGCCGCCGCCCGATCGCGCGAGCCTTGCTGAAGATAGGCCTGCCCCAAGAGATAATATCCCCCGTATCGTAGGTCTTCGGGAAGCTCATCCAGCCGGGTCTGCCAGCGCAAAGGCTCCTGATTTGTGATATCCCCCGATTGCAGTCGCAATCGCCACAATTGCATTCGAGCCAGATAGGCGACGCGGCGATCGAGATCGGTCGCCAGTTGATCGAGCACACGTTCGGCTTTCGCCGCATGTTCGGCATCATCCAACAGCACGCTGGCCCCCATCAATTTCGCCGCGGGTTGCGTCAGTTCCATCCACCGTTCGGCCTCGCTCGACCAGGCCGGGTTTCGATCGTACTGCGACCACTTGAGTGGAATCAGATGAAAATGCGATGTTTCGGTGTCGCTCTGGAGCAAGATTAGAAAGCGCCCGCCCGCTTGTGCATAATTTCCCTGGCGAAGATTGCAGCGAATCATTTCGGCGATGATTTCGCGGCGCATCCAGACGCGTTTTTCGAGTTCGAGCGCGGCTTGATATGAGGCATTGGCATCATCCATCCGCCCTAGTTTGACGAATTCTTTCGCCGCCCGATGTTCGTCGGACTGGGATGTTTCCAACTCGAGAACTTCCGTCGTCGATAATTCCTTGGTCGTCCCTTTACCCGTTCGAATCGTGATCCGCTTCCCTGCCACATCGAGGATGGTTCCAGAAACGACCCCGCGGCCGCCGGAGCCTTCCAGCAGATAAAACACTCGATCTTCGGCGAATGCGTTGCCCACATGATAGAGCGCAAACGTCGCCAGCGATGCAAGAACGCAAGATCGCATCCGCGGATGAAGACTCCGCAATCCTTGCGGGGAGTCGGACTGATGGGTGACGTCGTTCATACTTCCTATTTCTGAAATTCGCGGACATCTTCGTAGGCATACGATCCGCCGTTTTGTCGAGCCAGCTTTTTCATAAAGTTGTCGACGTTGATCGCCGGCCCGTCGCCGAATTCGATGCTGTGGATCGCCGCCTTGCCGGAATTCTGATTCTTCAATCTCGACAAATCCTTCTCGGTCAAGAACGGCTGCTGTGCATCGGTCAGGAAGAAGATCGCGTCCGGTTTGAATGACAGCGCCAATTCCATCGCCGGCAAATGTTGCGTTCCCCCATCGGGCTGGATGCTTTCGATGAATTGCCGGGCCAGCGTGCGGTTGACTTCCGTCGCTTTGACGGGACGGGATGCTTCATCGCGCAACGTCAGCGAACGATATTCGGTATTGTAAAAGATAATCTGAAATTCCTGTTCGGCAGTCAATTGCGCCAGGCTCGCCATCAACTGAGCCTTCGCTGCCGACATCGCGCCGAATTCACGCATGCTGCTCGAAGAGTCGATCACGTAGACGAATCGTTTTCCGGTCCCCCCCGTGCCAAAAAATTTCACGACCGGTTTGTCGGTTGCTTCTCCGGATCCCGACGAAGCTCCGTTGTTCGTTCCCGACCGAATCAATTCTTTCGGTTCGCTCGCAGTCGATCTCGTCGGATTTCCGCCCGCGCTTCCCACGCCGATGCGCTGTGGCAGCGACGGTATCCCTGGCAATTCGACTGGAAGAGTATCCGGCAACGTCAGCGAATCGTTCGACGGCGTCGAATCGACAACCGTATTGGTCGACGCCGAAGTGGGCATCGCATCAGAATCGTCGTCGTCGGATTCACCCTGGCCGGATCCTTCAGTGACTTCGTACAGCCCCACGTTGCGGTAATCGGCTTCGGCGTCGCCGGGATTCCCGGTCTGCTGCGTGCGAAGCGACCACATGAGTATCACGACGACGATCAGATGGAAGCAGGTGGAACAAAACCAACTCGGAAGAATTCTCTTCCAAGATCCATGATTCACATCCACAACCGCAGTGGAGGACTCTAGCGCAGTCGACGAACTCACAACCTCGATCCTTCCTCTATGACCCCCTAACACAATCGCATCTACTGGGAGTCTATGAGCCTTCCAATAGGTCGTCAATTCCAGAATCGATGCCGAGCCGTCATTCGTCCTTGGCCTTGATGATGGTGTATTCGGATAGCTCCAGCGGTTCGGGGAGTTCATCGGACGAAACACGGATTATCAGTCGAGCATCCTCCGCTTTGATGCCGCTAGCCGCGATGACCAGCTTGAGCCGGGCGTTCGCCGGAAATTCGCCGATGACATCGCTTTGGACGGTATGCGGGGCGACTCGCCAACCCAGCGCCGGCAGCCGAAGATATTCGGGTTCCCAGTACG
>JBJXGP010000422.1:0-4076 GCA_046160425.1 Planctomycetaceae bacterium
TCAATAGCAGGTCGCGGAATGTTTCCATCTTTGCCACTTCGACGGCTTTGAGCTGTTCGATCTTCTGCGGATCCTGACCGTGGTGCGAGAGGTCGTGATGGCCGAGCGAGACGCCGGGGATCGGCGGCACGAGGCTCGTCCCCAACAGCAGCATCGTGATCAGCCGGGTCGAGTCGGTCTGAATCGCCAGGTGAATCAGGTCGAACATCAGCTTGTTCTTGCCGATGAGATCGGCGGGGTTCAGGTTGTTCTCCGGCGGCTTCGCGTCGACGACCGGCTTGGGCTTCTTCGACCATTCCTCGGCGATGACCATCCGCCGTTCGAGGTCGCGGACGCTGCTGAAATACTCGTCAAGTTTTTCGCGATCGCGCGAACCGAGTGCGGGATCTAATTCTTTTGAACGCTCGCGGACCGAATCGAGAATGCTCTGGCCGTTGCGCAGCCGTCGTTTCTGCGCGGCGACTTCATCGGGGCGTCCTTCGAGAAATAACCGGGCAAAGATCGACGAGGGAAACAAATCGGGCGGGACGAGGGCGCCGCTTTGCGTCCACGACAGGCCGAAGCCTTCCGCCGACAGCGACAGGCTGGGGAAGCGGGTCAGCCCGCCGATCTGGTCGGCGGCGACTTGATCGACCGAGATGCTGTTGCGGAACCCCGCGCGAATCTCGGGCCGCGGAGCACCGGTCAGATAGCTGAAGATCGAGTCGTGAGTCGAACCGACGTCGGGATGCGCCAACCCCGAAATGACGGTGAAGTCGTTTCGCAGATCCTTGAGGACTTCGAGATATGGCGTCATCTCGTAATCGGTTCCCGATTTGGTGGGGAAGAAATATTCCGGATGAAGCCCCAGCGGCGTGCAGAGGCAGAGCATCCGTCGCGGCGTGACGGCCTTCTCTCCGGCCCGCAGTCGCGGGGCAAGCGATTCCAGGAGCGGCAATGCGAGCGTGACACCCGCCGCGCGAAGGAATCGTCGGTGATCGAACGAATGGGTGGATAGTTGAGTTGATTTCATAGCCATTGCTCGCATTGAATTCTATTGTCAAGAATTATCTCGCACAAAGACACGAAGGCACAAAGTACGAAAGAAAAACCGGATTGAATTCTTAATCCTTTGTGACTTTGTGACTTTGTGTGAGACATTTTTCTGAATTTGATATTACTACTTCATGCGAAATAATTCGCTCTCCACAATCTCGTGGATCAGCGAGCGAAAACCGTAATTCTTTTCGCGGACACGCGCAACAATGGCGTCGATTTGCGGTTGATCGGCGGGTGTCGGTGGCCCTCCCGTGGCGTAGGTGATGAGCTTGACCGAGAGCGCGCGGGCGAGTTGATCCGGATCGGCGAGTAGCAGTTGCTTGAATTCATCGATATTCGCAAAAGCCCGTCCGTCGGGAAGGACATCGGAAGGATCGACCTTGAGATCGAGATAAACTTTTCGTCCGTGGATCGTGAGTTCTTCCGCATCCCGCCGCCAGCCTGCGAACCGGTACTTTTCGCGCCAGCCCCCGATGACGTCGAAACTTTCGAGGGCGAAGCCAGGGGGATCGATTTGTGTGTGGCAGCCGGCGCAGTCGGCGATTTGCCGATGCTTGGCGAGTTGTTCACGGATCGTCGTCGCCCCGCGGATGTCGGGTTCCAGAGCGGGGACATCCGCCGGGGGGCGAGGGGGCGTCGTCCCCAGAATGCGATCGAGCACCCACGCCCCGCGCGTGACCGGCGAGGTACTGGTCCCGTTCGCCGTTACCTTGAGCACGCCGGCCATCGTCAGTACTCCGCCGCGATGACTTTCAGGCGGGAGCATCGTCTTGCGAAATTCCCAACCCTCGACGCCGGGTATGCCGTAATGTTTTGCGAGCCGGCCGTTGAGCATCGTGAAGTCGGAGGAGACGAAGTTCGTCAGGCTAAGATCGTCCTTGAGCACCTCGGCGAAGAACAACTCCGCTTCGCGAACCATCGAGGCCTTGAGCATGTCGTCGAATTCGGGGTACAGCAAAACGCTGGGGATCGTGAATTCGATATCGCGCAGCGCCAGCCATTGACCGACGAAATTCCGCACGAACTGTTCTGACTTCGGATGTTCGAGCATCCGTTCGATTTGCTCGTGCAAGACGTTCGATGACGATTCCGCCGACGCATCGCCGGCAAGTTTTCCCTGTTCGGCGAGCGCGAGCAATTCGTCGTCGGGCATGCTGCTCCAGAGGAAGTAGCTCAGGCGGCTGGCGAGCGCAAAATCATCGAGCCGCCCCGGCTCTTCGTGCAGAAACAGAAAATCGGGAGAGACCAGCATCGCCGACAAGGCGACGCGGCCCGACTGCTCGAACGATTGACCCTCGGCGAGTTTGGACTTCGCCAGTTCGACGAACGGCTGGAGGTCGACGTCGGCCACCGGCCGGCGAAATGCGCGCCGGGCGAACTGTCGCAGAATGCGTTCCGCATCGACCAGAGGCTCTTGTGAGACGACCTCCACGCGATCGCTGCGGTTGTACTCCGGCGACGACGCCTGCGGCAACTCGCCGAAGATACGGCGATGACTTTCCGGCGGCCAGGTATCGTGCAACGGCCCTTCGACTTCGACCCAATCGATGGCAACGCCGGGGCCGGTGTACTGGTCGGCTCCGATTTTGTGGATCTCGTGGGCGACACCCAACCCGTAAGGCAAGATGCGAATCGTATTTCGCGGCTCCAGCGAATCGATAAACTCGACAATGTGCGTCTCGTCGGCAGGGGCATCGAAGTATCCGACGAGATGGCTATAGCCCGTCATCAGCATCAGGCCCGCGTCGATGCGATACGTCACCGGCTTGCCTTCGCTTTGAATTCCCGAGGCGGAGATACGGAAGCGGTAATCGCCTCGGTGGGGGGGATAAAACGGAGACAACCCGACCGCCTGCCACGGCGATGAACTGAAGAGGACGACACGGCCGTCGTCCGAATGGCGGAAGACGCTTTCGGTCGTCGCTCGAACTTGATGCGATTCGTTGAGCGAATAACGCTTCTTGATGAGTGGAGGTTGCGGAGAGTTCGCGATCGCCGCATCGAGAGCGACGTCTGTCGCTTCGAGATAGCGTTCGAGCAGAAACGATGAGATGTGCAGGGCATCGCCGACGTTGTCGAAGCCATCGGAGGAACTGTCGAGAGGCAGCAACTCGATCAGTTTGACTTTGACGCCGAGCAGATCGTGGATGGTGTTTTCGTATTCGGTCCGATTGAGCCGACGTCGCACGACGCGCCCTTGAGTGGCACGCTCAAGCCGTTCGGCGTCGCGAACGCGGGCGTCGATCCAATCGGCGATGATCTTGATTTCGGCATCCGACGGACGGGGTTGATCCTGGGGGGGCATCTCGCCCGATTGAATCCGTTCGAGCACTTCCCGCCACGGTTTTCGCGCGGCTTCAACGGCAAATTCGGGAGCGAGTTTATCGAGCCGCAATTCACCCTTGGGTTTGTCGCCGCCGTGGCAGGAAAGGCAATGCTGCACCAACAGCGGTCGGACGTCTTTTTCGAATACGGCGTCTGCGGCTGTCTGCGTTTCGGCCTGAGCGAAAACCCGCGGGACGAAACCGGCGACGAGCAGTGTAACGCAGATGGCAATTCGCCGTTCATGCGTTCGCATCGATGAACTTGCCATGCTCAATCGCTCCCATGCAGCCGTTGGTCAAGTCATGCCTGCGATGATTCCCGAAATTACTGGCTGGTCAAAGTAAAATCGAAGGTGTTTTCTCCCGCTTTGACGTCCGCCATCAATTCGGTGTTGATATTGTACCGTTCGTGTATTTTGGCTGTCGATGCCGTCTTGGAGGCGTCCGACCCCGCGGCGAGATTCCCGGTTGTAATGCGGACCTTGTGCGCTCCAATCGTAGCGCCGGAATTTTCATGGTCGAACATGAGTGAGTACTTGCCGGCTTCGTCAGTTTGGCCCACGGAACTTCGGGATTTTTCGGGAGCGAACTCGACCTGGGCACCGGCGAGCGGTTTTCCATCGAGGGTCACAACACCGGTGACCGTTCCCAATTCCGGTGCCGTACCACTACCACCGCCACACCCACTCAGGGAAATCACAACAGCCATCCATG
>JBJXGP010000423.1:0-2507 GCA_046160425.1 Planctomycetaceae bacterium
ATAACAATGCCGTCAGTACGACACTCAATTTCTGCTCGGTCAGGCTGAGTGTGACGGGTTCACGATCGCGAATTCTGATCGCTTGCAGGCTTTCTTTATCGAGTCGAATATCGGCTTCAACTTGCCGAGACAGTTCCTGAATCGCTGCAAATAGCGGCGTATCTTGAAAATCGACGCTAATGACCTGTTCGAGTTTTTGGCGCAGGATTTCGTGCTGTGGAGGATCGAGAACATACGTCCGTCGGCCGTGCTTGCGGAGCGCTGACAACAGACCTTCGACTTCGAGATGGACCTTGTCGGTTTGACGGAGAAACACGACATCCCCCAGCAGTATCAAATGCCCTTCACCGTCACCATCTTCTTCCCAAAGGCCACCGGTTGCTTGCATGATTGTTTGGGTCATCGCCTGAGGTTTGAATCCCGCATCGAAGAATTCACCCAGATTATGTGGGACCGTTTTCATAATCGAATCTGCCTTTACTTCCGTCGTAATATGCAAGATTTTTCCCTCCATATACCACGCCAGTTGCAGCGACTTGAGGCGATTGAGCAACAGATACAACGGTTCGTTATTCAACCGGTCGGTCACCGGCTCGCTGACGAGAATATTGCTTTCCGTCAGCGCCGCTTCGTCGAGAACTACGCTGATCTTCCGTTCGGTCTTGATCCAGTTCAACACCTCCTTCAACGAAGCTTCTGTGAATTCAACCGTGGCCGGGGTGGCGAGTTCTTCGGGGAGCAGCGTCGCCGGGTCGATCGTCTTGGGTTCGTCGGCGATTTCGATCTTCAGGCTTTCCGGCTCAGGTTTATTCGCTTCGGCGGGCTTCGGTTCTTCTTGTTGGGCGATCAGCAACGCGGATGGACCCAGAACGATCTGTACCAGCAGTGCAACGGCGGATAGAACGGCGGGACGAAACATAAGTACCTCGATTTCTGTTGGGGGGAATCGTCAAGAGGCCCGGCATCAATATCTCATGCGACACAGCGCGCGGGAAATCGCGTCCATCAGCCGTTATTACGATGATTCTTCGTCGAGTGATGGAAATTGAGTCTGATTTTATCCGCCCGCATCACGATTTCTTGTCCTGGGACGGTACCACGCCGCGACGATCAACCAATAATCTTTGTTTTTCTTAGGTCGCACCCTGTTAGCCGTTGATTCCCGATGATCGATCCATGAATATCTGCGAAGCCTGAGAGATTTTATCGCTGCATTTCACGATATCAGCCGCGCCAGAGAGAACGATTCCATGACCAAACCTGAAGCCCCGATCATCACGGTTCAGCAGCACATCCTGCAGGAGCAGAAACGCTTCCCCGGAGCGTCGGGGGAATTCTCGTGGTTGCTCTCCGGCATCACGCTCGCCACGAAACTGATTCAAGCCCGCGTGCGATGTGCCGGGCTGGGGGATTACCTCGGCTCGCATGGTGTCGTCAACGTGCAGGGGGAGTTGCAGCAGAAGCTCGACATCTATGCGAACGAAGTTCTGGCCCATTGTCTCGGCGTCCGCGAGAGCATTGGCGTCCTCGCTTCGGAAGAAAATGAAACGCCGCTGCTCGTGCATGGAGGTTCGGAGCGAGCGAATTACGCCGTCGTCTTCGATCCGCTCGACGGTTCATCGAATCTCGATGTGAACGTCAGCGTCGGCACGACCTTTTCGATCTTGCGCCGACCGGAGGGAGCACGCCTCGACGATCCCGAGCGCTGGGTCTTGCAGCCGGGAAGCAAACAGGTCGCCGCCGGTTATGTCGTGTACGGCTCGTCGACGATCCTCGTCTACAGCGTGGGGAACGGCGTTCACGGTTTCACGCTCGACCCCGCCATCGGCGCCTACATGCTCAGTCATCCCGATATCCGCATGCCCGAGCGCGGAAAATACTACTCGGTCAACGAAGCATATCGCGACACGTTCCCGCCGCATTACGGCGAGTACATCGATCGCCTGCGTGCGGGGACATACGGACTCAAGTATTCGTCGCGCTACATCGGCTCGATGGTCGCCGATTTCCATCGGACGTTGCTCAAGGGGGGAGTCTTTCTCTATCCACCGACGGAAAACAATCCGCAGGGGAAACTCCGTCTGCTGTACGAGGCCAACCCGGTCGCGTTTCTCGCCGAGCAGGCGGGAGGAATCGCTATCGACGGCAAACGCCGCATCCTCGACATCGAGCCTGAAAGCATTCACCAGCGCACGCCAATAGTCGTCGGCAGCCCTTTCGAGATGGTGGAATTCGCACGCCTGGCCCAGTGAAGCATTGATCTCTGATTTCCGTACTGTGGTCATCGCATCGTGCATGCATTATGATCGCCGCATGCGCACGGAAACTCCCACCGATTCACTCGCCGCCGTCATCCTGAAATACTGGGGATACGACAGCGATCGTCCTCTTCAGCAACCGGCGATGCAGGCGGTCCTCGACGGCCGCGATTCGGTCGTCGTACTGCCGACGGGGGGAGGAAAATCGCTCTGCTTTCAAGCCCCGGCGATGTGCGCCGATGGGCTGGC
>JBJXGP010000424.1:0-10438 GCA_046160425.1 Planctomycetaceae bacterium
CCAATGCCGATTCCGACTTTGTCCACGATTCGAGCACGAACCCCTGAAAGATCGCCGCGAGATCGTGCTTCGAGGCGAACTGCGGCGGAACGAGGCAAACCGGATGTTTGGTCCCCGAAGCGAGCGGACTGGTGGCGCTGGCCCGTTCCCCCGCCAAGTGATTGAAGATCACGCTCTTGCCGATGTTCGTCCCACCGACGACCGCCGTCACCAGAAACGCATCATCTCGCAGTTGAGGGAGGAGCTTCTGCAAAAGAAGTTCATACCACTCGCGACCGCCGAGCGGTCGGCAACCCAGACCGCGAACCGACCGTTCGAGCGCGACGAGCGACTCGAACAGTTCTTGCGTGATCTGACTGCATTCCAAAAATGCCGGTGACATCATTCGAAGTTGGTTCGGCTAAGGTTTTCGTATCTCTCATTTTTTGCTCGTTCCCAAGCTCCGCTTGGGAACGCACGTCTTCGTGAGCTTCCGCTTCGCCAATTGTTCATTCATCTTTCATTACACTGGCGGGCAAGCCGCCAGTGCCACCCGACACAAACTCATAATGGTGGGCGCAGCCCACCCTACTCGCGATACAGGTGATGTTGCACGATATATTCTTCGACGGCGCGCGGGACTTGAAAGCGGAGCGATCGTCCCGCGCGGGCACGCTCGCGCAAATCGGATGACGAAATGGCGATCCCCGGCATCGTCACGAATTTCACACGCGAATAAATGGCTTCGCCGAGGATTGCTTTCCAGTCGGCGTGGTTCTGCAACGACGGTTCTCCCCGATTGACCGCCACGATCGTCGCCAGTTTCGCAATCCGCTCGGGTTCGCGCCACGTCGGGAAATCGTGCAGCGAATCGGCACCGATGAGCAGGAAGAGTTCGCGATGCGCTTCCGTCGATGGCGTTTGCCCGGCGATCGTCGTCAGCGTATCGACCGTGTACGACAAGCCGGTTCGATGCAACTCCATCTCGTTGACCTGGAAGTGAGGCATTCCCGCCAGAGCGAATTTCAACATTTCCACGCGCTGCTTGCCCGGCGTCGGCTGCTTTTGCTGCTTGTGCGGCGGCGCCAACGCCGGTACGAACCAGACCTCGTCGAGTTGACATTGCTCGCGGCATTGCTCTGCCAATACCAGATGTCCGAGATGGACTGGATCAAATGTCCCGCCGTAAATGCCCAACCGCATCGCACCCTACTTTGCCTGTCGATAGTATGTTATAGAATGTGTGGGGGAAAAATGCCGCGATCGATGACCTTCATCGTGCCGGATTTCAACAACTCCGTTTATCGTACTGGATCAACAGAGCAAGGGGTAGTGAGGAATTTCCGCGTCGATTTGCCCCCTTTCGCCGGGTGGCACTGGCGGTTTGCCCGACAGTGGAAATGAACGTCGATAAACACATCGCGCAGCGGAGCTGCGAAGACTGGCGTTCCCAAGCGGAGCTTGGGAACGAGGTGCAACATTAACCGAGGATCGCCGATTTGTCTGATCCAACCCAACGGACGTTATTCGATCCGACGCCGTGGCAAACTGAAGCGACCCCTTGGGAACAGGCGGCTGCGAACGATCGCCTTGTCGCCCGCGTGATTTTCAACTCCGTATTGGATCGAACGTTCGACTACGTGATTCCCGAAGCGCTCCGCGACCTCCTGCAACCGGGACAGCGCGTCGAGGTTCCGTTCGGGGTCAAAAACAAACCAAGCACCGGTTATTGCATTGACGTCCTGTCGTTGAACGACGTCATCTCCAGCGGACAGAATCGCTCGCTGAAGTCGGTCGCGGCGATTCTCGATCGCGAGCCGTTGCTCACCGCGCGGATGCTGTCGCTGACGAAATGGATCGCCGAACGTTATTTCTGTTCCTGGGGACAAGTCCTCGATTCGGTGATTCCCGCGAGCGTCAAACGGCAATCGGGCACGCGCGAGATCATCGGGTTCGTCGTCACTCCGCAAGGCGAAGCGGCGTTGCAGAACCCCAAACTGACGGTGAAGCAGCGTGCGGTTCTCTCCGCCGTGCGGATGGCCGATAAACCCCTTTCGGCGAACGACATTTCCGAGCTGGCCCAATGCGGCACCGGGCCGATCAAGTCGCTGCGGGATAAAGGCTGGCTCAGCGCGCAAAAGGTCATCAAGGAGTCCGATTTTTCCGTCCCCGACGTCCCGCGCGAACCCGACCTGACATTGAACGCCGAACAGCGTGCAGCGGTCGATACGATCCTCGAAAAAATTCGGGCAAGCGAACACGAAACGTTTCTGCTGCACGGAGTCACCGGCAGCGGAAAAACCGAAGTCTATATTCAGGCGATCCGCGAAGTCGTCAGTTACGGACGCCAGGCGATTGTCCTCGTCCCTGAAATCAGTCTCACCCCGCAGACGATTCGCCGGTTTCGCTGCCGCTTCGACTCCGTCGCTGTGCTGCACAGTCATCTGACCGATGCCGATCGGCACTGGCAATGGCAGCAGATCGCGCGGGGAGGCGTGCAGGTGATCGTCGGCGCGCGCAGCGCCGTCTTCGCACCGACGCCGCATCTCGGATTGATCGTCATCGATGAGGAGCACGAAACGTCGTTCAAGCAGGAATCGGCCCCGCGCTATCATGCGCGGGAAGTCGCTCGCGAACGGGCCTGCATGGAAAACGTCCCGCTGATTCTCGGCTCGGCGACGCCGACGCTCGAATCGTATTATCGCGCGCAGCAGGGAGACGATACGCTCATCCGCCTGAAAAACCGCGTCGCCGCGCGACCTCTCCCTCCCGTGGCGATCGTCGACATCCGGCAGGATATGTATTGCAGCAAAGGGGACGGCATCGGCCGCGCCTTGACGACGGCGATTCGCGAAACCCTCGACGACGACGGGCAAGTCATCCTGTTCTTGAATCTGCGCGGGCACTCCCCCACGCTCTGGTGCCGCAGTTGCGGGAAGTCGCTGCAATGTCCCTCGTGCGATCTGTCGCTGACCTGGCATCGCGAGGGAAACCGCATGCTCTGCCATTTCTGCGAGTATGAAGCCCCGCCGCCTCAGCGCTGCCCGACGTGCGGACACGCCGACCTCCGCTATCTCGGCATCGGCACGCAACGGCTGGAGCAGGAAGTGCGAGCCAAGTTTCCGCAGGCGACCAGCATGAGGATGGACAGCGACTCGATGAAAAAACGCGGAAGCCACGACAATGTCCTCGAAGCGTTTCGCCGGGGCGAGGTGCAGATTTTGCTCGGAACGCAGATGATCGCCAAGGGACTCGACTTTCCGCGGGTGACGCTGGTCGGTGTGATTTCCGCCGATACAACGCTGCATCAGCCCGATTTCCGCGCGACCGAACGAACATTTCAAGTGATTGCGCAGGTCGCCGGCCGGACCGGGCGAAGTTCGCGCGGCGGGAAAGTGCTGGTGCAGACGAATTCACCCACCGAGCCGTGCATCGTGCAGGCGAGCCATCACGACTATCTCGGCTTCGCACAGGCGGAACTGGAACACCGCCGGGCGCGATCGGCCCCGCCGTTTCAACATTTTGTCCGCATGATCCTCAAGGGGAAAAACGAAGCGCTCGTGCGCGCCGCGGGAACCGAGATGGTGCGCATTCTGAAAGAGACGGCTGAAAAGCATTCTTTGTCCGTGCGACTGCTCGGCCCCGCTCCTGCTCCGATACTGAAGCTGCAAGGTCTCATCCGGCATCACTTGCTGATGTCTGCGGCTGATATCGGCCCTCTGCAGGAATTGTGGCGGCACGCCCAAAGCGTCATCCCGGTGTGGGACGAGATCGACTGGATCGTCGACGTCGATCCGCTGAATATGCGATGAACCATTGCGCCTCATCATACGTTGAATACATTGTGCATGAGGTGGGATGCGGAGAATCTTCTCTCACAAAGGCACGAAGGCACAAAGAAGGCCCGGAGAATCTTTCTTCCTTGGTGACTTTGTGTCTTCGTGCGAGACCCGTTTTATTCTGCAAATCGATTTCATGTTTGACGTTTATTTTTATCCATCCGTATAATACGTTGTATCGTATGTATACAGTCGCTCGAACTCGTGCGATGATCGAATATTGTCGCACGATCGACTACATCCTGAGAGCGTGAGGTTTCCCGTGAAGTCCCCTCGAAATCGTTGGCCGCTCTTTGTCTTCGCGCTGGTTCTCTGCGCGGGGTTCGGCGATGTGAGTGCTCAAGATTCCAAGTCTCCAGAGACGCCGCCGGCCGAGAAACCAAACGAAGTCCCCGCACCAGCCGACCCGGCGCCGGCTCTACCGGTGGAAAAATCCGTCGATGCGCAGCCGGTCGAGCAAAAAGCGAATTCCGTCCACGGACAGTTCTTGACGTTGACGAGTCCCGTCGATGACGTGCTGCTGGGGAAAGTCAAAAACACGCTCCTCAAACTGCAAAACCAGGCGGCGAAGGATGGTCGCGAAGTCGTGCTCGTGCTGGAAGTCACGTCGGGAACGAGTCCTTATCACCAGGTCTATGCACTCGCCAAACTGTTGACGTCAGAATTGACATCACAGATTCGAACCGTGGCGTGGGTTCCCGAAACGGTCACCGGTTACAACGCGGTTCTCGCGCTCGCGTGCAAAGAGATCGTGATGCACCCCTACGCAGAGTTGGGAGACATCGGCCGCGGACAACCGATCGACGCCGACGAACAGCAGGCGATTCTTTCCATTGCCGAAAACCGGCACAACAAGAAAGTGAATCGGGCCCTCGCACAGGGGATGTTCGATCCGCAGCAGACGGTGATGCTCATCAAAATTCAGACCGGTACCCCTCAACAGCCGGCGACCGAAACCCGCACCGTCACCCCCGTCGAACTCGAACGCCTGCGCGACAGCCGGGCCGAAATCACCGACGTGATCACCGTCAAAGAAGCGGGAGTCACCGGCATTTTTCGCGGCGAACGTGCCCGGGATCTCGATGTGCTGGTCCTGCATCTGGCGAACAGCCGCTCGGAAGTCGCCGACCTGTATCAACTCGGCCGCGAAGCGATGCGCGAAGGACCGACTGCCGGAGATGCACCCAACGTCCGGCTGATCCGCATCGATGGCATAATCGAGCCGATCCTCCACGAATTCATCGATCGGCAGATCGAACGCTCGATCAGCAGTGGGGCGAATCTGTTGATCTTCGAAATCGATTCCCCCGGCGGATATTTGCATTCCAGCGTCGAGCTGGCCCGGACGATCTCCGAACTCGATGCCCGAAAAGTGAAGACCGTGGCGTATGTCCCCAAAGAAGCGATCAGCGGAGCGGCGATCATCGCGCTCGGTTGCGATGAGATTTTCATGCATCCCAAAGCGGTCATCGGCGACGCCGGCGCGATTCACGACACCGATCAGGACGGGCAATTCGAACTCGTTCCCGAAAAATTGTTGAGCAAGTTGCTGGTCGATTTGAAAGAACTGGCGAAAGCCAAGAACCGTCCCGCCGGCATTGCTGAAGCGATGTCGAATAAGGCGCTCAAAGTCTTTTCAGCCCGGCATGCGAAGACCGGCCGGCTGTCGTTCAAGACCGAAGCCGAAATCGCTGAAGCCGGCGGCGAATGGATCATCGGCCCTCCCATTCCCGAAGCGGGCAACGGCCATTTTCTGACGGCGAATGGCGACCGTGCCCACGAACTTCTGCTCGCCGAACCCCCCGTCGCCGATCTCGATGATCTCAAGCAGCGACTGGGAATTCCCGCGGAAGTGCAATTGCGAGCCGCCGAGCGAACGTGGGTCGATACGCTGGTGTTCGTGCTGAATACCGGGGCGGGGACGGCATTGTTATTCATCGCCGGGGCGATGTGCATCTACTTCGAACTTTACACGCTGACCGGTTTCTTCGGGATCCTCTCGGCGGTCTTTTTCAGCATGTTCTTCTGGAGCCGATTCCTGGGAGGGACCGCGGGCTGGCTCGAAGTCGTCTTCTTCGTCCTGGGGCTGACGATGCTCGGCCTCGAGATCTTCGTGATCCCCGGCTTCGGCGTCTTCGGCGTCTCGGGGGTGTTGCTCCTGATCATTTCGGTGATCATGGCGAGCCAGACCTTCGGCGATTTCGGCCCCAGCAGCGATGCCGATCGCGTGACCGGTTTTATGGGGACGATGACGTCATCGCTGATCGCCGTCGTGATCCTGGCGTCGATCATGAACCATTTCATGCCCCGGATGCCGTTCTTCAATCGCCTGTTCCTCACCCCCCCCGGCGGCGATCCTGACACATTCGACGGCATCCGCCTCGATCCCGGTTTGGTCTCCACCGGCCCGAATGCGGGCCTCGTCGGCATGCAAGGCCGAGCGATGTCGATCCTGCGCCCCTCCGGCAAAGCCGAGATCGGCGGCAAATTTCTGGACGTCGTCAGCCAGGGGGACTTCATCCAGGCGGCGACGCCGATTGTGGTCGTGCAGGTGAATGAGAATCGGATTGTGGTGCGGGCGGTGTAGCGAGTGACGTAGGATACTGAAAAGAGAACTTCGCCAGCTCGCCTTGGTTCGTGGCCTATCGTTTCACATCGTAATTTTCTCGAACGAAATCGTGGAATCTTGGCCGAATTCGATGTCGAGAAACGGAACGATGTGGTGCATTGACTCCGTCAAACAAAGTTGCTCGATTTGTATCGGTTCCTTTGGTCGCGAAAGCAGATCGTATTGCCCCAACGGAATCTTTCGATGGGCATCTTGGTAGTCATAACCGAACAGTCCTTGTTGGGAATACTTGATCCAATCGTCGTAGCGACCAGAACCAGGGTAGACCAACAACCCATCAGTTACGTCAGGAAGCGAGGCAATCAAATCATAAAGTTGGTTATAGGAATCGCGGCATAATTTACATGCATTTGGAATAACACCGCGTCCGTACGACGAAAACGCGGCGACACAACCGCGACGATCGTATGCATACCAATCGAATTCGACAGCGTCGCTTTGCTCGATGATGACCTTCCATGCGGTCTCATTCCATATTGGTTCCATTGCATCTCCCATTTGAGATAAAGTTATCCACCTGCCCAACTCCGGCGATCAATTTCACGCGATCCACGTTACGCCGTTTGATCGTTGAAGCCTGCCATACTCACTTCGACCGATGACGTCCCACCAGCCACCTTCCCCGAATCGAGGACCAATATGTCGACAAATTAAGACCTGACTTCGATCAGGTGTGATATACCAGGATACGGTAGGCACTGGAAAGAATATCGCTTCGGGATCAATTGTATTACCACCGAGAGCATTCGGCTCAATCGACTGGAGGGATGAAAAGTCGTCCTCCGACGACCAGATTCGAATCGGGCTGAACATTGCGACGTGCAGGGAGCTTGATGTACGCTCGCCCGTCTTCCGACTCCCGCTTTCGAACGTCCGCGAGAATTCGTCCCAAGTCATTCTCCAGTTCGTTCGCCAGTTGACGGCGTACCGCTCGAATTTCGTCATTGATCGCGTCGCGAGTCATTTCAGGCCTCGGAAAGTTCGTCGGGAGTACAGATCATTGGTGGTGCGTATCCCGAGTGCCGACAAATTGTCTCAATGGCAGCGTGTGGATCTCTATGGTCAAAGGACAAAGTTATTTCAGTCGTGTGGATGAATGAACATCAGCGTGTCACAATTCGTTTGAAACGTCAATATTGTCCTGCAAGTCATTTGCTGATTTTGCACAATTGATCACGTTCTCTATGCGGAATGCCCCTCCAAGAAACTCCCGCCGACTCTTTCTCATCCGACCCGTTTATCGTTGAATATTTCTGGAAGCTTGCTACAGTATGAACCTACAAGAGTGTATGTTGTGACAACGGAACGTGGAGAATGCGTGAGCGCGTTTGCATCGGGTAGACGCCATTCCGCGGGAAGCAATTGTAACAGCTGAGCAAGTCTGGATTTAGGACGGAACAATGTCGATTACGAAAGAACAAAAGACCGACGTGATCAAGGAATTTCGCCAGTCGGACGCCGATACGGGTTCGACCCGCGTCCAGATTGCCGTTCTCAGCCAGCGCATATCCAGCCTTACCGACCATCTGAAATCCCACATGAAAGACCATGCCGGTCGCCGGGGATTGCTGATGCTCGTGAGCCGACGTCGCCGACTTCTCAACTACCTCAGTCGTCAGGAACCCGATTCGTATCGGGAAATCCTGACCCGCCTGTCGCTGCGCAAATAAGCGCATCGTAAAATGTTGCGACAGTCGGCGTCATTCAGGCCCACACAGTTTTAGGATATGCCAGTGAAAGTTACAGTACAGCGCGAAATCGGAGGCCGTCAGTTTAGTATCACGACAGGAGAAATGGCCAAGCAGGCAAGCGGGGCCGTTCTCGTGCAACACGGCGAGACCGTCGTGTTCGTCGCCGCCCAGGCTGGTCCCCCGCGTCCGGGGATCGATTTTTTCCCGTTAACCGTCGATTATCGCGAGCGGACCGCCGCCGCCGGAAAATTTCCCGGTGGCTTTCTCAAGCGCGAATCGCGTCCCACGACGCGCGAAATTCTGACCGCGCGTTTGACCGATCGACCGATCCGCCCGTTGTTTCCCGAAGGCTACGCGGGAGAAATCCAGATCCAGGCCAACGTGATGAGCTGCGATCTGGTGAATGATCCCGACGTCCTCTCGATCATCGGCGCCAGCGCCGCCCTCAGCGTCGCTCCGGTCCCCTTCAATGGACCGATCGGTGCCGTTCGCGTCGGACTGATCGACGAGCAATTCATCCTCTTCCCGACGCAGGCCCAGATGGCGACCAGCCAGCTCGACCTGATCGTCGCCGGCAACAAAACCTCGGTGCTGATGATCGAAGGCTTCGGCCAGCAGATCCCCGAACAGCAGATGGGCGATGCCATCATGTTCGCGCATCGGGAAATCATCAAGCTCTGCGAACTCCAGGAAGAACTGAAGCAGAAGGCGGGCGTCACCGCCGTGCCTTATGAGGCTCCTCCAGCGAACCCGTTCAATTCCGCCGTGAAGGACAAAGCCTACACCCGGTTGCGCGACGCGAAACAAATCGTCAAGAAGCTCGATCGCCGCGAAGCGGTCGCCGGCTTGCAGGCCGAACTGAAAACGCAGTTCTTCCCCAACGCTGCGGAAACGACCGCCGAGGGTTGGACCGTCGCCCAGTTCAACGAAGCCTATCACACGCTCGAAGCCCGCGTCTTCCGCGATCTGATCCTCGACGGAAAACGTCTCGACGGCCGCAGCACGACCGATATCCGCGCGGTTTCGTGCGAAGTGGGAGTGCTCCCCCGCGTACACGGTTCGGCGCTCTTCACCCGTGGCGAGACGCAATCGCTGGCAACCGTCACGCTCGGCACCGTGCGCGATCAGCAGCGAGTCGACGGTTTGTGGGAAGAATTTACCCAGCGCTTCATGCTGCACTATTATTTCCCGTCATTTTCGGTCGGCGAAGTCAAGCCGATTCGAGGCCCCGGACGCCGCGAAATCGGTCACGGGTGTCTCGCCGAACGATCCGTCGAGCCGGTGCTTCCGGCGTCCGACAAGTTCCCGTACACGATGCGGGTCATTTCGGACATCCTCGAATCGAACGGCAGCAGTTCGATGGCCAGCGTTTGCAGCGCGACGCTGTCGCTGATGGATGCCGGTGTCAAATTGAAGCAACCCGTCGCCGGGATCTCCATCGGTCTCGTCAAAGAAACCGACAAGTTCACGTTGCTGACCGACATCATGGGTGATGAAGACCACTTCGGCGATATGGATTTCAAAGTCGCCGGCACTCAGAACGGCGTGACCGGAATTCAGCTCGATTTGAAGATCGACGGCATCAACGAAGAGATCATTCGAGCCACGCTCGATCAGGCCCGGCACGCTCGCCGCGAACTGCTCAAGACGATGCTCTCGGCGATCCGGCGTCCGCGCGACGAGATTTCGGCATTCGCTCCGCGTCTGCTCCAGATCAAGATCGATCCCGAAAAGATCGGCCTGTTGATCGGTCCCGGCGGGAAAACGATTCGCGCCATTCAAGAAGATACCGGTGCCTCGATCGACATCGAAGACGACGGCACGGTGACGGTTTCGGGCAAGTCGGCGACCGAAGCCGAAGACGCTTACGCCCGCATCGAAGCGATGACGCAGGAAATCACCGTGGGCAAGATTTATAACGGCTCCGTCAGTTCGATCAAGGATTTCGGCGCGTTCATCGAGATCGCCCCCGGTAAAGACGGACTCTGCCATATCAGCGAACTCGCCGAAGGCTTCGTCAAGTCGGTGAACGATATCTGCAAAGTGGGAGACCGCATGCAGGTGAAAGTGATCGCGATCGACGACCAGAACCGCGTGAAACTGTCGCGGCGAGCCGTGCTCGCCGAGGCCAATGCCGGTCAGGCTCCAGCAGCAGAAGCCGCGATCGAAGATTAGGCGGAAACCTTTTCCTCGGTTTACATTCAAACTGGCGGCGTTATACGCCGCCAGTTTTTTGGTATGTCTAGCGACTTGGATCAGGTGGCGCTGGCAGCTTGTCTGCCGGTGAATTTGAATGTCGA
>JBJXGP010000425.1:0-10776 GCA_046160425.1 Planctomycetaceae bacterium
CTCAACGATGCCGAACTCATCCGCGAATGGGTCGTCGAGAAAGTACATAGCCTTTGAAACGCCGCTCGGCTATTGGACTCAGGCGTCTGCTGCTGCCGGTCGATTGAATCACGATGGTCATCTTGCCATAATTTTTGCAATTCCAGTCGTAATCGAGATACTGCGGTAACGTGATGCGCACTTCGCTGGTGGATTATTCAGTTAGACCCCATTAATCATGCGAAATATCCTGCTCGTTCTCGCCGCGGTGATCTTGGCGGGTTGTCAGTACGACCCGCACGGCCATCTTTACACCACGAGCGAACCCAAGGACGCAGACATAGTAGGAACTTACGTTCTCGATCGCTTCGAGTTACCGGCGGATATTAGCATCGCGCACCGCGACATAGAGGTTGAGCTTCATGTTGATGGCACGTTCACCGCCACGAACGTTCCGCCTCGGAATATAGAGACGGACAAGGCATTTTTTGCTTCTTTGCTGAGCGGGACAGGAACGTGGGAAAAAGATGCAATCGGTACGCTTGACCCGGGCTCGAAGTCCATGTGGGGAGTCTATTTGCAAACTCCCGATGATCGCTTTCATTCGGCTAACTTCACTGGCGATCAACCTCCTTACGGGCTCATTTTTACGCTTGGTGATCCAGACAGTGGTGACGCTGTCATTTTGAAGAGGAAGCCGGACTGATGCTGATTTCGAGCTCCTCATAAACTGACGCGTGAGCGAGGGGCCGTTGAATTGGCAATTAATCAATCGCCTCGTGGGTTCAGGCACTTGTACCCGGTCAGGTCAGGTTCATCCCACAGAGGCGGGTTGAACTCGATGTGCGAAAATACGAGGACGACTTGCGAGTTTGTTGCCTGATTGTAGCGAACGGCGGAGAGTCGCCACGGATTTTTCTGAAGAATCAGATCGCACGATTGAAACCGTCTCGAAAAGTACGTCTTTGGTCGAGGTGCGGCGTGAAGTTCGACTTCGATCTCCGTTTCGCGAGTCACCGCGAATACGAAACCTTCGCATGTTTTCTTGTCAGGTATCCCGGGAAGAAAGGGATGAATACCCTCCAAGCTCTTGAATGGATCGAAAATGGTCGTTTTGATTTGATCAACGGGATATTCCCAAAAACTTTTAGCTTCTTCATCGATCTGTTGAAAATGTTTATCGGACCAGCGCCAATGCTCACCAGGGGATGGTACGAAGCGATAAGACTCTCCATCACTCATTTTGAGCAAACGACGGGGAGGAACATCATTCGGGGTCGTTTTCCAGAAGCCGCGATTTGAGGCGAGGTGACCGAATTGTCCGGAAGAGGAAGACTGCGTACCCCAAGTATGATCGTAGGAAAAAATGAATACATCGCCTCGCACGGATTTCACCGAATGACACTCGGCGAGCCAGCCTTGAATGACGACATCCGCTTGAGTTGCCGGCGGAGTGTAACCCTCCTCGCACCACACGGAGGTGGATGCCAGGTGTGCGAGCAACAGATTCATCAAAACGATTGCCACGGTTCGCATCAATCATTCCCTCAAGTACGCATGGCATACATCTGTATCGAGCGGCATTCTCACTCTGTTATCCAGATGTGTCAATTCCATTTGGCCGTCGCTGAAGCCCTCGGTTCGGCGGCTATTGTCACGGTCCTACGCAAAGAGATATGATTCAACCGTATCTTGATCATTTAACTTTCCAGAGAAGCACGCCGACTGGCTCGGTCTGGGGACCGGGTGCGATACAGCGAGCCGTGCAGACAACGTGAGAAATGGCAATGCATCGACTCATCATTCAGGCAATCGTCCCGCGTTCGTTCGTTCCGATGGTGGCTCTCGCGCTGCTCATGAGTTATTCGTGCAGCGGGTGCGGCGGGTCGGCGCCTCCTGAATCGGCTGCGAGCGGGAACTCGACCGACTCCGACAAGCCGTCGTCAAAAACGTCGAAAAACAAGTCGGCGAAAACGCCGAAGGGGAAGACCGACGAAGACGCCGGTGAGTTGACCGTCGATGACGGAGGACGAAAGTGGATCGGAAACATTCCGCTCGATGTCTGGTTCGATAGTCCGCTTGAGATCGTCAATACCGAGGGAGAAGTCGCTTCGACCGACACCAATGCCAAAGATCCCGACATGAAAGCGTCCGGCGACCCCGAGCCGATGCCCAAACCGGAAACGCCGAGCACCGACGGCGAGACCACCACCGCGCCCGCCGGAAGCGGGGACTGGGGGACGCTGCTCCCCTTGCCGGTCATCGAAACGGAGATCAAGCTGATCCGCAGCAACATGAACAGCGCGCTGCAATCGGTCTCGCAATACAACGCCCACTACAAAGAGATCCAGGTCGATGGTGCGCTCTTGTCGTTGATCGCCGCGGTTATGCCGCTGCATCCCGAGTCGCTGACGTGGAAGCCGAACGCCAAGCACGTCCGCCATCTGGCGGGGAAAATCTGCACGAGTTCGACGGCGCTCGGTAAGAAATCGTTTGACGCCACCAAGGCCGCCTTCGAACAACTGACGGCGGTGCTGGATGGTAGTCTTCCACCCGACTTGGAAGATGTCCCCGAAGAGGTGCCGTTCTCCGAAGCGGTCGCGCGCAACGACTTAATGAAGCGGTTGCAGATCGCCTACGACTGGATGAAGAAAAACGTCCCCGCCGAAAACGTCTTCAAGGAACAAGCCGAGAAGATCCGCCACGAAGCGAGCCTGGTGGGATTGATGGGGACGATCATCGGCAGCGAGGGATATTCATCCTCCGACGAAGAAGGTTACAAGAAGTTCGCCTCCCTTCTGGTCGAGTCCAGCCACAAAGTGATCGAGGCGTCGAACAACGATCAGTTCGACGCCTACAATGAAGCCCTCGGCGTCATGTATAAATCCTGCACCGACTGCCACGTCGATTATCGCGGAGAATAGAAGAAGACTTACCACAGCGGCACAGAGAGAAAGTCATACGTCAATGCATTCCTCATCCCTCAAATTCAATTGCGTCCCGGTGTTACCGACAATATTCGCGGGACTGCTGCTCGCGTGCGGACTCATCGGCGATGTTCGCGGCGATGTCATCGAACTGACCACCGGGCACAAGATCCAAGGGGACGTGCTGAAGGAGCAAGCGGGCGAACTGTACGTCGACATCGGAATCGACATCGTGCGCGTGCCGCTCGAGAAGGTCAAGAGCCGGTCGAAGACCGAAGTCGAAGAGACGGCGACGGCCCCGGTGGATGAAAAGGGGATTTACCTGACCGCGCGACTTCCGAAAAAGAGCGTCGAAGCGCTCACCGAGGAATTTGGCGAAGGGGTCGTCCTGATTCAGACGCCGAGCGGTCTCGGTTCGGGCTTCATCATCAACAAGCGCGGGTATTGCGTGACGAATTACCATGTGATCGAGCGGGAAACGCGGATCGCGGTCACGATTTTTCAGAAAAGTGAGGAAGGGGAATTCGTCCGCCGCCGAATCGACGACGTGCAGATCGTCGCCATGAATCCGTTTTTCGATCTGGCGTTGTTGCAAATACCGGCGCAGGAGGATCTCCCGTTTCGTCCGGTGTATATCGCCGAAGATGCGGACCTTCGCGAGGGGGACGACGTGTTCGCGATCGGCAATCCGCTCGGCCTCGAGCGCTCGGTCTCGAAGGGGATCATCAGCACGAGAAACCGCAACTTCGAAGGAGTGGTCTACATTCAGACGACGACGCAGATCAACCCTGGTAACAGCGGGGGGCCGCTGTTCAACTCTCGCGGCGAGGTGATCGGCGTGACGAACATGAAGCTGATCTTCGGCGAGGGGCTTGGTTTTGCGATTCCGATGTTCTATTTGAAACATTTTCTGACGAACCGCGATGCCTTCGCCTTCGATAAGAATAACGACAATTCCGGTTTTCGATATCTGCCGGCTCCGAAGCGAAGGAATCCGAATCCCCCCCCGGCAGAAACACCCGCCCCTTAAACCGCTGTCGGGTGGCCTTAGCGGCTTGTCCGCCCGTGTGATTGAACATGATTAACATTTCACGATGTGTAACGTGGGAATGATTTTCTGCAAATTTTCAAAAAAACTTGGAAGGATCTCTCACGGAGCCACAAAGGCACCAAGAAGAAAGAAGAGGTTGAGGGAAGGTCATTCTAGCCGCTTTTTCCTTTGTGTCTCCGTGTCTTTGTGAGAGCGTCGTATTGTTTGGAGTTCGGCGCTCGCGATTCAAAGTGTGCAGATTCGCATGGGCTTCTCCGGCGAACTTTTGACAAATTACTGAAACCTTTCGTTTGCTGTGGGAGTATCACATCATCCGTGGGGGAATCAGGCGGGCAATCAAATGGCGACGAAACTTCATGAAGGAAAAACTATGAGACAGCGAATCGTGCGATTAACTATGGGATTGCTCTTGCCGTTCATCGGTCTGTTTGCGTCATCGGCAATGACGTTCGGTGCCGACGCGACTCCGACTGAAAAATTACTACCGGCCAACGTGCTTGCGTACTTCACCATCCCCAACGTGCAGCAGTTGCGGGATTCGATGGAAGAGGGAACCGCCGGCAAGCTGATGAACGATCCCGAACTCGAGGAATTTATCAAGCAGTTCAAAGAACCGCTGGCGAAACTCTCTGAGCAGTTCGAAGAAAAAATCGGACTGACGATCGAGCAGGCGCTCAACATCCCGACCGGTGAAGTTGCCTTTGCCGTCGTCGCGGGCAACAAGACGACTCCGCTCGGCATCGTCATGTTTCTGGACTTCGGCGAGCATCGCGAAGATGTGGACAAGTTGCTCGAACTGGCGAAGAAAGCGGCCGAGGATGAGGGGGCCGAAATCGCCACCGAAGAAATCGACGGGACCGAAATCGTCAAGTTCCTGGAGAAGAAAGAGGAGGCCGCCGCCGATGAGAATTCGGATGAGGCGGAAGGCGATACGCCGGAAATGTATCCCTGCTATTTCATCAAGGATTCGATGATCGTCGTCGCGAATCACATCACGTTTCTGGAAAACACGCTCACCCGCTGGGATGGCAAGCACGCCCGGACGTTCAGCGACAATATCGAATATCAGTACATCATCAAGCGCTGCTCGAGCGAGGATGGTAAAGCGGTCGTCAAATGGTATTTCAACCCCATGAGCCTGGTGCAGTCGCTGATGTCACTGGGGGCCGCCGAAGAACCGGGCCTGGCGATGGCGATGGGCTTCATGCCGGTCCTGGGGGTCGATCGCTTCAAGGGTATGGGTGGCGTCGTCGAAGGCCCGTCCGATGACTTTGAGGCGGTTTCCCGCTCGTTCATGTTCATCGATCTGCCGGCGAAGGGGATACTGGCGATGTTCCAGTTCACGACCACCGAGCACGTTCCTCCCAAGTGGGTTCCCGTAGATGCTTCTTCCTATGCCACGTTTCAGTGGGATATTGAAGCGGCCTACACGGCGGTCTCACAGATGGTCGACTCCTTCCAGGGAGCCGGTGCGTTCGATCGCCTCATCGATCAGGCCGCCGCGGAGGGTCCGAAAATCCACATCAAGAAAGACGTGCTCGATAAACTGGACGGGCATTTCCATATGATCAGCGATTCGTCGATCGACGCCGATGAAAACGCCGGCATCGAGGCCTTCGGCAATAACATGGGCAAGTTTCTGGTGGCGCTCGGCTTGAACGATCAGTCGGCGATTGAAGCAATCGTGAAAAAAGCGATCGACGAAGGAGGAGGGTTCCCCGGGGAGACCCGCGAATTTCAGGGAACCACCATTTACGAATCCGAAGCAAGCCCCGGTCAGAAAATGGCCTTTGCCATCGTTTCGAATCATCTGTTCCTGACCAACGATGTTCCCAAACTCGAAGCGGTCATCCGCGACGATCCCGATCAGAAAAGCCTGACCGACAACCCCGCATACAAAAAACTCGCCGCGAAGATGCCGCAACAATCGGCGATGGTCAGTTTCCAAAGGCAGGATGCCCAGATGGAAGCGATTTATGAAATGCTCCGTTCGGGAGGGATGTCCCAATTGGCCGCCGCCAGCGGTCAGGACAACCCGTTCTCCGAGATCAACTTCAGTCTGCTTCCCCCGTTCGAAGCGATCAAGAAGTACTTTTCTGTCGTCGGCAGCTATGCGGAAGCCGATGAGCAGGGGGTGCTCTTCACCGGCTTCACGATGCGTAATGAAGATGAGAAGTAAAACGAACGTCTGCCCACACGGCATCGTTCAGCGATAACTTATGGCTCTCGGGATGCTTGTCATCCTGAGAGCTTTTTGATTGGGAAGACGATAGAAGAGTAAGGGATCGTGAAACAAGACAGGTTTCTCACAAAGACACAAAGAAAAGAGACCATACTCCAAAAGTGCATCCCCATCATTTTTACTCTTCGTGCCTTTGCTGCTTCTCCATCCACCACCCATTTTCCCCCGTCGATTGAATGTCATCCGCATGAGGGATAAACTCTTATGCATCTCAATTGGATCGACTGTGGGTTCACGATTGACCTCCGAGCGAACACACGCACGAGCGACAGGGAGTTTTCACGATGAGTTCCGTCCCCGCACCGCGGCTGACCCGCGTTCAATGGCTGATCTGCGTCATCGCCGCGATTGGTTTTGCGTTCGATATCTACGAACTACTGATGCTGCCTTTGATCGTCAAGCCGGCGATTGCCGCGCTGAGCAATGCGGCTCCGGCGGATATGGCATTATGGACGCCTGGCGGGAAGTATTTCGTGCAATGGGCTCGAACATTGTTTTTTGTCCCTGCGATCGCCGGGGGAGTGTTCGGATTGCTCGGCGGCTACCTCACCGACCGACTCGGTCGCCGGCGCGTGCTGACCTGGAGTATCTTGCTCTACGCATTTTCCGCATGTGCCGCCGGGTTCTCGACGTCGCTGCCGCAGTTGCTGTTCTTTCGCTGTCTGGTGTTTATCGGCGTCTGTGTCGAATTCGTCGCGGCGGTGGCATGGCTGGCGGAACTCTTCCCGAATCATACTCAACGCGAGAAAGTGCTCGGCTATACGCAGGCGTTCTCATCGTTCGGCGGCCTGCTGGTCGCCGTCATGGCCAAGCTGGCGGCGTCGCTGGCGAATCAGGAACTGCTCCCGGCGATTCATGGCGCGCACGAAGCGTGGCGGTACACGCTGATTTCGGGCGTCATTCCCGCGATCCCGCTGATTTTCATCCGCCCGTTTCTGCCGGAGTCCCCCGAATGGGCCAAGAAACGCGATTCGGGAACGCTCAAGCGGCCGAACATTCTTGAATTATTCCAACCGGCACTCCGCAAGACGACGATCATCACGACTCTTGCGTTTGCGACCACATTCGGACTCGCCTTCGGCGCGATTCAGCAGAATCCGCAGATTCTTTCGGGTCACGCCGATGTGAAAGCAGCGGTCGGCAAGGCGCAGGTCGCGGCCGTCGAGAAAGCGGGGGGGAAACCGCTGACTCCCAAGGAGCAGGGGCAGATTCGCGGCAACACGACCGACGGGATCGTCGCCGGTGTGCAGTTCTATCAGGAAATCGGCGGAATGGCGGGCCGCGTGTTGCTGGCTTTGCTCGCCGTCCAGATCATCAGCCGCAGGAAGCTGTTCAGCATGTTCCAGATTCCGAGTCTGATATTCGTGCCGCTGCTCTACTGGTGGCTGTCGAATAATCTGGGGACTGCCGGCTCGCTGGAGACGTTCAAATGGGGGATCTTCCTCGCCGGTTTGTTGGTCGTGGGGCAGATGAGTTTCTGGGGGAATTACATCCCGCTCGTCTTCCCGGTCCATCTGCGCGGAACGGGCGAAAGCTTTGCGGCGAACATCGGCGGTCGCGTACTCGGGACGGCGGCAGCGTGGTTGACGATCACGTTTTCCGAAGCGACTCCCCCCGATCCCGGCAAGATTGCCATCGTCGGTGCGATCGTCGCCGGCAGTTATGCCCTTGTCGGCGCGATCCTGACAATGTGGCTCCCCGAACCCAAGCTGGAAAATCAGGACTGATCGACACTCAAACACGAGTCGCGCACCAGAAACGATCAAGAAGTCGGTGAAGATCCGACTTGCGCTCGGCTGCTTTGTGCCCCGGACATTGTTCACAGACGGTGCAAGCTGGCCCACTTGTGCTGGAAAATGTCTCACACGAAGTCACAAAGCCACGAAGAAAGAAACTAATTGTTTCTTTGATTCTGGATTTACAAGCCGGCTGGCTCCAGGTTGATCTTGCAGCGTCTCGCATTACTCATATTTGTCGCGGTCTTCTTTGTGACTTCGTGGCTTTGTGTGAGATTATTTTGAGACTCTTATAACAGATTCGTCGCGATACAGAGTGCGAACGGTTGCCGAAGAGGCTTATGCCCCGGCGTTTTTCGTTTCGCATTCGGTCGCAGGCTGGTGCGCTTTCCAGAGGGCGTACGACTCGTGGTCGCCGGTGATGACTTCGAATCCGAGGTCTTCGATCATGCGGAAGTCTTCGCTCGCCGGCTGCCCTTTGGTCGTCAGATAATCGCTGACGAACAGTGAATTCGCGGGGTACAGGCCGAGAGCCTGCATCGATCGCAGATTGACTTCGCGTCCCCCGGCGATGCGGATTTCCGTGCGCGGATTCGTCAACCGAAAGAGAGCCAGCGCCCGCAAGCAGTCCCGCGGATTCAGATTTCGATTCCCCTCGAGCGGCGTCCCGTCGATGGCGTTCAGAAAATTGACCGGGATCGATTCGACGTTGAGGTCTCGCATTTCGAATGCCAGATCGACCAGATCGCAAGATTCTTCACCCATGCCGACAATCACGCCGCAGCAGAGTTCCATCCCCGCATCGCGGACGACTTTCAGCGTGTCGATGCGGTCCTGATACGAATGGGTCGAGCAGATCTGATCGTAAAATCGCCGGCTGGTATTGAGGTTGTGATTGATGCGGTCGACGCCGGCGGATTTCAAGCGCTCGGCCTGGGAGGGGTTCAACAGGCCGAGACAACAGCAGATGTGCAGGCCCGTTTCCGACTTGATCTGTTCGACGGTCTTCGCGATGTGCTCGACTTCGCGATCGCTGGGGCCGCGACCGCTGGCGACGATGCAGTACGTCCGCGCCTGATTGGCGGCCGCTTGGCGGGCACCTGCCATCAGCTTTTCTGTGTTGAGCAGCGCATAGCGTTCGATCGGGGCTTCCGAGATGATCGACTGCGAACAGTAGCCGCAATCTTCGGGGCACAAACCACTCTTGGCGTTTTTGAGATAATACAGATGCACCTTGCGTCCGAAGTGCTGCCGGCGGACTTTGTACGCGGCGGCGAGGAGATCGAGCAATTCCGCATCCGGAGAATTTACGATCGCCAACGCTTCGTCGCGCGTGAGTTCTTCGCCTTGCAGAACGCGTTCGGCAAGTTCGTGCCAATTTGCATAAGTTTTTTCGTCACCAAGAACGGGATTCATGAAACGAGGGCCTTTGAAGGTTTTTACAATGGGTATTCATTCGGGGGCACGCCGAGCCTGAGTCTTGCCACCCAACGCGCTCCGCTACGGAGACCCTCTGCGTCGCGGCTAACCGAGTTGGTGTAATATGACAGATTCTCACAGTTTACAAAAGCGTGAAGCGAGTCGGGCACATCAACCGACGGCCGCGGTGGTGCGGGAGGGGGGGGACTTCTTCGGTTGATCGATGTGCAGGTGGATCGAACTCTTCCCCAATACCGATTCCAGTTCCCGGCAGAGTTCCGGGCCGCATGAGACTTTCAGATCACTGCGAGCCGTGAGTACGTGCCGCTGGAGTTGATCGGGGGTCTCGGGATTGGAGGTCTCCACGACCAGCACGACTTCCGATCGGCCCGGAAAACTTTGCAGGATGCGATAGACCCGCTGCACGTCCTGTTCACTGTGCAGACCCTTCTGGAATTTGATTGCCAGTTGCCGGGTGAACTGTTTGCGGGCTTCTTCGAGCGTCAGCAGTTCGTTGACGATCAAGTTCGGTTCGCGTCCCCGACGGTCGACCCGTGCCTTGAACAGAAAGATGCCGTCCCCCTTGATCCGCTCGCCAAAGCGGGAATACTCTTCGGGCCAGGCGATGCAGCGCACGACTCCTTCGGTATCTTCGAGATCGAAATTCAGATACCGCGTGTGTCCGTTCCGGCTTGGTTTTTTGGTGCTCGATTTCTTCATCGACGAAATCATGCCGCCGATCACGACCTCGGCGTTCTGCTCGAGGTTAATGAGTTCGCGGGTCGTATGCGTGGCGAACTTGGCGATTTCATCCGCCTGTTCGGTGAGCGGGTGCGACGTCAGATAGAAGCCGAATACTTCCCGTTCGAGGGCCAGCTTTTGTGCTTCCGTCCAATCGGGGACGTCGGGAAGAACGACCGGCGAGGTGACATCGCGATCGTTCGTCTCATCGTTTCCGCCGAAGAGATTCATCTGCCCGCGCTGTCGGTCGCGATGCAGCGACTGGGCGGCTTGGATTGCCCGTTCGACCACTTCCATGTGCTGCGCCCGATTGGGGCCGAGGCAATCGAGAGCTCCCGACTTGACAAGCAATTCGAGCGACCCCTTGTTGAGCACTTTCGTATCGATCCGTTCGGTCAGATCGAAAATGCTGCGATACGGACCATTAGCAACCCGTTCGGCGACGATCGCCGTCACCACGTGCTCGCCGAGACCCTTGATTGCTCCCATGCCGAACGAGAGGTGATCGTCGACGACGCTGAATTCGACGTCGGACGAATTGATGCTGGGAGGAACAACGGCGATATTCATGCGGCGGCAGTCGTCGATGTGTTCCGTGATGCGGTCGCTGCTCTCCATGCCGCACGACAGGAGGGCCGCCATGAATTCGTGCGGATAATGCGCCTTGAGGTATGCGGTCTG
>JBJXGP010000426.1:0-6885 GCA_046160425.1 Planctomycetaceae bacterium
GGGATGTTCGACATATCGGTGCTGGCATCGCTCGCCGAGAAGTCGGCATCGAATACCATCTTGTGGACCAGTCCGTTCAGATTGAAGATCTCGCTTTTCGCATTCGGGTACGGCTTCCAGAACATCACGCTGCCGCGAACGCCGGCGCTGCCGTACAGGCGATCGAGATTCTGACCCGTGAAATCGTTCCCCCAGTACGAAGCCTCACCCATCACATAAGGGGCAAAGTTGACAGCGCCGAGATGCAACGGCATCGATAACTCGTGCCGCGTCATGAAGACCCCTCCTTCTGCATCGGTCACATAGGGGAGGGAAGTAAAAATATCCGCTGGCTGAGTCGGTTTGTCGCCGATCATGAGATGCGCGTAACCGGCTGAGGTGTGCGAACTCCAATTGAAGAGGCCGTCGAACAACGGTTCGCCCAATCCATACACGTCGGCCTTGGGAGCCCACTGGGTCGTGGTTTCGATGCCGTCGATATCGGGGCGGACGAGCAATGTTCCCGCCCAGTTATTCAGACGTTTGCGGGCGTAGAGCAGCGTTTCCTGGTCCTTGTCGTTGTTGAAATCGTCTTCGAAATATTGTTCGAAGAAATTGCGGTCCGACAAAATTCCCAATTCGCCGAAGAGATCCCACTGGTTGGGGAGTTCTTGATGGTGGCGGTGCATGATGCGCCAGCGGTCGCTCGTTTCGGGGATCAGGCTGCGACGCCCCAGTCCGAGATTATCGCTGCCGGTATCGTGAACGTAATACAGCGAACCGAGTCCCGACGAAATCCCCGGCATACCGAACAGGCTCTCGGCTCGGTAATCCCCGCTGGTTCCGACACCGGGGCCGCGATCGCTGTAGTAATCGAGTTGTGAATTCCAATTCACGTTTTCGAGGGGATCGCGTCCGAGCAGTTTGAACATGTTCCACGATGTGCGCACCTGTGTCCCGAAAACGCGATCCTGAGTCACGATGACGCCGTTGAGCGGGACGCCGGGATCCTCGGTCGGAGAACTCATGTAGGGGATGTATCCCACCGGGACGTCATCGAGGTAAAGTTTGGTGTTGAGGCTGGTGATCCACGGGACTTCTTTGATCTCATGTTCGCCATACGTCGCGCCCTCGGCATGGTCGTGCGTCGTCAGCCAGGGGGTTGTGTAGTGCTGATCGAGAAAGACGTCGGTCGCCTGCAAGCGATACCCCGGTTTGCCGAACTGGCTCGTGCTGAACCATGCCTGTTTGGCGTGATACGATTTTTCTGAGAGCTGACGGACTCGCTCGGCTTTGACGCGCAGCGTTGCCCCCATGCCGGGAATCAGCGTGCGGATCTCGGCATCGAGCATCAGTCCCCGGTTGTCGCGGGCATCAAAGTACGCTTGCGTCGCAGTGATGACATCGTAGCCCTGCCGGACGATGATGTTCCCATCGAGGTAGACCTGAAAGGGCATGTCGTCGGAATGCAGCAGTTCTTCCTGAAATTCGGTGTTCTCGGTCATCCCCGTCCAGATGACGATGTTATCGGCGCTCAGGTCGATTGTGCCGTTTTCATGTACGCCGTCGATCATGATGGTGACTCCGCCGGTCAGCATCCAGACGCGTTCGGGAGGGGTGGTCTTGTCGGATCGCGACGTTTCGACGTTGTACGGAACCGAACTGCGCGGGAAGATGCGCACGCGGCGGACGTTCTCTCGCGTATCTGTCTTTTCCGATGCAGGCTTGCCGCTTAAAATTTCATCGGGTGCGGGAGGGACCACATATTGCGCCGGCTTTGTCTCCTGATCCTGCGCATCGGCCCGGCGTTTGGATGCGCGGGTAAATAGCGGGTCAACCAGCGGCTCGTTGTGATTGACCCGCTTGCGAATGGCCGCTTGAACTCCCTTATTGGTTTTCCATTCGAGAAGGAGCACGTTTTCCGAGAGAGTCCGCTCGGTGTTCTCGTAGGTCACGTCACCTTCTGCGTAAGCAGTGATCGTCGTCTCATCGTTTTTCGTGGTGGTCCAGACCACCATTTTTTCGGCGCTCACCGAAGTTTGACCGTGCGACACACGGCAATGGCCTCGGAGCATGGCGACGTATGAATCCCCTGCTTGCCACTCATGAGAATAATCTGCCAGCAACGTAATCGATTGATCGCCGATCGATGTCTGCTTGAGGGTAGAGTCGGGGAGGGGATCATCGCCGCGCACGCCGACCCCCGTGAGAAGCGTGGCGAGAATCGCTGCGCACACTCCTCCCGCAGAGAGGACTTTCCAATGTCGAACGAGGTGTCGTCCCGACACAGGCTCTCCAGAGTTGATCGGGGACCAGAATCAGAGCGGAAATGAAAAACTACGCGGTTAACACAATTTACTAAAGTGGGGCGGGATTATAGGCCAGGTCTGGGATCTGGTCAATAAGGGTTCACGCCAGAGCCGTCGTCACAACTCATTATGTAGACGTCTCTTGTGGTGTGGGATCGGCCGTCAAACCGGGCTTGACACACGCCAGTGCCGCAAGCAGCGCAATCATCGGCACAACCGGACCCCGCATGCGCATGTTCGTCCAGTACACCAGATGAGCGGCGGTAAAAGTGAAAATCGGCATGAGGATCAGTACCCAGGCGGGACTGATAAACCCATTCGATGCCGGTTCCCCTCCGTCGGTCAACGCGAGGGAGCCCCGCCGAATTCGATGCGCGACCGAAATTCCGAATCGAAAAAGACCAATCAACATCAGGCAGGTCACGACGCCGTAATACACGGCGATCAGCACAAAGAGACTCGCGGGAAGCGAGGCTTCACTCGACGTCATGGGGGTGAGATTCCAGAACCACAAGAATCGTTTGCCGCAGGCTTTGAGAAACGTCGTCGGCTCATCTTGAATCGTGCGATACGCCTCTTGGTACATCCAGCGGTCTCGCTCTGTTTCGGTGGCGACGGGGGGAGACGCGCGGCCGATTTGTTGTTCCAGTTCGCTCTGCCAGTTGAGCAGACTCTTTTCTTCCCAATACGCTCCCCAGGGGCGATCGACTACCTCGCGATAGAACGTTGGGTTATTCGCCA
Source organism: Planctomycetaceae bacterium (assembly GCA_046160425.1). Lineage (GTDB taxonomy): Bacteria > Planctomycetota > Planctomycetia > Planctomycetales > Planctomycetaceae > JAQCEJ01. The sequence goes on from JBJXGP010000426.1 coordinate 3,030, forward strand.
GCAAGAGTGTGTATCCCCCGTGCGTCGTCGTCAAGATCGGCGAATCGAGGACCAGTTGATTGCGGATCACCCACGGACCGGCAATGCAGATCACTCCGCACAATTCCAGAATCGGAGCACAATGCCTGAGCCTGTCGCTGAATGTTGAATCATCATCGATTGAAACACGATCGCGTGAAACTCTGCGGGCGTTGGAGCACTCGTATATTTTGCGAATCGACCAATATCCCGCATAAACGGCGCCCGTCATCCACACCGTCGGGCGACACAACGCGGCGAGTCCAAACAGCACCCCCGATGCAAATCGACGGACTGCTCCCATCGTCAGGTTGGAATCACTTTCCGCCCGGACAACACAAAGCAGCCACGCCGTCATGAGACAGGCACAGCAGACTTCCGTCATAGGATATGTGCCGTAATGCAGCAGAATCGGGTCGACAGCGACGAGCGCTGCGGCGATGAAGGCCCCGATGCGCAATCGCAATGCCACGCCGAGCTTCCATGTGAGATACACGGTGGCGATTCCCAGGCTGCATTGCAGAAGTGCCACTCCCCATGTGACGCCGACGAGCGGAATCAACGGGGCCAGAAGCAGCGGGAATAAGGGAGGCCGATAAGCGGTCGGCGTGTTTGTTCCGGGAGAGGAGTATCCGCGGCCGTCGCTGATCGATAGAGCAATCCCGACGTAGGCATCGAGATCGTCGGTGAGATGATGCGAAAACTGCCAGCAGGCACTCAGTCGCACCAAGCCCGCCAGCGCGAGACAGAGCAAAAGGCCTCGGCGTTGATTTCCGACATCCATCGCCTTACATTTCGAAAGAGCCGCGATCTACCTCGGCCGCGTCAGGTTCTCGTCGAACTGATTCTGCAGCAATTCGCGTTCGGTCGTCGGGCATCGTCCGCGAAATTGAGGACCGTTGAGAACCGAATCATCCGGCTCATCGCGCAGAGATTCCGCGTTCGGCGTGGTCACCGTATGAGGTTCGTCGAAACGCAAGATTTGAGGGTGCATTGTCGGTCTGTTTTCTGATGCTTGTGACATCATCGAGCTCCTGTCTCGTTTCCATACTTAACGGCATATAGCCCGATTGGATGATTGCCAGCTACGTTATCCCGCAAAAGGTTTTGGGGGATGTTGAGTCGTTCTTTAATACCGTCAGAAGTTTTCGACGGGTATATGATGTGATTGCGGATCGACAAGAACCGGACTTGGCCCGCGCTGATGGGATCGGTCTCGGACTTCCAAGTTCACCAATATTCTAACCGCCGCACCATGCCGGATACAACTCCATTTTTGACGCTCTGAAATTCTCGACTAAAACTCCGCGACTGAGGCAGGTATAAAGTGACTTTAACGGTTGTGCCATCTCGTGTCTAAGTCGATGATTCGACGAGGTTTGGTGCGCGAAATCCCCTGCCAACCGTTCACGTCTGCGGGGTCTGAGATGTAATCGATTCGGCGATGCTGAATGCATCCTGCGTCTGGCCGGTTCGGGCGACGATCAGTTCGGCCATCAAACCGAAACTGATGCCTTGCGCACCGAGCAGCATTGCTGCGATCGAATATGCAAGCAGCGGACGATTTCCGATCGGCGATTTTTCGAGGCATCCGCAGACATTCATCATCAGCCACAACATTCCCAGGTAGGAAAGGCCGCACAATCCGAGCATGAAGAATCCCAGTCCCCACGCCCCGAGAATGTGTTGAGGGCGTTGCCCGAAGCCGGTTAAAAACTTGACCGTCAGCAGATCGAGAAATCCTCGCAGAAACCGGCGGACGCCATATTTCGAATGCCCATGTTTGCGCGGCCGATGATGTACGGCGAATTCGGTCACGCGAAATCCGCGGGCATGGGCCAATACGGGAATGAACCGATGCAATTCACCGTACAATCGAATTTCGTTGGCGACCTCTTTGCGAAACAATTTGAGCCCGCAGTTGTGATCGTGCAGCTTTAGCCCGGTTAACCAGCCGACGAGGCCATTGAAGACTTTGCTGGGATAAACTTTGTGCCACGGATCGAGGCGATGTTTCTTCCAGCCGTTGACGACGTCGAAGCCGTTATCGAGTTCGGCAATCATCCCCGGAACTTCCAACGGGTCATCCTGCAAGTCGGCATCCATCATCAGGCACAATTCTCCGCGAGCCGTTTGCAACCCGGCGGTCAGCGCAGCAGCCTTGCCGAAGTTTCTGCGAAACCGGATGCACGAAACTCGCATATCGTTCGCAGCGAGCTGCTTGAGTAGATTCCACGAGCCGTCCGACGAGCCGTCGTCCACGAAAATTATTTCGCAGTCGATCTGATTTTGGGAGCAGGCCTTGTCGATCTCCGCATGGAGTTCCAGCAAGCTCCCCGCTTCATTGAACACGGGAACAACAATCGACAACAAACGTCCTGCGGCACTTTGACCGGAGGGTTGAATAGCAGCCGTGGTTTGGTTTTCGATCATCGCCGTCATTCATCCATCAAGGGGCCGACGTATGTCTGAACGCCAGGAATATCGTCTATTGTTTGTGGATAAGCTATATCGTATGCGGGGCCTGAAGATAACACCAGCCGGGGCCGTTTCATTCGGCTGACTGTTGAGTTTGCCCCGGCGGAGAGTATCGAACGAACACGTACAATACCGCGGCGGTGGTGAATTCGGCCAACAACCAGACCAGACGCAAGATCAACGCGGATACAACGGCTACACGAGATGTGATTACCGATTGTCCGCGGAGAAATTCGATCAACAGCCCTTCGCGAATCCCCAGGCCACCCGGAACCAGAAACACGAAAAATGCCCCAGCGGTGGCCCACGATACCGCGGCGGTCCACAGGGGCCACTCATGCCACGTGATCGGTCCTCCGGTTACTCCTTTGAGGGTGAGACCGTAACTGACGCCATGAATTCCCCAACCCACCGAGAGCAATAACCAACTCGACCACGGTATCGACCAGCGCTTGCCGTGAAAATTCAACGAGGGTTTAAGCGTCCGCAGGAGCTTAATGAGAAATCCTGAAGACGCGCTGCCGATCGTCGGTACGATCAAAAAGATGACGAGGAGCGCGACGGAGAATCTCCAGGTCAACGGGTCGGCGTCGGGCATCTCGGCGGATAAATTCGGCTCTGCGTCTCTGCCAAGAAGATTTTCCAACATCGCCGGACCTCTGACGGCTCCGCTCAATACCAGCGCGAGCGGCAACAATAAACCGACCGACATCGTTCCCAGTGTTTCGAGCGTCGTCGTGATCATCCCCACCCAGAGATTGACTCCCGCTGGTTTTAACATGGCAGCACGAACGGCGAGCACCGCCGCTTTACCGGGGACATATTTCCCCAAATGTCCCGCAAAATAAGCGCGAGCACAGAAGAAAAAGGCTACATGCGTTCCCGATGACGCCAGCATCCGTTGCCAGACCACCACAGCAGGACACCAGCCCAACACGTTGGTACACGCGGCGAGTATCAACCATCCGAATTGAAAATCCCAGTTTTGCAGATCATCCTGTTGCCAGAGTTTGATCGCACGCTGACCGACCAGCCAGATGATGAGCAGACAGACGATCCATCGCAAGCCGGTCCAGGAACGCCGGACGATGACCTTCCGACGGTCGAGCGGATCGCGCACTTCGCGCTGCGCATCCTGCGATGAGATGTACACATTCTCGATCGCGGGAGTCTTTTCACTCGGTTGCGGGTCGCTCGGAATTAAATTCATAGTTCATCCGCAAAAATCTTGGCTGAATGACACCTCGTTCCCAATCTCTCCGCTTGGACTTACCCACAAATGGTGGGCGCCTTGAGAAGAGTGTAAACTCTGAGACAAGGAGCAGACATCATGAGTGGTTCACGACGGTCGTATACGCTG
>JBJXGP010000427.1:0-7148 GCA_046160425.1 Planctomycetaceae bacterium
CGACCGAAAACGACCGTCGCCTCCGCGAAAAACTCGATCATTTTTGCGATGCCTGCTGGAACCTCCGGACCGCGATGGAAGACGTCGAACGCCTGCTCCCGCAAGAACTCGTCGATCGCGCACTCGCATTCGCTGGACATCCCGTCGTCATCGGCGACGGAGCCGACGCCACCAACAGCGGCTCGCCCGGCGATGCGACCGAACTGCTCCGCGAGTTCTTAAGCCGCGAAAGCATTCCGCGCGGTGCGCTCACGTTCGTCGTCGATCCCACCGCCGTCGCCATTGCTCAGCAAGCGGGAGTGGATGGAACGTTCGATGCCCCGGTCGGGGGCAAGCGGTCCCCCGAATACTCGATGCCGGTCCGCCTGCGAGGGAAAGTCGAACATATCCTCCCCATGCAATGGATGCTCACCGGCCACATCGGCAACAATCTGCCGATCGACATGGGGATGGGAGCGGTGATTCGCGCCGGCGATGTGACGGTGCTGCTCGTCGAGCGGAGCGGCCCCGGTAGTTCCCCCGTGCTGTACGAGACCGCCGGACTCGACCCGCGCCAATTCGGCATCGTCGTCGCCAAATCGCCGTCGGGCTTTCGCGCCGACTACGGTTCGTTCGCGGCGGAGATCCTCCTCGCCGACACCGACGGCTGCGCCTCGGGCAATCTCAAGCGACTCACCTATGATCGAATACATCGCCCGTTGTGGCCCTTGAACCCCATCTCATCCCCCGGCGAAGCAAGCTGGTGTCCTGCCGGGTATGTGTAGGGTGGGCTGTGCCCACCATGATGTTAATCACAGAGTGAGAGGGGTGGAGGGGTAGAGTGGTGGTGTGGTAGACCAGCGGAATTTCTCGTTCCCAATCTCCGCTTGGGAACGCAAGTCTTCGAGAGCTTCCGCTTCGCCGATTTCCGAGGATCGAGCCTCATCCCTTCGCGCTCTTTGCGTCTTAGCGGTAAACCATTCATGCTGTAGTCATCTGCAGGCGGGCGCATCCGTTAAATGGTGGTGGTCAATCGGGTAGCCCGGACAGCTTTGTGTCCGGGTCGCGCAGCGACAAGAGGTCTTTTGTCGCCGAGGTGTGCGACCTCGGTCCGGCCTCGCAGAGGCCAGCTACAGATGCACTATCGGGGGATACCACCATTTAACGGATGCACCCTCTGCGAACAGTTTTACTTTTTTCCACGAATCTTTTGTCGCTCTGATGTGGTATAATTCGTGATTCAATATCTCCTGCTGACTCGATCAATTTCAATGGGAATAGTTCCATGACGACTCGTTACTTCTCGACCATCATCGGTGCTCTGTTGATGTTGTGCCTCACCAGTTGCAGTTCGAAGGCCCCATCTCCAGAATCGGCTGCGAACGCCGTCGGGGACAATGCGCCCGAATCCGATGAGACGACCGACGAAGATGCTTCGTCGAAGCCCGCTCCCAAGAAAACTTTCCGCCCTGTGCAACTTGGCGGCGGGGCAGGGGGACACTCGCACGAGGGCGAGGACGAAGCCGATGCGCACCGGAAGATGGAAGATGTGATGACCGCGCTCAAGCCGCTCCAGGTCGTCCTCGGAAACTGGAACGGCATCACCAAGAACAAAGTCAACGGGTTCAACGGCATGGAAGTCGCCGACTGGGTCTGGGATTTGAAGACCGATCCGCATCAGCCGGCTCTTGTTCTCGATGCGCCGATGGGGAACTACATTCACAAAGCCCGCCTTACATACGACGCCGACAACCGGAAATTCCAACTCACGACCACCGACGCTGACAAACACGAAAAAGTCTATGCCGGAGAATTCACCCAAGAAGTCGAGGATGTCCCCGGCGACGACAAAAAATTGCAGCGCACGTTCGAACTGACGTTCGTGCAAGTGACTCCTCCGGAGACGAAAAAATCGGGCCGGTTGACGTTCCGCCAGTTGGACAACAATCGCTACCAGATGGAAGTCGCCGACAAGCGGGGCAAAAACTGGCACGTCGCCGACATCGTCGCGAATCAACGGCAAGGGACGTCGTTCGCCCTCAGCGACACCGACTACGGCGACAAGACCTGCATCATCTCGCAGGGACTGGGAACGATCTCCATCAGTTACCAGGGGAAGACCTTCTGGGTCTGCTGCTCGGGCTGCAAAGCCGCGTTCGAAGAAGACCCCAAGAAATGGATCGCCCGCATGGAAGAGCGGGAGAAGATGAAGCTGTGATCATATCGTCGAGCATCTCGTTCCCAAGCTCCGCTTCGCCCGAATGACAATAGATCTCCGGATGAATGCGTCGTCATATACAAGCGAAATCGATTACAACAGCGCCCCTAACCCACCGATCACCAACCCCAAAAGCATGCATATGCAGCCGATGCTCTGCAATTGGAACGGCGATTGAAACGGCAGCGCTTTTCGTAGCGGGTAAATCGCCATCGACGCTACCGCGATCATTTCGATAGCGAAACCGGCAAAAAACAGAACGCCGCCAATGGTTGCAATGATCGAATTGAACTGCATGTCGCACCTCGCGTTTAACTTCTGCGCGTCACTTAATCGCTCAAACGCGTGCGTCGAATATAGCGGACGAGTTCGCGGATCGTTCTGATCTCTCCGTCATCATCATTGGGGATCCGGATGCCGAATTCTCCTTCGAGTTCCATCGTCAGTTCGACGACGTCGAGCGAATCGAGTTGCAGCTCGTCGATGAGATCGGTCGACAACGTCACGTCGGAATACCGCTTTTGAAACCACCATAAGAGTTGTCCGCATTTCGGACACGGCGCATCACCGGTGTCGATCGACGGCTCGATCGTGACCATCTCGCCACACACGGGACAACGGTGAGGCAAGCCTTCGGGCGTGCGAGAGGAGATGGTCATTGGGTTTCGCCTTGAAATGGACATCCCAACAATGAATGATCCGCCCCATTTCAATGACGCGTATTCTTGATTTGTTCCATCAATCCCTCGACTTCAAGCATCGTTTTATCGAGAAGTTCATGCGGGATGTCTATTCCCATCAATTTGGCGTGCAGTACCTGTAGTGCGGTTGGCGGTTTATTCATGTTATTCAACCAGGTGCGATATTTTTCCACAACGTTCATCGAATGAACAAATTCCAATGCCATTGCTGCGGATAATAATGCGTCTTGTTCCTTTGATTTCGTCGGATACTGACCGGCAATCTCACCTAAAGTCGCTCTCACCGCTTCAATATTTGTGGTGTTGATAGTCATTGGCAATTGCCTACAATCGAATCCGAAAGAATTTGCCGAACGAGTCGAAAATCTCGATTCAAGATCACTCTGATTTACGCTCTGCCAATTCTCGGTTTGCATCCAGCACAAGCTGCACCGCTTCTCTCAAGTTCTCGCGGGTTTCTTCCAACGTGGCGCCTTGCGTGTTTGCACCCGGCAATTCCTCGACGAAACCGATGAAGCCTTCGGGAACTTGAATGTAAACCGCCGTGAATTCCATGCCTGCACCTCGAAAGCTGGCCATTGGTCAAATGTGAGTGTCAAATGAATAATACCGTTCCCTTTTCGAGCGGTCAAAGGGGAATCGCGGCTCCCGCTCCCACCCGATGAAACTCGTACCACCGATGCCTATTGGGCATGTGCATCCTACCAGGCTGTCTATTCATATCAACTCACATAAACAGAATAAGATGCGTCACAAGTTGAGTATCAGGGCAGAGTTCGGAACGAAGAACTTCATCCGCACACGGGCGCGCAACCGCTTCAGATATAATAGATTAGGACTGAAACGCACCCAAACCCCACATTGACCCTTTTCGCATTTTTCGGATATATTCCGCACCCCTTCCGGGACAAGCCGAGCCTTAGCCCCGGCCAATCCGACTCACCGTCATGGATGACGGCGCGAAATCGATTCGTTTGCGTTCAAGGATGATGGAACATGAGTTCGGCTCATCAATCGCCGGTCGTCCCCTACTCACGGTTCGAACAACTCGCCGAGGGTCGTTCGATCTTGCAGCAGGCCTCCGAGACGTTGGCGACGCTCGCTCGCAAGTTGGAAGTCTCCTTCTGCGATGCGGTCGAAGCGATTCATACGTGTCGGGGAAGTGTGATCGTCACCGGGATGGGGAAAGCGGGACTCATCGGCCAGAAAATCGCCGCGACTCTCTCCTCGACGGGAACCCGCGCGCATTTCATGCATCCCGCCGAAGCTGTCCACGGCGATCTCGGTTGTCTGCACGCCGACGACGTGCTGCTCGCCCTTTCGAACAGCGGCGAAACGGACGAAGTTTGCCGATTACTCCCCATCGTTCGGCAGATGGGAATTCCCATCATTGCGATCACCGCTCACGAACGGAGCACGCTCGGTTCCGCCGCCGAGATCACGCTCGCGCTCGGGCAGATCCGCGAAGCGGGTCCGTATGGTTTGGCCCCCTCGACGAGCACGACGGCGATGCTCGCGCTCGGCGATACCCTGGCGCTCGTTGTCAGCCGGCTCAAGGGCTTCACTCCGAAACAATTCGCGGTGCTGCATCCCGCCGGGAGTTTGGGGCTTAAGTTGAGTTCGGTCCGCGAGATCATGCGTCAGGGTTCGGAACTGCGAATTGCCCGGCAGGATGAGATCATCCGCGAAATGTTGAAATCGCTCAAACGTCCCGGCCGGCGCACCGGCGCGGTGATTGTCGTCGATGAATGCGGGCGCATCGTCGGGCTGTTCACCGACAGCGATCTCGTGCGACTGCTCGAAGAACATCGCGAAGGGCAACTCGATCGTCCGGTGGCAGAAGTGATGACGGCTCGTCCGCTGACGATCCGCGTCGATGCGACAGTCGAAGAGGCGGTGCATGTGTTGTCGACGCGAAAATTCAGCGAGTTGCCTGTAGTCGATGCGGACGACAAGCCGGTCGGACTGATCGACATTACGGATGTGATTTCGCTCATGCCCCAGGAAGCGACGGAGTGACCTCGTGTCGGTATGGAGTCCCGTAATTCGCGGTCGACCAACGGTGTATCAACCGGTTCCTTCGGTGATACGCGTTGTGATCGCGTCATCGTTATTGACGACGATGTACGCCGCGTATTCGCTGTGGGTCACGCCGCACTTCAAGCAGAAGCGGCCACCGGCTCCGACCGTCGACCAGCAGGTCGAACTGCCGTCAAATTTGGCAGAAAACGTAGCGTGGGCGAAACGGTATTTGTCGGAGGAACCGTGGACCCTCGAACAAGGTTACCAGTTTCGCACGCCGCAGGCTTACATCTACACGCAGTCGTGGGAACATCTCGACGGCGGGGAAAAAATCCGCTTTGAACCGTTCGCCCTCATCTGGCGAGAAGAGGGAGGCGACATCAATCAGGAACCGATACGCATCGTCAGCCAGTCGGCGGTCGTGCAGTTCGCCCGTGCGTTCGAGATTACCGACCCCAATCCCGGGCGGGTCGTTTCGGGGTATCTCGAAGGGAAAGTGAAAATTCTGGGGGCAGACGGCCTGATCATCACCGGCCGTAACTTCACGTTCTCCGCAGGTTCGGAAAGCATCTGGACCGATCACTCCGTCGACCTCGTACAAGGCTCCAATCGGGGACGCGCCGACGGCATGGACATCAAACTCGTGATGAATCCCATCGATCAGAATCAAAGCACTTCGGCGATCGCCGGAATTCGCGAAATCAAGTTCCGCCGAAACGTCGAACTCGACATGCTCACCGATCTCGAGCAGCCGACATCGGGAATTCCGCTGCGAGTTCGCTGCAACGGCAGTCTGGTCTACGACCTGCCCCGTGCCGTGGCGACGTTCGACGATAACGTGGTCGTCCAGCGGGGCCAGCACGACGGCGATCAGGATATTCTCCGTTGCGAAACGCTCAAGTTGTTCTTTATTTCGCTGAAGGAGAACGAAGCGGAGTCGTCGCAAGACGCCGAACCGAAGTCGCAAAACATTCCGCTCGTAACGGGGATCGATTCGAAATTGACTCTCGAACGGATCGAAGCGACCGCGGCGGCGGGTCAGTTGCAACTCGACTCACAGGCCAACGGACTCACCGCGCGGATGACGAATCTGCAATACCATATGATCGATCGCATTATCACTTTGACGGATGCGGATAATGTCGTCGTCAAGCAAGTCGATGAGCAGAATCAGCGCGAGAACCGCTTGCGATCCGCTGAGATCGAAATCCAGCACGACGAGCATCAGAACATCATCGCCGCCCGCTGTCGGCAAGAAGGAAAGATGTGGCATCGCAATTTGGCGACGAGGCCGCCTCAAGTCGAACTCGCCGCTCAATGGAAGAAGCAGCTCCGCATGTTCCCCGATCGGCTGTCGGGTCTGCGCGTGCTCGAGCTCGACGGCGAAGCGGTCGTGCAGCAGCCGCATCGTCAAGTCGGTCTCGCCGCCGAAACCATACGCGCCTGGGTGCGCGGAGAATTTTCATCGCGGGCACAGACGGATTCGTCAACGATTCTCGAAAGCGAACTCGCATCCGAAGATCGTGCGTTACCGAATGATGACTCGCTCGAGCTGCCTTCCGATGCATTATCGATGCCCGAAACTCTGACCGCCGATCAATCGTCGTCAGAACACGCCGCCGATCGGCGGAAGAACTTGAACGATCAGATTCAGATCGATCGCGTGCTCGCGCTGACAAACGTGGCGATCGTCAGCCCTCAACTGACGGGCGAAGGCCAACGGCTGGAAGTCCTCTTCGAAGATGACGAATCTGTCGAGGCGGATACGCAGCTCGGCATCGATACGAAGCGTTCGCGCCGAAAACTGATCGCCACCGCGAAGGATGTTCGTGTCGACGAACGAGAACCGGCCATCGTGCAGATGTCGTCGGTGACGAATTCAAAATCGTCGACGCAGCAGATCCTCTCGCAGCCGTTGAGTTTGCGGGCGGAAAAGATCCGCGTCCACGTCCGCCGCGGCACAAACGACGAGCACGATACGATGTCGCAGATTTTCACGTCGGGTCACGTGCTGGTGAAACAACCGTCGGAAGACGAGAATGCCGACGAACTCGAGATGACGGGTACGACGTTGAGCGTGATCAACAGCGGTCCCGAACAAGAGATTCTGCACGTCGAAGGGCAACCCGCGCAAATCCGCCGCGGGCAGATGGTCATCGAAGGGGGAAACATCACCATCGATCGCGGGCAAAATCAATCGGTCGTCGACGGAAGCGGCCGACTGTTGT
>JBJXGP010000428.1:0-3093 GCA_046160425.1 Planctomycetaceae bacterium
CGTATGTATCAGCGTTATTGGGGGTTCAAGTTTGCTCCCTTTCGCAATACCCATGATCCGGTCTGGTATTATTCCAGCCCGGCACATGAAGAAGCATTGGCCCGCCTGCTGTACGTCATCGAGCAGAATCATCAGCTCGGGTGGTTGTATGGACCGAGCGGAACCGGGAAGTCGTTTCTATTGAACGTCCTGCTCGATCAATTGAAACGTGCCGCCTATCACACGACCTATCTCGACGTCGCCGGAGTCGACGCCGAGGAACTGATCTGGAAGCTCTCGGCCCATTGGCAAATTGCTCCGTCGCTGGGGGAATCCGTGCGTCATCTCTGGAGACGGGTGCAAGACCAGCTCGATGCGTGGCAATTCTCGGCGGAACCCGGCGTCATTCTGCTCGATCATTTCGATCGGGCTGACAGCAGTTGCCTGGCGTATGTCGACCGTTTGTTGCAACTACGCAGCAGCGCGGCCCCTTCCTGCACGCTCATCCTGGCAGTCGAGCGCCTGGGGTTCTCCGACCAATTACCCGCCAGTAAGCTGAAGCACCGTGCCGCCGATCATTTCGATTTGGAAATCGCCGCAACCGGTATTGAAGAAGACGAAGTCTCCGATTACATCGAGTCCCGTCTGCGGATCGCCGGGAGCCGAAAGAATCCCTTTGGCGTCGATGCCGTCTCAGAAATCGCATCCATCAGCGACGGAAATCCGGCGCGCATCAATCAGCTCTGCGAACTCTCATTGCTGGCGGCAATGGGGAACGGTTTGACGTTGATCGAAGACGATCTGGTCGTCTCGGTCGCCGAAGAGTTAATGCACGCCCGGCGAAGCGATGCGGCACGAAAACATTTTGCGGCGACGGCGGCGAGTCACCGTCGTGCAAGTGAAGACAAAGGTGGGCACAGCCCACCCTACGCAGGCTTTTGATCGAGATTTGGAATGAATATCGGCGACGATATCAAGCCGATCCGGTTCAGCCAATACTTCGTGAGGACACCCAGCGTCGCGCAACCGTAAACCACGCTGCGCCGAAAGTTAATGCTCGAAGCCTCATCGAAGTAACGGACCGGGACAGGAATATCTCCCAGCTTGTAACCGAACATCACCGCCTGCGCAAGAAATTCGCTGTCGAACACAAAGTCGTTCGAGTTCTTTTCATAGGGAATCGTCTGCAAGACGCTGCGGCGATACGCGCGAAAACCGCTGTGAAAATCTCCGAGATTCTGGCCGAGAGCAACGTTCTCGACGAACGTCAACATGCGGTTGGAAAAATACTTGTAGATCGGCATCCCCCCGGCGAGAGCTTCTCCCCGCGTGCGGATTCGCGAACCGAGAACGCAATCGCAGATTCCCAGCCGTATGATTTCGATCGCCACCGGAATTAAACGGCTGTCGTACTGATAGTCGGGATGAATCATGATGACGTAATCGGCGCCCGCGGCGAGTGCCGCCCGATAACACGTCTTCTGATTGCCGCCGTATCCCAGATTGTGTTCGTGCTGAATGACCGTCAGCCCCAGGTCGCGGGCCAGGGCCACCGTGCGGTCGCGGCTGCAATCGTCGACGAGAATGATTTCATCCACGCTGCCGGGGGGGATATCGGCGACCGTGCGGGCCAGCGTCGCTTCGGCATTGTACGCGGGCATCACCGCAATCACTTTCCCTTTCGGCGAACCGGTCAATTGAGACCCGTCGATCATACCCGAAGCCCTTTTGCTCGAATGGACATTCAATGTTCCGCATCGGTTTCACTTCATGAATTGCCGCACAGAGCTGATTGTGGTGTACTCGGGGATTCAAGGCAAGGTCTTTATCTGCGAAGGGGGGAACGACAATCCATCGAGAGCTGAAACAGGCCAATCGCCCGTTAACGTCTGGTGAAAAGCGGCATCGATGGGAATGCAGAATCTCACTATTTTTCAGGGCTGGAAACTGCTCTTGGTACGAAATCGGCGGAGCGATTATACTTCTCGCGGCGTCAGTTCCCGTTGATGGGAGGATGCCTCCCTCGATGGATGTCGAGCGGAAGAAAAGTTCGATTCTCACGGACCATTGCAGGGAGGCTTCTCGTGAGTCAGGTACTTATTGTCGGTGTAGATACAATCGTCGGTGCCAATTTCGCCGCGTCCTTAGCGGAACATGATCGCGTGTTCGGACTGTGTGCGACTCAACAACTTTCAATTCTCGGTTGCGAAACCGAACGTTGCGACGAAGACGATTCATCCGCCGCGAAAAACTGGATCGCCCGAATCAAACCCGAGTGGGTCATCTTTTGCAGTCCAGCATCTCAAGCGATCGCAAACGAATCGCACGGGATCGATCTGCCGGAATCGCTGATCGACGGTGCCGGCGACTGGGCCTCCGCCGCGGGTCGAAAAGGGATACCGTTCACCGCGATTTCATCGGACGCCATCTTCACCGGGCCGTGGATTTTCCACGAAGAAGAGAGTACCTCGTTCTGCGACAGTCACAACGCCAATATCATCCGGCGGATGGAAATCGCCATTCGGACCGCACACGCTGACAGTCTGATCGTCCGCACGCATGCCATCGGCTTGTCGCCGGCCGGTGTCAACGGCGTGCTCGAAAGTATGCATGCCGCGCTCAAGCAGCGAGCGAAGCTCGATGTCGACTGCATCCGCCACGCCACGCCGATATTGGCGACCGATCTGGCGGAGATCGTCGACCGCGCCAATCAATCGAATTTGACGGGAACCTATCACATCGCCGGCGCCGAGCGGGTTAACCCGTTCCAGTTCGCCGAACGGCTGGCGGACGAATTCGATTTCGCCCCGCCGCAACAGGTCGAATCGCGATTGCTCTCCGAACGGCCAACCGGATTCGGATCGGGAGAGACGTCGCTTCAGACGCTCAAGATCCGCCGCGCCCTGGGAGTCCCCATGCCGCTGCTCGCCGACGGCATTCGCCGCTTGCATCAACAGCATCTCACCGGCTTCGCCGACCGCTTCCACGTCAGTGCTTCGCCGACGACATCGTGGAAAGAAGAATTCGTCGCATGATTTTGTAGACCTCGTTCTGGCGATCGTGCATCAGACATCCACGCGCTCTCCGTTGAAATGAGCCGCGACCAGAGATACG
>JBJXGP010000429.1:0-4616 GCA_046160425.1 Planctomycetaceae bacterium
TGTCCGGGTCGCGCAGCGACAAGAGGTCTTTTGTAGCCGAGGTCTGCGATCTCGGTCCGGCCTCGCAGAGGCCAGCTACAGAAGAACCATCGGGGGATACCACCATTTAACGGATGCACCCCTCCCCGTCTGCATTCCCGCTCCCCGGTTGCGGTGGGTTCGGAGTCTGCGTTATACTCCCCCGTTCGGGATTTTTCGTGGTTCAGTGAGGTTTCAGCAAGTTGCAGAGTTGAGGATCGATGGCGGTGGAACGGTTGTTATTTCTCGGGATCGACGTCGGAGGAACCAATATCAAGGCGGGAGTCGTCGATCAGTTCGGCCGGACGATCGCACATACCGCCGTACCGACCGAAGCCGACCGCGGCCCCGAAACGGGACTTCGAAACATCTATCGAGCGGCGGAACAGGCGCTCGAAAAATCAGACGTCAAACTCGACGACATTCAAGTCATCGGTCTGGCGACCCCCGGCACGATGGATCTCAAAGCGGGAATGCTGCTCGATCCGCCGAATCTTCCAGGGTGGTGTAACTTTCCGATCCGTCAACGGGTTCACGACTACTTCGGGAAACAGACGATCCTGCAGAACGACGCCAACGCTGCCGCCTATGGCGAGTTCTGGGTCGGTGCAGGCCGCGAAGCTCACAGCCTCGTTTTCTGGACGCTGGGGACCGGGATCGGCTGCGGCATCATCATCGGCGATCTGATCATCGAAGGAGAACACTCGCACGGCGGCGAATGCGGACATATCATCATCCAGATGGATGGCGGCCGACCCTACGACACCGGCCAGACGGGAACGCTGGAAGCTTACGCCGGCGGTAAGTCGATTGTTCGTCGCGTTGAAGAGGCCTTGGCATCCGGTAGAACATCGTCGCTGAAGAATCTCGTCGAAGAAGGGACGCCGCTCTCACCGTTGCTGATTGCCCAGGCGTGCGAGCAGGGGGATGCGCTGGCGGAAGAGATCATCATGGACGCCGCCCGCTGTCTGGGAGCGGGGACGACGACGCTGATGCACACTATCGATCCCGATATGGTTCTGCTGGGAGGCTCGATGACGTTCGGCCGCGACGAAACCGACCTGGGACGGCGATTTCTGCAGCGGATTCGGGACGAAGTCCAAAAGCGGGCATTCCCGATCCCCTATGCCCATACTAAAATTGACTATGCCACGCTGGGAGGAGACGCCGGCTATATCGGAGCGGCGGGATGTGCCAAACTCAAATACGATTCACTGCTCTGACGTCCGCCATGCTCATTCCTGCCACGCCCTGCCCGAAATTTCCCCTTTTGAGATCCCCCTGAGTCTGATATGAATGTCCAGATCCCGTAGGGTGGGCTGTGCCCACCATCTTCTTTAACCACCGCCTAACCGCCCGTTGAAAAAGTGTGCCACTGCTGGCTTGCCCAGCAGTGAAGATAACAATCGATGGAAAACACCGGGTGGATAAACCACCCGGCTCATGTATCGCCGAGGGACACCTCAGCAGACCAACCGACCATAACCGATTTGAACTGACTCTATGAAACCCGAAAACATTCGTAACTTCTCGATCATCGCCCACATCGATCACGGCAAGAGCACGCTCGCCGATCAACTGCTGCTCAAGAGCGGAGCGATCACCCTGCGCGACTTCAGGGACCAGATTCTCGACGACCTCGACGTCGAACGCGAACGGGGGATCACCGTCAAGGCCCGCACGGTGGCGATCCCCTACACGCAGGACGGCGTCACCTACGAACTGAACCTGATCGACACGCCGGGACACGTCGACTTTCATTATGAAGTCTCCCGTTCGCTGGCGGCGTGCGAGGGTGCGCTATTGGTGGTCGATGCATTTCAGGGAGTCCAGGCGCAAACGGTCGCCAATGCCTATGCGGCGATCAATTCGAACCTGACGATCATCACGGTGCTCAACAAGATCGATCTGCCCGTGACCCGCGTCGATGAAATTCTGGAAGAGATCGATACGGTGCTCGGCCTCGATACGACTGACGTCCTCAAAGTCAGCGCGAAAAAAGGGATCGGCATCGAAGAGGTGTTTCGCGCCATCGTCGACAAGATTCCGCCCCCCAAAGGGAACCCAGACGACCCGCTTAGGGCGCTCGTCTTCGACAGCAAGTACGACGGGTATCGCGGAGTCTTGACGTACGTCCGCGTCATGGATGGCACGGTCCGCAAGGGACAGAAGATCCGTTTTCTCAAGGCCGGTATCGACGTCGATGTGATCGACATGGGACAGTTCAAGCCCGAAATGGTTGCCTGCCAGGAACTCGGACCCGGGCAGGTCGGTTATCTCGTCACCGGACAGAAGGAACTGGGGAACGTCCACGTCGGTGATACCGTCGCCAGTCCGCAAAAGTTGCCGAGCGAACCGCTCCCCGGTTATCTCGTGCCGCAACAGATGGTCTTCTGCGGGATGTACCCGATCGAGGCGACTGACTTCGAAAAGCTGCGCGAGGAATTGCAGAAACTCAGCCTGAACGACGCCAGCTTCTCGTTCGTGCCGGAAACCAGCGAAGCGCTCGGCTTCGGGTTTCGCTGCGGTTTTCTCGGCATGTTGCACATGGAAATCGTCCAGCAGCGTCTCGAAAAAGAATTCGAGATCGACCTGATTCAGACCGCCCCCAACGTGACGTACGAGATTCTGACCCGCAGCGATGAGATCATGATCATCGATAATCCGCAGCGAGTTCCCGATTCAGGTCAGATCCAGGAATTTCGCGAACCGATCGCCAAAGTCAGCTTCATCCTGCCGACCGACGTCATCGGCCCGATCATGCAGCTCAGCGCCGAACGCCGGGGAATTTACAAATCGACCGAATACCTCGGCCCGAAGCGGGCGCAACTCGTGTATGAACTGCCGCTCGCGGAAATCATCTACGACATGTACGACAAATTGAAGAGCATCACCCGCGGTTATGGGACGATGGATTACGAAGTGATCGGTTTCCGCGAAGCCGATCTCGTGAAGATGGACATCCTCGTGAAGGGGAACAAGGTCGATGCCCTTTCGACAATCGTACATCGCACGACCGCCGATCGCCGCGGCCGGGCGCTGGTGAAGCGTCTCAAAGAAGAGATCTCGAAGCATCAATTCGAAATCGCCATTCAGGCGGCGATCGGCTCGCGGATCATCGCCCGCGAAACGATCTCGGCGCTGCGCAAGGACGTGACCGCCAAATGTTACGGCGGCGACATCACCCGCAAGCGCAAACTCTGGTCGAAACAGCGCGAGGGGAAAAAACGCATGAAACAATTCGGCGAAGTCGAAATCCCCCAGAAGGCATTTCTGTCGGTATTGGAAGCGAACAAAGACGACCGGCCGTGAGGGGAACGAGGTGGCTGTGTTTTCGCGACGCGATAACACGGCCAGTCTACGAGTTTGCATTCCATTTTCGCCGACTGATTCAGGATAAAATGCTGGTTAGCAGTTTGGCCGTGTTAGGCTTCGCCAAACACAGCCACCCGTCGGGCCACGCAGTCCGAATTTTTTAGTTTCAACAATTTTTCCTGAATTTCCTATTCTTTCTGTTTTGAGCGCGATAGAGTGCTCACATTGAGATTTTTTACAGATTCACAACATCAGGGGAATCGAACGATGCGGGCCCTACAAATTGCGGTGTGCGTGTTGGTACTGATCGCTACAGCGGGGGAGGGACGGGCGGCACTCATCGTCGGGGGTGGCGGGCTGTTGACGCAGAGCGATGCCAACCAGATCGAAACGTGGCTGGACGAAGGGGGCCTGCAGTTCACGAACCTCTACACGAAGCAAGATGGCGATACGTTTGCGGACTTTCACGCCGCCGTCGATGGCAACGGGCGCACGATCTCGGTCATCGAAATCCTGGCGGGCACGGGACTGGAAGACGTGGGTGCAGGTTCTGTTGAAGTGTCTCTCAACCACCAAATCATCGGGGGCTACAACCCGCAAAGCTGGGGCAGCTTAACCAACTACAATTTCTCGCCTCCTGAATTACGAGATGCGTTCATCTTCAATTTGACGACCGGCGAGAAACAGGATCAGCTATCAACGAGTGAAGGACAGTATCAGACTTACAACCATGGCAATAACGGACCAACATTCGGAGGCGGGGCTGACATTATCATCGGTGCGGGGGACAATTATGCAAGGAACTATTCGTACGGAAGCTCTTTTGTCGATTCCATCGTCGATTCGCCGAATGACGGTTATTATGTGAACTTTATTGGACTGATCGGGCAGATTGAGGTGTATACCCTGGAGAGCGCGGCCGTCGCGGTTCCCGAACCGTCTTCGCTGGCCCTGCTGGCAATCGGTGCCGGCGTGCTGGCCGTCGGTGCTCGGCGTCGCCGTCGACACGCGAAATCGACCGCCGTCTGACATCGGGTGCTTTTGCTGAATGGGACGGCAGTGTATAAGCTGCTTCGGCGTTGCCCTGGCTGACGATTTCTCGAAGCGAAACGGGATTCCGGAGCCGTCGGCTTGGTGCCACTGTTGAATCGCTTTGGATTGAGCCTCCGTCAAAACCTCTTAAGGATAGTGAATAAGCAAGCGAGTTGAGTCCAGCCGAGGAAGGTATCGGCTCTTCGGTCTTTCCGAATCGCAAGGCGACCGTAGCGATGCAACCAGGCGTT
>JBJXGP010000430.1:0-4597 GCA_046160425.1 Planctomycetaceae bacterium
CCGGTCCACGTCGTCGGCTCCGCGTAGATTTTTGCATCGGGGCCTGCTCCCATGGCGACGTACAATCCCCCTGAAGCGGCGAGCCGTTTCATTGCTACCACCATCGGCTTTGTTTTGCGCACCTGCGTCATCTTGTGATAAATCTGATGGCTGTCGGCTACAAACCCCCCGGGACTATCGATGATGACCGCGATCCCCTTGACCTGGTCGTCTTCTTCCGCTTGTTCCAGTCCCTTGAGGATGCGCTCGGTAAACGGAGGCATGATATTCCCCGTGATTTCCAGCACGGCGATTTTATCGACCGCCATCGCGTCGCCCGAATGATATTCCTCACGAGGGCCGCTTGTGTCGGTGAATTGTGATTGCACGGCTGAAAAAAGAAGCAGATTCACCAGAATCGAGAAAAGCAGCATGGTTCCGATCAGGCGACTCCACCATTTCCGGGGTGGCGGGGGAGGTAACTGGATGATGATCGGCGGAAGATTGCTATTTGTCTGAGGGGGATATCCAGGGGCGGAGTCGGCAGTGTTCATAACCTGTGGTCCTTTTCAAATCCTCATGGATTTTCAGTGTGTGGGATCAACGCGATCAAGCAGGGCGTATTTGTAACGTGTTTCATGTAAACATGTTAAAACTCATTTATTTTTTGGGGGAGGCCAAAAACCATGCGTTAAAATAGGACAACTATGGCCAACTGGTGGCTTCGCGAAATATCTATCGATTTTTCCGGTTTTTCCGGCGGAGCTGCCGAACAATTGATGCGACTACTTTTTCGAGTACTCCGAGAACGATTGGTACGATTCGCAAAGTCGATACATATTCTACGCCCAATCGACAGCGTGAGTCGGATTATCTCTCTCTTCCTCGACCGCAACAAGCCGAGTGCCAAAAAAGATCGGAAGCACTTCCGACGGGCACGGCAGAGCGATCGCCCGGACGGAGGATATCATGCTGTTCGAATTTTAATAGTCATTCGAGATCCCGAAGAGTTGGTCTCTCACCGCAGGAGACGGTCGTAACATGAGTCAATGGAAAAAGAGTTCGTTTCGGGCATGGGTATCATGCACCATATCGGGTCTGACGCTGACGACGTTCGCCGGCCATGCGGGCGCGGTTCGGGCAGAAGAGACGGTCGGTCAAATTTCTCGACCGGTGATTGCGACGGAAACTCGCATCTCGCGCAACGGGCGAAAAATCAGCCGTCCTTTGCTTCCGCAAACCCCTCGCCGACAAATTGAAGACGGAGATGCCGCTCGATCACCCTCCGGCAGGACTGAATCTCAAAGTCACTCGAACCGCGTTGTATACGCCGGCGGTTCGCAGTCGTTGACTCCCCAAATCGTGCAGGTCCAGTTGGAACAGGACATTGAAACTACGGGTTCCGAATCTGAGGATGGACAATCTCCTGTGCAGCGAAAGCTCCGAGAATTGTACGAGAAGGATAACCTCGAAGCTCCTCCCATGACGCTGGAAGGTGTCAACCGGCGCAACAATCGTCGTTCCGCTCAACGCCCCAAGGTGAAAAATACCACCAATTCGGAGACGGAAGAACAGAAGACCGAAACGCACAAGCCGAGCTTGTTGAGCCGATTGAATCCTTTCGGCCGATCGAACGACAATGATTCTTCTGCCGAGTCAGAGGGCGATCTCGACGATCTGGATGCCGATGAGGCACAACTGGTTCCCGAACCGGAATCAAGAACAAAAAAGCTGGTTAAACATTATCGAAAGCCCAGCCAACGACGGCAGGCGGGCGGTGATTCCGAATCCCCTTCCAAGGCAAAATCGAAATCTTCGCGGGCGCGATCTGAAGACGAAGTCGCTCGCGGTGAAAAATCGCGGAAACTTCCGAGAATCACTCCGCAGGAACAGCCGACTCCCATCGCCGATGAATCGCTTCAGAGCTTGCCCCAAGTCGTCCCCAATCGCGACGAGATCGATGTCGATCTTCCTTTGCCGGCGGAAACCACAAATTCGAGCGAAACGACTGATACATTGCCTCTCGAACCCGAACCGGCCCGGCTTGAATCCATCGGGGATGATGCCGCCTCAGTCGATTCCGCAAAAAAGATCGAGGCCGTCACACAGAATGAATCGGCAACCGAATCGGAAGTGAACCCGACGGAAGTCGACGTCGACCCGGCGATCGAAGCCAAAATGCAACTGATTGCCGCGCGGGGTTCGGTCCCTGGACTGAAAGGTTTCTGTCCGGTCACGCTCAAGAATGATCGGGAGTTGCATGATGCGAAGGCCGAATTCAACTCGATTTTCCAGGGAGTGGTCTACGGATTCTCATCTGCCGAAGCCAAGGACGAATTCGATCGTCATCCTGAACAGTATGCTCCGATGAGCCAGGGCCACGATGTCGTCCTGAAAGCGAGCGAGATCGCAGCACCCGGATCGCTGGACTATGCTCTCTGGTTCAAGGACCGGCTCTACCTGTTCAGTTCGCCAGAAACATTGGATGAATTCTCGCAGTCTCCCGAACAGTACGTCGATTAGCGTCTGCGTCGGATGAACGGGTAAAATCTCAGCGGCCCAAGACAATTGAATCAACGCGACCTTTGGCAAATTTCTGCCAAAGGTCGCGTTCTTTTCATGACATCGCAGCCGACTACGACCTTGCGGGCGCGGCAAAGAGGCGGTGCTGCACGAGCGACCGCGTGAGCCACCAGTATTTCTTCCAGGCCGGGATCGTGACCCGCTGGCTGAAAACATCGTAATGTCGATGTTCGATTTCATCGAGTAAGCCGGAGTAAACGCGAAACATCATCTGAAAAACCGCTTTACCGCCCGGGTTCAAGTGAGCGGTCAAATGCTCTGCGTGCCGGTAATACATCCGGGCCCGGTCGACCTCGAACCGCATGAGTGTCTGAAATTCGGCATTGATTTCGCCCGAAACGAGCTTCTCCGGCGGATAACCGAATCGACGGAGATCTTCGCGGGGGAGATAGCATCGCCCTCGTTGAGCGTCTTCTCCGAGATCCCGCAGAATATTCGTTAACTGAAATGCCAATCCGCACGACAAAGCCAGCGGTTCCGCCGCGGGATCATGGCAACCCCAAATCGGCAAGCAGCATAGTCCGATCACTCCCGCGACGAGGCGACAATACTCGGCGAGTTCAGCAAACGATTCGTATCCAGCGTGCGTCAAATCCAACTCCACGCCATCGATCACCGCACGCAAGTTTGCGACGTTGATATGATATCGGGCGATGATATCCCGGACCGCCGGCCATACCGGATGAGATCCCAAATCATTCTCGGCCGAAGGAAACGATGTCTGCTGCGCCCGTTCGCCAACGTGATCGAGCAGTGCGCGGCGCCAGTTCATAAGATCCAGCGTCTTTTGTTCGACGGTCAGGTTGTCGTCGTCGCTCCAGTCGTCGGTTATGCGCATAAAGGCATACAGCGCGCACATCGCTCGGTACTGCTCGGCGGGCAAAGCCAGAAACGAGTAGTAAAAGTTACGAGCCGTTCGTTTTGCCAGCGACTGACAATAGGCATAGGATTCATCAAGCGAAGTCGGCATAGAACGGTCACGTTGAAGGGTGTATGTCGCGGATGGAAAGCGTCATTTATAGCAAAAGTTAAGCGAATTCTCGGCCAAATGAGTGAAAAAATTAAAAGTCAGCAGGGTGTGCGCTCCCCCGAATCACAAAAGTCGGCGGAGACTATGCCAGGCAATTTGGAGAAAGTCCGACTTGTTCAGCTTCGGTCGCCATCCCCATACGCTGAAATTCTGCTGTTGGATACGGTCGAGAATGCAAAGTCCGCCGCGAATGAACATCTCGATATCAAATTTCATACGTCGTGGAAATCGATCGACCAGCGGTCGCCCATCCAGCAGCAAGCGGCGGGCGCGCTCGACTTCGAATTTCATAAGTTCGACAAACGCTGCATTCGTTTTCCGTTCGGCGAGGTTGGAATCCGAATAACCAAATCGCTTGCGGTCCTCGCGCGGGAGGTAAGTTCGACCGCGGTCGGCGTCCCGGCTGATATCCTGCCAGAAATTGGCCAGTTGCAGTCCGGTGCAGATGGAATCCGACAACGCGAAATTGTCGGGGTTGGCCAATCCGCAGACGTGCAGAATCAAACGGCCCACGGGATCGGCGCTCCTTCGACAATAGTTTTGAAGGTCGTCGAACGATTCATATTGATGCCGGTTCTGATCCTGCCGAAATGCGGAGAGCAAATCGCGGAACGGTTCGATGGGGAGACTGCACGCGAGAATCGAATGTTCGAGTGCCACAAAAACGGGATGGACGAAGCCCGTTTCCGTTCGAAGATCGTTCAATTGCGTTCGATGTTCGTGGATTCGCTGATAACAGGCAAGCAGTTGATTTTCCCACCAATCCAGCAACCGCAGCGATTCGGCGGGGTCGGAAATCTCATCGGCGAGATCGTCGGACCATCGGCAATAGGCGTAGATCGAATAGAAATGCGGACGCACGTCGCGCGGCAGTAACCAGGTGACCACGGGAAAGTTTTCATAATGACCGAGAGCGAGTTGCCGACAATAAGCCTGTGCCTCTGGCAATGTCATGGCGAGCGTGGAATGGCTATGAGGCCCCCACACTTTCAGACTTTCGAGAAC
>JBJXGP010000431.1:0-6012 GCA_046160425.1 Planctomycetaceae bacterium
CGAGCGGTGCCGCCGCATCTTGCCGATCGCCGGAGAGGTGCTCGTGCAAGTCGGGCAGAAAGTCACGGCGCGCGAGATCGTGGCGCGATCGCTGATGCCCGGCGAAGTGACGCCCGTGAATTTGGCAAATCTTTTGTCGGTTTCTCCGAGCGATGTCGCAGAATGCGTCTTCAAAAAAGCAGGAGATCGCATCGAGAAAGACGAAGTGATCGGTCGTAGCAAGGGGTTGTTCGGCCTCTTCAAGACCGAATGCCGTTCGCCGGTCTCCGGGATGATCGAGACGCTGTCGTCGGTCACGGGGCAGATGATGGTTCGCGGCGAACCGCTGGCGATTGAAGTCTCTGCATTTCTGACGGGGACCGTAGCCGAGGTTATGGCAACCGAAGGAGTCGTCGTCGAATCGATCGTCTCTCTCGTGCAAGGAATTTTCGGGATCGGAGGCGAGGCGTACGGGCCGATCCGCATGGTATGTCAATCGCCGCAACAGGAACTGACCGATGCGATGATCGCGCCGGAACACCGCGGCTGCATTGTCGTGGGAGGCTCGCGCATGACGGGGAAAGCGATCAAGCAGGCAATCGCCGTCGGAGCCGCGGGGATTATTTCGGGAGGAATGGACGATCAGGATCTCAAGGAGATTCTCGGTTACGATCTTGGCGTGGCAGTGACCAGCTCTGAAAAAATCGGCCTGACGTTGATCCTGACCGAAGGATTCGGCACGATCGGTATGGCAGAACGAACATTCCGACTCCTGACATCGCGCGAAGGAGCCGAGGCGTCGATCAACGGCACGACGCAGATTCGAGCCGGCGTCGTGCGACCGATCATCGCCGTCCCCTGGACTGATGCGAGCGAGAAATCATCGGAAGATTTTCCGTCGACGGCATCGTCGGCTCTTGATCTCGGGGTACACGTTCGCATCATCCGCGACCCGTATTTCGGCGAAATCGGGACCGTCAGCCAATTGCCATCTGAATTGCACACGCTCGATTCCGGATCGCAGGCCCGCGTTCTCTTTGTAAAAACTGCCGACGGAACGGAAGTTGTCGTCCCGCGAGCAAACGTCGAACTGATTGAAGGATAAGGATCATCCCATGAGTCATCGGCGAATATTTTTTCTCGGTGTCGTTTTCGTTCTGACGAACCTCGTCAATGCATTCGGACCGCGATTAGCCTCGGATGCCGTTGCCGATGATGTGCCAAAGTCCCCTGCCCCGCCGTCCCAAGTGATGGCCACGGATGCACCGAACGACATCGGCAAGAGTCTGGTTGTCTCGTGGAAGTTGTCGCCGGATGACGTGGATGGTGCCATTCCGCGGCGGGTGATCCGTTATGAAATTCAGCGACGAACATCGCCGAATGAGGAATTCAAGCCGATCGGAGAACAGACCTATTTGAAATCCAAGTTCGCCGATTCACAATGCGACCCAGAAAGTTCGTACTGGTATCGTGTGGCGGCGATCGGCGCGGACGGAACGGCCTCGGATTTTATTGAAACTCCCACTCCCACAAGACCGACAGTTCAGTTCATCAATACTTCACGCCTGTGGTTTGGACTGGAATTGCTGGTCGTCTGCTCGGCGGTTCTCTTTTATATCCAGCGGGCCAAGAGCGGAATTCCGATCCGTATCCGGCACATTGCTGGGCTTGACGCCATTGATGAAGCGGTCGGGCGTGCGACCGAGATGGGACGCCCCTGCTTTTTTGTGCCGGGGATCCAGGACATCAATGACATTCAAACCGTGGCGGGGGTGACGATCTTGTCGCGCGTCGCCGGGCTAACCGCGCAGTACGATGCCGCACTGGAAGTCCCGACATCTCGATCGCTGGTGATGACGACGGCCCGCGAGACGGTGCAGGCCTCGTATCTCGCGGCGGGTCGCCCCGATGCGTATCGCGAAGACGACATTTATTATCTGACCGACGAGCAATTCGGTTACGTCGCCGGTGTGACCGGCAGCATGATGCGCGAAAAACCGGCGGCGTGCTTCTATTTCGGCGCATTTTATGCTGAATCGCTGATCCTTGCCGAGACGGGAAACTCGATCGGTGCGATTCAAGTCGCCGGGACGGCAGAATCGAGCCAATTGCCCTTTTTCGTCGCGGCCTGCGATTACACGCTCATCGGCGAAGAGTTTTTCGCGGCGTCGGCATATCTTTCGGGACAACCGGAGCAGCTCGGAAGCTTGAAAGGGCAGGACTTCGGCAAACTCTGCGGAGCGTTTTTTATCATCGTTGGATGTCTGCTGGCGACATTCGCAAGTGTGACGGAAAACAAACATTTCTCGAACGCCTTGAATTTCCTTCAGGAACGAGTCCTGGGTACGAACGGGGGTGGTGAGCCATGAAGAGAACAATACCGATTTTGATCGCATCGGCCGCCGGGCTGGTGTTGATTCTGGCACATTTCATTCCCCTCGCCGAGACGTGGGGCGATGAAGTCAATACGTGGTTTTCGATCCTCGCCGCGTTTGCGTTTCTGCTGGGCGGCGGCAGCTTATTCAAAATGCATCTGAAGAAAATATCAGATCAGCAGCAAGGATGGGGTTACTCGGCGGTCACCATTCTGGCGTTTACGATTACGCTGGTTCTGGGCGTGTTCAAGATCGGCGTGGCCCCGAACGAATCGTTTCCGCGTCATCCCTGGTCGGGGGAGTATCTCGGCGACGGCGGGGCATTGTGGTGGATTTATCAGTACCTGTTCACCCCGCTCAATGCCACGATGTTTGCGTTGCTCGCCTTTTTCATTTCATCCGCGGCGTTTCGCGCTTTTCGCGCCAAGAATACCGAAGCGATGATCTTATTGGTCACGGCGACGATCGTGCTGTTGGGGCGAACGTATATCGGAATATTGTTGACCGATCACGCATGGATCAACGAATCGCTGCATCTCGACCGGATCGTTGACGAATGGTTGATGTCCGTCTTCAACACGGCGGGAGCCCGAGCGATCAAGATCGGAATTGCGCTGGGTGTGGTCTCGACGTCGCTCAAGGTGTTGCTCGGCACGGATCGTTCGTACCTGGGAAGTGAGGAGTAATCGCCATGCCGATCTTCAAAGACGGACAACTCGACCGCCGCTGGATTTTTCTCATGATGTTTCTCGTCGTGGCCGCCCCGATCCTGTTTCAACTCACGTTCCCGGAAAAACCTTCCCCCAAAGTGCTGGATCTTTTTGCGGCAATCGACCGGCTTCCCGATGGGTCGCGGGTGTTTGTCGCCTGCGACTACGATCCTGCGAGCGCCGGCGAATTGCAGCCGATGATTTTCGCCTTCGTCAGACATTGTGCGGAAAAGAATCACAAGATGATCTTCATGGCGCTTTGGCCGCAAGGCGTTTCGGTGATCAAGCAGAGCGAAGAAATTCTCAACGAAGAATATCCTGCCTACAAGTATGGCACCGACTACGTCAACTTCGGCTATCAGCCCGGCAATGAAGTCGTGTTGAAAGTTCTCGTGAACGACTTCAAAAAGCAATGTAAGAACGACGTCAACGGGACCAGCGTGAGCGACTTACCGCTGACAGCATCGCTGACGAAAATTCAGCAACTGGATCTCGTGATCTCGGTCAGCACCGGCAACCCCGGCACGACCGAATGGGTCCAGTACGTCGCCTCTCCTTACGGAGTCCGCATGGTGGCCGGGACGACAGCGGTTCAGGCTCCTTCGCTTTATCCGTATATGCCGCGCCAGCTCATCGGCGTGCTGGGAGGAATCAAAGCCGCCGCCGAGTACGAACAGACCATTATCGAGAAGTATCCGGCATTGAAAGAGAACCAGGGTGCCCGCGAAGGATTGCGCCGCATGGGTCCACAATTGCTCGGCCATCTGTTGATCGTGGGGCTGATCGTGCTGGGGAACATTTTGCATTTCTCTGAAAAGAGAAAAGGAGCAGGTCGATGAAACCGGATAAAATCGTCGCCGCTGTGCTGCTGGCACTCTCCCTGATCGTGATCTATCGCACCAGCACCGGGCAAATGGGGCAGGCTTACACGCGAGAAGTCACGGTGCAGCCGGCGTCTGCCCCCGATATCTCGTGGAAAAAGCTGGCCGATGCCGATCCTCGCGAAAGGAATGATCCCGGCGTAACGTTTAGCGTCTCGCGAACGTTGGGCTTATGGATTTCCGCCTTGCTGACGCTGGCCATTTTTTCGTTCCTGTTGGGAGACAACGTCTACTACAAGCTCGCCGAAGCGATCTTTATCGGCGTCTCGGCCGGCTATGCGATGGTCGCCGGCTTCTACGACGGCATCATCAGCAAGTTGATGGAGAAGCTGACTCCAGAATTGATGCGAAGCACGATGCTTCCCGGCATCCCTGAAGATCAACAAACCGATTGGCTGTATCTCGTTCCGCTTGTGCTGGGGGGGATGCTGTTGTGGCGACTGGCTCCCAAAGGGGGCTGGATTTCGCGCTGGCCGTTGGCGCTATTCATCGGGACCACGGCGGGATATCGCATGTTGGCCTATTTTGAGGCCGACTTTGTCAAGCAGATACAAAGCTCGATCGTCCCGCTCATTGTTTTTGCGGCGGATGGAAAATGGGATTGGATGCAAAGCCTCAAAAACACGCTCACGGTGACGGGGTTGCTGTCGTGCCTGACGTATTTCTTTTTCTCCGTCGAGCACAAAGGGTTCGTCAGCAGAGTCTCGCGGCTCGGCATCTGGTTTCTGATGATCACATTCGGTGTCGGATTCGGCATGACCGTCATGGGGCGAATCGCGTTGCTCGCCGCGCGGCTGGAATATCTGTTCGATGACTGGTTATGGTTGATCGACCCATTGAACCGACGATGAAATCCCGGCAGTGACGTGAAATTTATCGGCTGCAAGAAAAGGAACACGCATGAGCGTTCTCGAAGGTCAAGTCGCGGTAATTACCGGAGCCAATCAGGGGATCGGCAAGGCGATTGCCAAGGTTCTCGCAGGGGAAAAATGTCGCCTGGGTTTGTGTGCCCGCAATGCCAACAAATTACTCGACGTATCGAACGAATTGACCGCTCAGGGAGCGGAAGTGCTCGCGGTGCCGACCGACGTTGCCGTCGAGACGGACGTCGACGCGTTTTTCGATGCGGTGATGAAACGCTTCGGCCGCGTCGATATTCTGATCAACAACGCCGGGGCTTTCGACGGCGATCGCTTCGATCGCCTGACGCTCGCCGCCTGGAATAACGTGATCGGAGCCTGTCTGACGGGTACGTTTCTTTGTAGTCGCGCTGCGTTCAACATCATGAAGGATCAAGGCAGCGGACGCATTCTGAACATCGGTTCGATCTCGGCGCAGCGTTCGCGACCGGGAAGTGCTCCCTACACCGCCGCGAAATTCGGCGTGACGGGGCTGACGCAGGCGATGGCCCTCGATGGCCGCGAATTCGGCATCGTTTGCAGTTGTCTGCATCCCGGCAACGTCATGGTCGAACGGCGGGAAAACTCGGGACGATCGAGCGATGAAGAACCGATGATGAGTTCGGAGACGATCGCCCGCGCGGCGTTGGCGATGCTGTCGGTTCCCCCCGACGTCAACTTTCTGGAAGCGATCGTGCTCCCGCGAGATCAGTTGTATCTCGGTCGCGGATAATCGCGGTCGCTTCGCAAACGATTATCTATCAGAACAGCTCGAGGATCGGCCTGCCGAAACCCGTCAAACGACGGGGACGATTGAGCGTGTCGTGATAGATCGTATCGGGATCGATCCCCAGGGCGTGGTAGACCGTCGCGTTCAGATCGTACGGATGGACGGCAGAGTTCTTGGGATACGCCCCGAACCGATCCGATTCCCCATAGACCTGTCCGGGACGCACTCCTCCGCCGGCGACCAGAAAACTGTAACAATCGGGCCAGTGGTCTCGTCCTCCGGGGCCGACGTTGTTCGTCGTTGCGGCTCCGATTTTCGGGGAGCGTCCGAATTCACCGATGGCGATCACCAGCGTTTTTTCGAGCAAGCCGCGTGACGAGAGATCCTCGATGAAAGCAGACATCGAATGATCGAAGACCGGGCAGCGGTTATCGCGCA
>JBJXGP010000432.1:0-3068 GCA_046160425.1 Planctomycetaceae bacterium
GCTGCACAAAGAACGGGACGAACTGAATCAGAAAATCGCGGCCCTCGATGGACAAATCCCCGCGACGCTCGTGATGGAAGACCTGCCGGCTCCCAAGCAAACTTTCCTGCTGACCCGCGGCCAGTACGACCAGCCCGACAAAGACCAACCGGTCTTTCCCAACGTCCCCGGCGTGTTGCCGCCGCTTCCTGAAGGAGCAGCGAGCAACCGGCTCACACTCGCAAAATGGCTGGTTGATCCCGCTCATCCGCTGACCGCCCGCGTTGCCGTCAATCGGTTCTGGCAGCAGCATTTCGGCGTCGGCATCGTCGAAACCGCCGAGGACTTCGGCTCGCAGGGGGAATGGCCTTCGCATCCCGAACTGCTCGACTGGCTCGCCGTTCGGTTCATCGAGAGCGGTTGGGACATCAAAGCCATGCAGCGACTGATTGTCACCTCGGCGACGTTTCGCCAGTCAGCGAAGATTCTCCCCGTGCATCTCGACCGCGATCCTGAAAACCGATTGCTGACCCGCGGCCCGCGTCATCGCATGGAGGCCGAGACGATCCGCGACAACATGCTGGCGATCAGCGGCTTGCTCAACCGGCAGATCGGCGGGAAGAGCGTCCGACCGTATCAGCCCGACGGGATTTGGGAAGCCGTCGCCTTCACCGGCAGCAACACGATGATCTACAAGCGCGACGAAGGGAATGCGTTATTCCGCCGCAGCATGTACACGTTCTGGAAGCGAACGGCTCCCCCGCCCTCGATGACGACATTCGATGCCCCGTCGCGCGAAGCCTGCACCGTCAAACGCGCCCGCACCAACACGCCGCTCCAGGCGCTCGCGCTCATGAACGACGAACAATACATCGAAGCGGCGAGGCATCTCGCCCAGCGGATGTTGACCGAAGCGGGTCAGACTCCGCAGGATAAAATCCGTTTCGCCTTCCGCCTCGCCACTTCCCGCACACCCACCGAGCGGGAGCTAGCGATTTTCGAAGAACTGTATCAGTCCCACAAAGCCGAATACGACGCCCACCCCGACGATGCGCTAAAACTCGTCACCGTCGGCACGTCAACAAGAAACGAACAGTTAAACGTCCCCGACCTGGCGTCATGGACGATGATCGCGAATTTGATTTTGAATCTGGATGAGACGATTACGAATTGATTTGTAAATTTGTAGGGTGGCTGTGCCCACTCTGATCGCTTGGAATTTGTAGCTGGCCTCTATGAGGCCGGACCGAGGTCGAAGACCTCGGCTACAAAAAGAGGGTAGCCCGGACAGCCTTGTGTCCGGGTCGCGCAGCGACAAGAGGGTCTTAACTCGAATGTGAGTCAATCATAAATTCACGAAGCAGGAGCTTCGAAGACGTGCGTTCCCAAGCGGGAGCTTGGGAACGAGAGAAACCACAGATAAGAGAACAATAACCATGCAACCATCCCAAGAACGTTACCAAAATCAACTCTTCCACACCCGGCGCCAACTCTTCGGCAAAGCCGCTCTCGGCGTCGGGACGGCGGCGCTTTCGTCGTTGCTCCTCTCCGAAGGCCTCGCGGCGAATCGGGTTTCCGATGCGTCACCAGGAACGCTCGGTGCATCCCATCATCAGCCGAAGGCCAAGCGGATCATCAGCCTCGTGATGAACGGCGGGCCGTCGCAGTTGGACATGTTCGACTACAAGCCGCAGCTTAAGGCGCATTTCGATCAGGAATTGCCGGACTCCGTCCGCATGGGGCAGCGGATTACCACCATGACGTCGGGACAGGCGCGGTTTCCGGTCGCTCCGTCGAAATTCAAATTCAACCGCTGCGGCGAATCGGGGGCGCTCGTCAGCGAACTGTTGCCGAAGTTTTCCGAAGTGGTCGATGACGTGACCATCGTCAAGTCGATCTACACCGAAGCGATCAATCACGACCCGGCGATCACGTACCTGATGACCGGCTCGCAGCTTCCCGGCCGGCCGAGCGCGGGGGCGTGGGTTTCGTACGGGCTGGGGAGCATGAATCGCGATCTCCCCACGTATGTCGTGCTGCATTCGAGCTGGACGCGCGGCAACGATCAGGCGATTTACGAACGGCTGTGGGGGCCGGGCTTTCTCCCCACGACGCATCAAGGGGTCTCGCTCCGCACAAGCGGCGACCCGGTGCTGTTTCTGTCGAACCCGCCGGGAGTCAGCGACAAGACCCGCCGGCAGATGCTCGACGGCCTCGCGAAACTCAACTCGCTTAAGCTTGAACAACTCGGCGACCCCGAAATCAACACCCGCATCGCGCAGTACGAAATGGCGTACCGCATGCAGTTCTCGATTCCGGAACTGACCGACATTGCCGACGAAACGCAATCGACGCTCGACCTGTACGGCCCCGACGTGCATAAGAAGGGGACGTTCTCTGCCAATTGCCTCTTAGCGCGACGGCTCGCCGAGCGGAACGTGCGGTTCATTCAGATTTACCTGCGCGGCTGGGACCAGCACGGCAACCTCCCCGGCGACATCGCACTGCAATGCAAAGACGTCGACCACGGCATGGCGGGCCTGATCAAAGACCTCAAGCAGCGCGGCATGCTCGACGACACCCTCGTCGTCTGGGGAGGCGAATTCGGCCGCACCGTCTACAGCCAGGGGACGCTCACGAACGAAAACTACGGCCGCGACCATCACCCCCGAAATTTCTGCTACTGGCTCGCCGGCGGCGGTATTAAAGGAGGCTTAACCTACGGCGAGACCGATGACTTCAGCTACAACATCGTGGACAAGCCCGTCCACATCCACGACCTGAATGCCACCATCATGCACTGCCTGGGCATCGACCACGAACGGCTGACGTTCAGATATCAGGGGAGAGATTTTCGACTGACGGATATTCATGGCAATGTGGTGCGGGATATTTTAGTATGAGGGATTTCATGCAACTTCCGTCAAAAAAGAACTATGAGCCTCCGTCAAAACCTCTTAAGGATAGTGAATAAGCAAGTGACCTGCCTCACGAATTTCGGACACTCGGAATCCACAGTTAAGATGCCAGTTTTGCGTTGTTGTTTTCGTGTTGTTGTTCGAAAGCAACCGGGCTTTGATAGTTTAACG
>JBJXGP010000433.1:0-16389 GCA_046160425.1 Planctomycetaceae bacterium
ATCTGTTCCAGACCGTCTTCTGTCTCGTCTGGGGGATGATCATTTCGCTGGCGCTATGCACCTTCATGATGGTCCTCAGCCTGAACGCGCGGCAGCGGCAATGGCAGACGATGTCTTCGGTCTTCGCTTTCGGACTTTTGCTCTTCGCCTTCTCGATCATTTCGAGCGCAATGTCGGGAATCATGTTCTTTGCCCCGGCTTACGATACCGCTGAATTCTGGTGGTGGAACGGTTTCGCCATCGTCTACCTGCTGACGTACATCGCCATGTTTCAGCAAATCACGGCGGCGCAGCTCACCTTCGAAGCCGCCGACAAGAGCACGCGGATTCGCCTGCTCTCGAGCCTTCAGTTTTTCCTCGTGTGGGGCGCGATGTTGCTCGGGTCGCAACTTACGTCCCTCACGCTCGACCGCGAGATCATCGTCGGGTTCAGCATCTTTCAATACGTGCATTGGGCAGTCTTTACGCTGATCGCCACGACCGAAAACGATTATCTCTCAAGACGCATCCGGCGCGATCTTCCGCAGAGGGCGATATTTCGATTGCTGTTGTGGCCGTTTCTCCCCGGAGGGACGCGCGGGCTGGTCTACTGCATCGGCCACCTGTTGCTGTTGGGATTGATCCCCCCGCTGCTTTACGAAAACTTGATGACGCTGAACGCCGACATGTTCGTCGTCTACGCCGTCGTCACCTGCTATTACGTGATCTATGCCAACGCCGGGACGGCGATGATGCGCTGGGGCAATACGATATCGGGAGACTTCCGGCCGGCCCACGCGCGGCTGATTCTCGTCGTTCTTATCGCCGTCAGCATGTTCATACCGATCATTCCCCGGCTGTTTTCGACCTACGGGTGGGACTCGTCGTTCGCCTGGTATGATATCATCAGCCCCGCGATGACGATCGCCTTCGTCTCCAACAACTACGGCGACACCGAATACATCGCATCGGTGATGGGCGTGGTGGCCTTATTGAGCACGGTCATCAATGCCCGCTCGATCTTCAAATCGTTGAACGAAGTCATTCACGTCGATCGACACGGGCAGTTGCAAATTGCGATTCCCGTGAAAGATCAGGAGCAGGAAGAAGATGAAGACGACGAGACCGCAAACGGCGAATTGCTCGAAGTCGTCCCTGAGTGAACCCTGCTGAGATTCATGAGCCGGGTGGTTTATCCACCCGGTCTTTTTCCAACGGGCTGTTATGTGTTGAAACTCGAAAAACACTGGCGGGCAAGCCGCCAGTGCCACCCGACGCAAGCGGGCGAGGGTGAATGAACCGGAAGCATTACTTAAAAAACGATCGGTGAGCCATCCCGTGCAAAGCGATCCGCAAGTCCAACAAATCGTCAAGTCGTATCAACTGGGGTTGCCGCGCGTCCCGGTGATGGGAAAGTCGGGCGAACTGCTCGGCCGGGGGACGGGGAGCTCGCTCGAATTTCAGGAGTATCGCGAGTATTTCCCCGGAGACGATATCCGCCATCTCGACTGGGCCGCATACGCCCGCACCGACATGCTGATGGTCCGGCTGTTCCGTGACGAGATCAGCCCGCGAACCGAGATACTCTTCGATGCCAGCCGTTCGATGACGACCGGCGACGGCAACAAGGCCTACGTCGCCAAGCAAGTCGCCGCCGTGCTGCTGCTGCTCTCCGCTCAACTCGGCGGGCGGCCGACGATCATCCCGCTCAACGATGCCCGGCCGCTCAAATCGATCGGCAATTCGGAACTCCCCTGGCTGACCGATCTGCCGCTGGACGGCACCGCCTCGCCGCTCGAGATCATGGAAGCTCATCTGCTACCGACCGCGAAAAAATCGTTGCGGATCATCATCAGCGATTTTCTGTTTCCGCACGATCCCGCGCGATTAATCCGCCAACTCGGCGTCGGGACGGGAGCACTATGGGTCATCCAGATCCTCAATCAATGGGAAGCCGACCCGACGCCCCTTGGAGGACGACGGCTGATCGATGCCGAAACGCGCTCCGAATGCAACATGCTCGTCGATCGCCGCCGCATCGCCGCGTATCGGCAAAAACTGGAATTGCTGCAATCCGAACTCGCGCGCGAATCCCGCCGTATTCACGCCGTGTTCGCCACGCTGATTTCCGACCGCGGCCTGCCCCGGCTCTGCCGCGAAGATCTCAGCTACGCCGGTATTTTGAGGTCGGATTAATTGTCATGTTGAAAGGTTAGCTGCGACGCGCAGGGTTTCCGCAGCGGAGCGCGTCGAATAGAAAGAACAAGCGCAGCGGAGCTGCAAAGACTTGCGTTCCCAAGCGGAGCTTGGGAACGAGAGGTAACTGACATCCATCAATAACAACTTCCTTCCAGCGAACGACACATGTATTTTGCTCAACCCTGGGGATTACTGGGCCTCCTCGCGATACCGGCGATCGTGGTGATTCACATGTATCACCATCGCTTCCCGCCGCTCGTGATCGGCGGGAGCCACCTCTGGGGAGTCGAAGAACAGAAGGAAGCCCCCGGCCGAAAACGGAGCAAGCTGCCGATCACCGCTTCGTTGCTGTTCGAACTCCTCGCCGCCGCGCTCATATCGCTGATCGTCGCCGACCCGCGCTTCGACCGCATGAATCAGGTGACGCACTGGGTCGTCGTCCTCGATCAGACGGCGTCGATGTCGGCGCGTCACGGCGAAAAGATCTCGTTCCGCAACGATGCGATCAAGGAATTGAAAAAGCGCTGGGATGACTTCGGCCGCGATACGGTCGTGACACTGATCCTCACGGGACCGAGGCCGACGATGCTCGCCGGTCCCGCCGTCCCCGTCGATGTGGCTCTCCCCGCGCTCGACCAATGGCAACCGCGCTCGCCGCATCACGATTATCATCCGGCGTGGGATCTCGCCTCGCAGTTCGCCGGCGAAACCGGTCGGTTGCTGTTTCTGACCGATCATATTCCCGCCGATACCGAATCGATCCCGCCGCAGATGGAAGTCGTGTCGCTGGGAAGAAAACTCGAAAACCTCGCCTTCACCGCCGCGCGGTGGACCTACGACTCAAAATCGTCGACGGGAAAGCTGTATCTCCGCATCGCCAATTTCGGCCGGAACGCGCACGACGTGCAGTTGACCGGACAAGCGGCGAATCGTCCCGTGTTCGATCAGAAACTTAAGGTCGCCGCGGGGCAGGAACTTCCCTTCGAAGCGCCGCTCCCCGGCGGGATCGGTCGATTGACTTTGAAAATCGCCGCGCAGGATGATGCCCTCGCGCTCGATGATGAATTGACGCTCGTCGAACCGAAGGTGCGTTCGGTCGCCGTGCATCTCGGACTTCCGGCGGAGAGCGCGGCTCGCCCCGCGCTGCAGCGGGTGCTTGCTCAACTCGATGACGTCAACTTCACCGATGCCAAGTCGTCGCAACTGATGATCGCGCCGGCGGAGTCGACCCCCGCGGCGAATGCCGAGCAGTGGTGGCTCGGCGTCGGTCCGCTCGATCCGGAGGAATCCGCCGTCGCCAAATCGCGGAATCTCGCGGGGCCGTATCTGATCGACAAACGGCATCCGCTGCTGGAAGGGGTTCTGCTCGAAGGAGTCATTTGCGGCGGCGTGCAGACGATCAACAAAGCCGTCACGCCGCTCATCAGCGTCGGCAAGGTTCCCGTGTTCGCGCAGCTCGACGCCGGCGAATCCGATGCGTACCTGCTGAATCTCGACATGCAGCGTTCGAACATCGGCGAGAGTCCCGACTGGCCGATTCTCATCAGCAATCTGATCGAGCATCGCCGCCGCGAACTTCCCGGTTTGCAGCGCTGGAATTATCGATTGGGAGAGACCGTTCAATTTCACTGGCCTCTCCCCGAACTCGCGGCGAATCGATCGTCGTCGATTCCCGAACTGTCGCTGATTCATCGGGGAGAATCTCGTCCGATCGCGCGAAGCGAATAGGTCGAAGTCCCTCCGCTTGAGGAACCTGGAGTGTACGAACTACGCGAAGGAGAACGAACGATCGGCGAATTCTCCGTGCAGTTTTTCGATCCGCTGGAATCGACGCTCGCCGAGTTGACCCCCGGAACCCGGCAACCGACCGTCGCCACCGAAGTCATCGGCTACGATCTCGACAAACCGCTCACCTGGTTGATGCTTCTCGGTTTGATTGCGATACTGGTGTTATTGTTTTCCGACTGGAACGTTCTCGCCCCTCGTTCCCAAGCCCCGCTTGGGAAACGCGAGTCAGCGAGAGCTTCTGCTTCGCGAAATGTATAGCGATGTTTCATTCCACTGGCGGACAAGCCGCCAGTGCCACCCGACCGAGGCAAATGACTAAGGCCTAAGCACGAATGTCTAATGAATTCCTAATGTCGAATGACCAAATATTTCTGACGACATCGAGCAACCATATTAAGATGCGAGTACAACAATCTTGTATTCCCACGCAATTCGCATATTCGTCATTCGGGCTTCGACATTCTTTAGTCATTAGGATTTAGTCATTCGTCATTTGATCGCCTTCAGACATTTCATTCACAACGACTCATCAAAATAATGCTGACCTTCATCTACCCCGAACTGTTTCTGCTGGCGATCCCGCTGTGGTGGGCGTATCAGCGGTTCGGCCGGGCGACCGGCGTCACGGGGGGACTGCGCGTCGCGCTGCTCGTTCTCTTTCTGCTCGCGCTGACCGGGCCGCTCCTCAATCTGAGCGGCAGCGGGACCGACGTCGTCGTGGTGGTCGACCGCTCGCGTTCGATCCGCGAAGATGATGCCGCTCACATTCAGGAGTTGATTCGCATTCTCGAAGAGGGACGCGGCACCGGCGATCGCGTCGGGCTGGTGACGTTCGGGCAAGACGCCCGGATCGAACAGCAACTCGCCGAAAAATCGCAATTCGCCGACTACGCTCATCAGGTTTCGCCCGACGGCAGCGATCTGCATGCGGGGTTGCTCTCGGCGTTGACGCTGGTGCAGGATGACCGCCCCGCGCGCATATTGGTTCTCTCCGACGGAGAAGCGAACGGGCCGAATCCCGATTCCGCCGCGCGCCGCTGCCGCGATGCCGGCGTCCCCGTCGATTACCGCTTGTTCGAACGGCTGAACGTCGGCGACACGGCGATCGAATCGGTGTTGCTGCCCGATACCGTCAATCTCCGCGAGCCGTTTCAACTGTCGGTCTGGATCCACGCCGACAAAGTCGGTGAAGGGACGGTGCGACTGCTGCGGAACGGGAAACCCATCTCGCAATCGAAACAGGAGTTTCATATCGGCGAGAACCGCGTGATTTTTCGCGACGTGCTCGAATCGCCGGGCATCCACACGTACTCGGCTCAGCTCGACATCCAGGACGATCTGTTGCTCGAGAATAATAAGGGTTTGGGAGTCGTCCGTGCGGAAGCCGGTCCCCGATTGCTCGTGCTCAATGAAGACGGCCAGGAAGATAACCTCGTGCGCGCATTGCTCAGCGGCCAGTTGCCCGTCGACGTCGCGGCGGCGAAGGATTTCCCGCTGACGCACGATGCCCTCGATCCGTATCGCGCGGTGATCGTCGAGAACGTTCCCGCGCGGCAGTTCGGCCGCATCAAGATGGAACGTCTCGCGCAATTCGTCGAGGATCTGGGAGGGGGCCTCATGCTGACGGGGGGCGAACGGAGCTTCGGCACGGGGGGATATTTCAAGAGTCCGCTCGATGACGTTCTGCCCGTTTCGATGGAGATGCGCGAAGAGCATCGCAAGAATCGTCTCGCGTTGGTGATCGCCCTCGATCGTTCGGGGAGCATGGCCGTCCCGGTCTCCGGCGGGAAGGTCAAGATGGATCTCGCCAATCTCGGTACGGTTGAATGCCTGAAAATGCTCTCGCCCGGCGATAGCGTGGCGGTGATCGCCGTCGACAGTTCGCCGCACATCATCGTCCCGATGACTCCGGTAGAAGATCCCGAAGCGATGTCGTCGAAAGTGAAGCGCATCGAAAGCATGGGGGGCGGAATTTTCATTTACGAGGCACTGACCGCCGCCGGACAGGAACTGATGAAGGCCGAGCAATCGACGAAGCACATCATTCTGTTTTCGGATGCCAACGACAGCGAAGAACCGGGTGCGTACAAATCGCTGCTCGAAAAATTTGCCGAGGCGGGGATCACGTGCAGCGTGATCGGGCTGGGGACGAAGACCGACGTCGATTCAGCGTTGCTCGAAGACATCGCCAGGCGCGGGAAAGGGAACATCATGTTCACCACCGATCCCGAAGAACTCCCGCGGCTGTTCACCGAAGACACAATGAGCGTCGCCCGCAGTTCGTTCATCGAGTTCGATCCCAAGACGCAGCCGAACGGCATCCCGGGGAAGATGCTCCCCGACGCCGTGCTGATGGGAAGCTGGGACGAGACGAATTTTCCGACGGTCGGCGGGTACAACTTGAGTTACCTGAAACCCGAAGCGACGGTCGCGGTCACGTCGCAGGATGAGTATGCCGCCCCGTGGTCGGCGTTCTGGTATCGCGGCTTGGGCCGCGTGGCGGCGATCACACTCGAAGTCGACGGCAAGCACGCGGGGGGCTTCGGTCAGTGGGGAAGTTATAGTAATTTTATGATCACACATGCACGCTGGTTGCTGGGGGGTGACGAGCCGAGCAGCGTGTATGTCCGCATGGAACAGGTCGGTCAGGAAGCGGTCGTCAACTTCGAACTCGATCCCGATCGGCCTGATACCGCTCGACAGGCGCCAACGTTTCACGTGCTTCCACCGGGAGATGAACGACAGAAGCCGTTCAATCCCGATCTCGTCTGGACGGGGCCGTACTCTTTGGAAGCGAGATTTCGCCTGGCAGAGAGTGGCACGTATCGGACGTTGATTCAGACCGGTCCGCGCGGAGTGCAGCGGGGGCCGGCGGTGTCGTTGCCGTACTCTCCGGAGTTTGCGCCGCGCACGGGGCTGAGAGCGGGGACCGAGATCCTCAAAGCATCCGCCGACTTGACGGAAGGAAAATCGCGTCCCGAGGTGCTCGACATCTTTCGCGATCCGCCGCGATCGGTCAAGAAATATTCGCTCGTCCCCTGGCTGGCGATCGCCGGGTTGTGCATCTTGCTCATGGAGATCGCCGGTCGCCGATTGTCGTTGTGGGAACGGATCATGGATGTGCTG
The DNA here is from genome assembly GCA_046160425.1 of Planctomycetaceae bacterium. Lineage (GTDB taxonomy): Bacteria > Planctomycetota > Planctomycetia > Planctomycetales > Planctomycetaceae > JAQCEJ01. The sequence continues at coordinate 7,093 of JBJXGP010000433.1, forward strand.
ACTCCCGAAGAACTCGCCCAGGCGACGACTCCCTCGGCCAAGGTATCGCCGGTCAAAGTCCCGCTGCGCGAAAGAATCAAACGGCTCGCGTCGAAGAAGGCGACTGCGAAACCGGTGACGGTATTGAAGCCCGGCGAACCGCCGACAGCACCGGCGGCTCCCGAACCGACAACGCCGTCACTGGTCGACGTCTACGCAAAGGCGAAGCAGCAGACGCGGAACCGGATGAAGTAGCTCGACGATATCTTGCTCATGCCGCGGGTCGGCGCAGGGCGCGGAGAATCCGTTCGAAGTCGTCGTTCGATTCGAAGTGCAGGATCACTTGCCCCGAATCCTTTCCGGTCTGCTTGATCGTGACCTTCGTTCCCGTCAGATCGCGCAGTTGATTCTGCAGCGACAAGACGTGATTCGAGAGGGGAGACGCGGGAGCTTTGGCCTTCGGTTGGAACGGGACAGTCGTCGGCTCCTGCTTGGCGCGAGCCGCCTGTTCGGTCTGACGCACCGACCAGCCTTCTTCGATGATCTTCATGCATAGCGATTGTTGGTCGGCCTCATTGAGCACCAGGAGCGCCCGCGCGTGCCCGCTGCTGATCTTGTCGTCGATCAGGATCCGCTGAATGGACATCGGCAGCGTGAGTAACCGCAGCAGGTTGCTGATCGTCGTGCGGTTCACGCTGAGCCTTTTCGAAAGCTGCTCGATCGACATTTTGTACTTCGTCATGTATTGCTGAAACGCAAGGGCCTTTTCGAGATCGTGCAGGTCCTCTCGTTTTATGTTCTCTTCGAGCGCGACCTCGCAGACCTGCTGATCATCGTAGTCGAGGATGCGGCAAGGGACCGCGCGAAGTTCCGCCATTCCCGCCGCGATCAAACGGCGTTCGCCCGCGATCAATTGATATCGATCGCCGAGCGGACGGACGAGCAGCGGCTGCAAGACGCCGTGCTGGCGCATGCTCTCCGCGAGTTCGTTCAAGGCTTCGCTGCCGAACCGGGTGCGCGGCTGGAAGGGACTCCGATCGATCATATTGCGATCGATTAAGGTCAACTCCGGCCCCGATGGCGTGGGCGGAGAGGCCGCCGCGTTTTCCTGCGACGTGGGTGCCTCGCCGAGCAGCGCGTTGATCCCGCGGCCTAAACGTTTTCGTCCCGGTTCACGATTTTCGTCTTGATGTGCTGGTCCCATGATATTCGACTTTCTATCGCCTGGTGTTGCCGAACGGTCAATGCATCGTCCTTCGGGTGGCACGTCCCTGAGGTTTTGCGAAGGGCGTGGATATTGGTCAAAGCGTCGTTACGATCATTTCTTTCAAGGGTGTCGCTCATGAGGGGGGCGGATTGTAGCTACCACACGAAAAAGAGAGCAAGAGGGATCTCCCAGGCTGACCGCCAAATTGGCAGCTACGACGAAAATCACGTGACTGCCACCGTTTCACGTGAAACGGTGAACGGACGGGTGGCACTGGCGGCTTGCCCGCCAGTGGAATAGAAATCGACGTGCCAGGATCGAATGGAGGTCGGAAGGACACGGAATCCCCGCGACCGTTTCACGTGAAACGGTGGACGGGCGAACGGCGACGTTCGCAAACAGCTACTCCGCACCCGACCGGACGCGGTAGAGAACGATCGACTGCCGCTCGGGGGGATCGGCTGTCCGAAAAGAGGTCGGCGGACGGTCATCGAAGGCGACCAGCTCGCTGGGGGTGAAATAATACTCGCGCACCCGTTCGAGCGAACTGCGATGCCGTTCGAGTTCCTGCTGCAACTCGTCGGACTTTGCGAACTGCGAGCCGGCGACGAAGAACGTCGGCAACTTCGCCGCGGCGGGGTTCGGTTCCAGAAATCCCCAGTCGGCAACCGGCGCGACCAACGGCCAGCCGTTCGACTTCAGATGAAACACGACCGCCGGTGCTCCCCAGACATACACGACCGCCCGATCGGGCGCGGGGACCGGCACCGTTTCACGTGAAACGGTGCCGTTGAGTATCTCACTTGCGATCCCCGAAGTGACCTCTTCCATCGACAAGCGAGACTGCCAGCCGGGGAAGGGGCGGATTTCTCCCATGAACACCAACCCAATAAATGCGACGAATAACCAGACGAGTAGCACTGCGACGATCGGCTGGCCTAACACGGTTTTCTTGCCGCCAGGTAGATGATAATCATGGATGACCATTCGAAACGGTTCTAGCAGATCCCCGATATATGCCCCAACGCCTAACCAGCAAGCAATCAATAAGGGGAGTATTAACCGGGGATAGGGATGATATAAGGGTGTTGCAACCAAGAGTCCGACACACCAACTGCTCAATAGCCACATTGCAGCGAATGACGAGAGTGCAGTTTCTTGATCAATTGCAACGCCCTTCCGGTTAGACATCTTAACTTGGTTAATCAGCGATATGGAAAGAAAAAGCATACTGAAAAACAGCATCGCGGCCATGCAACTTAGCTGGTAACCAATCGCTATAGAACTCCAGAAGCATACGACAATCATCAATTTGAGTAGCAAATATGTTGAATGAGGATCTTGATTAATTAGGGATAATTCGGCTTTCTTGTTCCATGTGAAACCGACTCGCCGAGTTTGATTTAAGGACCGAAAATATGTAATCATCAACCAGACAAAGGGGATTGAGTAATTGATTAATGCTATCGAGCCTTGCTGATTCCTTTGTATTCTCATCTGACCCATCGCCGACTCAATCCACCCCGCGAACCCCACGAAGTATTGCTCGTGATTAGCGGCGATCGCCGCGTATCCACCGACGGGTTGTAGATCGCTCCAGACCGGATACCAGCAGGCGAGCATCATCAGGCCGCTGATGCCGCAGATCAGGCCCCACAGTTTGAGGCGTTGCGAGAGCGGTTCGTGCTTCACCGAGAAGAGAACGTAACCGAGACCGCCGGTGAGGGCGATCAGCCAGGTGATCCAGCCGTTGTACTTGGTCGCCCAGCACAAGCCGGAGAGAACTCCCGCCGCGAGCGCATACCTCAGCGACTTCAGGGTGAAGCTCCGCTCGTAGGCCCAGACCGCGAGCAGCCACCAGAAGCAGAGTGACACATCGGTGAGTGCCGAACGGCTGTAATAGATATGGAAGTCGTAACCCGTGGCGATGAACGCCGCGACGAGGCCGCAGACCGGGCCGAACCAGGTGCGGCCAACGAACCAGAGGAGCGGGATCGTCAGCGACCCGAACAGCACGTTCGCATACATCGCCGATTGGCCGCTGGTGCCGGTGAAGATCATCGTCCACTCGACGAGATACGGGAACAATGGCGGACCAAAGAACTCGCGCTGCGGATAGCGGAATCGCTCGGCTTCACCGAAGAAAAGATTCGAGGCGTAAATCGCCTCATCGAAGTGCTCGACGGAGACTTGCGATAAGTTCCAGCCGCGAAGCGCGAAGGCGACGAGCGTCAGGCAGAGAATGAAAATCCATTCTCCACGAGAGGGACGCGGGAATTGCGCGGGTTCCGAAGTCGCTGTCATCGCCGTGGGGATTTCTGTTAGCAGCCCTTTGAAAAATGATCGAACGTCAAACTTCGTGAGCCGGGTGGCTTGTCCACCCGTGCTTGTCCGATGAACTACCACCTCACTGCTGGGCAAGCCAGCAGTGCCACCCATTTTTCAGCGGGATGTTAGATGGATTGGAATGGATCATCGAGATGACTATGATACCTCCGGCAGTGACCAGTCGAAATGGCAAACGATTTTTGCATCAACGAGAGAGACCGGGAGCGACGGCGATGACTCTATCCGATCAAATGTACAACGAGGCGATGAAGCTCAAGAACGACGGCGACCTCGCAGGTTGCGTCGCCAAGCTCGAGGAAATTCTCGCGAGCGACCCCGACAACGTCCTGACGCATTCGGCGCTCGGCGTGCATCTGCAAAAAATCGGCCGCAACGACGAAGCGATCCAGCACGCCCTGCGCGTGACCGAACTCGAACCGAACGACGCCTTCTCGTTCACGCAGTTGTCGGTCATCTATCAGCGCTGCGGAAAAATCCCCGAAGCCGAAGCGGCGATGGAACGCGCTCGCACGATGAAATAGAGGCCCGTTGAAATACGATCAACCGCGTCGATCCACAACTGAGTCGATCCACGAGCCGGGTGGTTTATCCACCCGGTCTTCTCCGGTCTTCTCGCAAAAAATTACAGCCTCACTCGAACGGATTCTCGTCGTTGCCACCCGAAAGCCGCACGCGCCCGGTCGAATCGGAATCGAGAATTTTTCGCCTCGCCGACGGCTGACGCGGTTCCGGAGGGGGACGCCGAATCGGCGCGGCGTCGGTGAACGTCGGCACTGAATTCTCCACGGGTTCGACGCGCAGGGTTTCGGTTTTGTCGAACTGCCGACCGTCGATTGTTGTGTAGCGGACATGCACGAGTACCTCTTCCGATGTGGGAGGCTTCTCCCACGGAACCTGAAACAGGAACCCCGCGCCGGCGAGTCCGCGATGCCAATTCTCGCGAGTCTTTTCGGCTTCGAATGTCCACGACCCGAGCCGTCGTTCCTCTTCGGGAAGAGTCATATCGTACGCCGAGAGCTCGACCGCGCCCGGCAATTTGACGAGGTCATTCTGCTCATCGTGCGGGGCGATCAGGACCGAGAGTATTTCATCGCCAGGTCGATCGTCGAGATCGGCTCCCCCCGACAAGAGCGTGTTGATCGAGATCCCGACCACGCGAAACAATGCCTCGCTTTGTTCGGGGACCGGCAATGCCGTGCCGCGTTCGTTGAGGCGTTTGCGTAAATCGCCGATCTCTCGCTCGCGGCGATCCCGTTCTGCGGCGACGGTTGCGACCTGCTGCTGCATCTCGGTGAGTTGATCTTCCTGGTCGCGCAGCCGCGCTTCGAGCAGATCGGTGCTGCGCCGCGAACCGCAGCCTATAGAAGAGGCCGCCAGCAATACGAAGAACCACACGGCCACTCGCGAGGCCGATGTCCGATCAAACCAGAATGGTGTTCGCCATGTCCACATGGGAACCGACAATCCATTGAATGATGCAGCGATCGTTTGTTTTCAGTCCACTTTGAACCTCGATCCTTCGAAGTTCAACATCGATGCCAGGTAGGGACATCGGCATCATGCGATAACAGGTCTGGCTATGCGGGTTTCTCAGTTGATTTTGGCGGCGGAACCAGACGATCGAGCACGTTGTCGATCAGGCCGTATGACTTGGCTTCCTCTGCCGACATGAAGTTATCGCGGTCGGTATCGTCCTGGATTTTCGTCAGCGTCTGGCCGGTATGTTTCAGCAGGATTTCGTTCATTCGCTGCTTGATGCGAATCACTTCCTTGGCGTGAATTTCGAGTTCGGTCGCCGTCCCCTGCATACCGGCGAGGGGCTGGTGAATCATGATGCGGGCATTGGGAAGGGCGTTGCGTTTGCCCGCCGCCCCCGCGGTCAGCAAGAGAGCACCCATGCTCGATGCCTGTCCGAGACAATACGTCGCCACGTCGCAGGTGAGGTATTGCGTGGTATCGTAAATGGCCATTCCCGCCGTGACCGACCCGCCGGGCGAATTGATGTAGAGGTGAATGTCCGAGTCGGGGTCGTCGAACTGCAGGAACAACAACTGCGCCACGATGCTGTTCGCCACGTCGTCATTGATGGCGCTTCCCAAGAGGATGATCCGGTCCTTGAGAAGCCGGCTGTAAATGTCCATGGCGCGTTCTTCGCGGCCATTTTTTTCGATCACGAACGGTATTAGAACTGACATGGCGGTCTCTGATTCCTTCGCTCTCGGATGGTGCTGTCGCTCGCGGGCGATTCCCTGATTCGATTATTATTTCAAGTGGCCGGTTTCGCCGTGGAACTTTCGGGTTCCTTTTTGGCCTTGATGAGAACTTCGTCGACGAGGCCGTATTCTTTGGATTGCCCGGCGGTCAGGTAGCGGTCGCGCTCGGTATCTTTGGCGATGACTTCGATCGGCTGGCCGGTATGCTTGGCCAGAATATCATTGAGGACGTTGCGAGTTTCGAGAATATCGCGGGCCTGAATTTCGATGTCCGACACCTGCCCGCCGACTTCGCCGTAGGGCTGGTGAATCATCATTTTGGCATGAGGCAGGATGTAGCGTTTCCCCTTCGTGCCGCCGGCGATGAGGATCGCGCCGCCGCTCGCCGCGAGGCCGACGCAATACGTCGCCACCGCACAGTCGAGGAACTGCATGGTGTCGTAAATCGCCATTGTTGCAGAGACCGACCCGCCCGGTGAATTCACGTAGAGATGCACATCCTGGTGCCGGTTTTCGGATTGCAGATACAGAAGCTTCATCACGATCAGATTGGCCGAGCCATCGGAGATGACCCCATCCAGAAACACGATGCGATTTTCCAGGAGCAGGTCGCCGATCCCCATCTGCCGCTGACGTGAATACTCACGGCTGCGGTCGTTACGGGGCATCGAGCCTGGCTGCGAAAACGTTTCAAACATAAATCACCTTTCCCATCCGGGATCATCTTGTTGCGCGGTATCTCCAAGGGGTGGGATAACCGATGTTCGGCAGTTGCGTCAAGAGACATTAAACGGAGAATTGTACGCGACTTGAGGTTTTCGCCAAGCCCCCTGATTTGAAGCCGTGTCGTAGCAAGACGTTGGCGAGCGACGTTTGCGGCAGGGATGCACTTCGCATCTGAAAATCAAGAGGAGACATCAGCCTGGATAGCAGGGAGGATCAGGGATCTGCGTAACAGCCCGTGACGAAATGATCAAATGCGCAGTTCCATAAGCCGGGTGGTTTATCCACCCGGTCTTTTCAGCCACCAGCCAGTTCGCCCGCTCTCAGTAAACCTTATTCTTCCTCGTTGCCCAAGTCGGTGGGGCTGACGACGGCTGAGCCGCCACAAATCGAAATGGCCACGGCGGAGACGCGATCTTCCAGCGGTGCTTCCGCCGGGACTTCGTTGTAGATCGCGCGATCGAGGATGGCATCAATCGCTTTGCGTTCGCGAATTTGTGCCTCGAGATTTTCGATCATCCCCGTCTTCACCATCCGCGCGCGAACGCGTCGAACATTTTCGCCGCGCTGCATCGCCATCAAGCGAATTTCACTGTCGATGTCGACGTGCGTGACTTCGATGTTTTCATTGGTCGCGACTTTGTCTAATACGAAGTGTTCCTTGAGCGCCTGGCGCGTCGTCGTCACGGCTTGCTGCCGAATTTCGTTTTCGCGGGCGCGAATCTGTTCGGTCGTGTAACCGGCCTGTTCCATTTCGAGCACTTCGCGACGCAAGGCATTTTCGACATGCTTGAGGACGAGTTGCTCGGGGAGTTCCCACTGCGCTGATTCGGTAATCTTCGACAAGACCTGCGTGCGAGCCGACTGCCGTTGTTCGAACGTCAATTGGCGCTCGAGCATCTGTCGCACTTCGTCTCGCAATTCTTCTGGCGTGCCAAGCCCGACGCGCTCGAGAAATTCGGTCGTCAGTTCGGGAGCCTGCAAGCGGCGCAGTTCAATGATCTTGAATTGGCCGTCGATCTCTTCGCCGCGCATCGCGACGTCTTCAGCCTCAAGCGAAACTTTGACTTTCACGTCGCGCACGTCTCCGGTACTCGTCCCTTTGAGCAATTCGTCAAAGTTTTCGATCTCGGCGTCCTGAAAGCGAAGGACCGGCTTGAGGCAGACCGTCAGGCGTTCCATCTGCCGCAGCTTTTTGCCGTTATGCGAGAACTGCACTTCGAGAGTGACGTAATCGCCGGTCGTCGCCGGTTCGGTCGATTCGATGCGCTGACTGTACTGCGACAGAAAGCGTTCGAGATAGGTGTCGACGTCGGCATCGGAAATCGCACGCACCGGCTTCGTGATCGTTAAGCCTTCGTAGGCCGGCAATTCGAACTCCGGACGGACCTCAACGTCGAATTCGTACTCGAAATCGCCGGTTTCAGGGATCTCCAGCGCCGCAACGTCGATATCGGGCTCGTTGATCGGATCGAGTGAATTCTCGGCTGCGAGTTGTTCCATCGATTCCATCAACAACTTCTGCTTCAGTTGATTTGAAAGCTCGTCTTTGAACCGCTTTTGCAGCAGTTTTTTCGGCACATGCCCCACGCGAAACCCCGGGACCGCTGCCGTCGAAGAGACTTCATCGATTGCATGCTCGCGAAGATGATTGACGTCGGCTTCGGGAATGCGAACTCGCACGTGCTTGCGGCAAGGGCCGACGTCGGTCACTTCCACATCGAGCGACAGGTGATGCTCGTGACCGCCATGCTCGTCGTGGTCGTGCCCACCTTCAGCATGAGCCTCATCGTGGGTCTGTTCCAAGGTGTCGGCATCGTTGGTGTCGCTCATAGTTGCTGCAATTCGAGTAGAGTTGATGGAACTGATTTCATAACCCGGCTGACGAGGAAAGCTCGCAACACGATGCGGGATATTCGAGACGCGGCTGACAAAATGCCCTGTTCGGGGTTGATTCGAAGTTCACGGATTCGAAGATTCCCCACGCACGGTGGAATTGTAGGCGTGTCGGGTCGAATTCGAGGCGTCCGAAGCTGAAGAAAACCATACCAGATCAATAAAACACAGAGAGCGGGTGAAGGGGTTCGAACCCTCGACATTCACGTTGGCAACGTGACGCTCTACCACTGAGCTACACCCGCGAATCATCGATTTCACGCAATCGCGACGATGACGGTCGCTGCTTTCGCAAGACAGGACATTGATTATGAGAAGATTTTTTCGAACGTCAAGGTTCCCGGGAGTGCAAGTCGCAAATCGGTTGGAGGAAAGAGGATTCTTGAGTCGATCCGCGACGGGGCACCTCGTTCTATGGCTGCTTAGACACCGTTTTTTCACGTCAGGCTCGCGCCGCCTTCCTATGTCCCACGCCCAGCGAACTCCAGGATTTTCGGGAGAAGTGCCGCAACAAGACGGAGATCGCGCATTGAATGCGTAGAGTGCGGTGAATAGTCAACATGTGGCGTAACGGAGGAAATATTGCGCAACATCTTAAATGGTAAATATATAGGTGTCTCAATTTTCCCTCGGCGCGCTGGTGTTCCCCCCTCATTCACATCCCGCTGTGGTGTGAAAGCATCATTGTCGGTGTGCCGTGCCGGGGGGTGTCAAGAATTTTCGGGGAGGTCGTAAATTCCATAAGTCTTTATTTCATAGTCTGTTGTATAAATGGTTCTGATCTCCGTGTTCAGAATTCTTGGCGCGCGGCGGGGATTGGCATTCAGACTGCTTTACACCTCCTGCACGATGCCTGAACGACAAACACTCAAACGACAAGGAGCCTTGACCATGAACGCCAACACCACCAACCTGAACACCAACCTCTTC
>JBJXGP010000434.1:0-2966 GCA_046160425.1 Planctomycetaceae bacterium
ATCGTCGGGGAGTCGCGGAGATCATGCACGTCGGCATCGTTGAGGATCAGGTAGTGGGCATCTTCCCCCGTCAACGTGCCGATGATCACATAGGGGCTGGCCGTATCGAGTACCAGAACCTCATTGATAAGCGATTGTAAAATGGATGACGCGCTCGTAGTGTGGTCAGACATGTGACACCGAAGTTGATCGATCGCTGGGACTGGTGATGCATGGCTTCACGACAGTCGAACGATGCAAGACCGTTATCCGCAGCATATCAAAATTCTGAGACGACTTCATTCCCCGAACGGGTCGCCAACATGCGGCGGACGTTCTGGTCGATGTTTTCCGAGATGGTGCGTACGGCGCCGTCCATCAGCAGAAAGTTCACCATGCCGGTGTGGGCGCTGCGAAACGACATCTCTTCCGACGAGTTGGGGCCGTCGATGAACTGATTGAGCGTGGGACCCATCGATCCGAGAAATTCCGAGAACTCCGTCGTGCTGAGTTCCGATGGGCCTGTTTTTTCGACTTCCGGCGACCCGGTGTGCCAGTGATCCTGGTTGAGTCCATCCTTGTGGTTCGTCACTTCACCCACGCCGATGGTATTCGAACTGCCGTCGGTGATTTCACCGATGCGGGTGCGGCTGTTGCGGTAGAACATTCCATCTTTGTCGGCGGCTCCAAGCGAAGCCGAGCCGTCGGTCAATTCTTGCGAGTCGGCACAGGCCACGTAGTTACTATGAGCACGCTTGGCGATATTGGCGTTGTCTTCCTGGGTTCGCGACGGGTCGGACGGGCACAGAAAAACCGGCAGCACCGTCTCACAGGCGAGCCGATTGTTCCCGGATATCCAGATCGACGCCGAGGCCGTTGTTCCTGCGTAATTCTCGAAGCTCACCAGATTGTAGACGGCGGCCTGTTCGAGATAGGGGAGCAGGTGATAATGCCAGCTCGTGCCGTGCGGCCTGACGTATCCCGGCGGAAACGTATTATGGGCATCGTGATAATTGTGCAGTGCGACGCCGATTTGCTTGAGGTGATTCTTGCATTGAGCGCGACGGGCCGCCTCGCGCGCCTGCTGCACGGCAGGCAAGAGCAATGCGATGAGTAAAGCGATGATGGCGATGACCACCAGCAGCTCGATCAAGGTGAATGCGCGACGAGTTCGCATGAGGATTCTCGATACGGTTGTCCCGCAATGAACGTCAGGGATTGTGTATGTACAATATGACACATGATCGCGGAGGAAATTTCAAGTCAACCGCTCGTTTTTTTGAATCACACAAGCGTTTTCACGATCCCTTGAGGACGTGCAGGTTGGCCATCGTGATACCCGAAAGCATCGATCCGATGATCCCCAGATACCCCTGATCGGTGCCGCACAAAAAGAGTTTGCGGAAGGGCGTTTCTCCGGAGAGATATTTCTGCGATGCCCCGTACACACAGCCGTTGAGATGTCCAGTGAAGCGTCGAATCGTGCGCGGCGTAAAACTGTCAGTATCGAGAATATATGGCTGATAGTTGGGAAGCAGAGGCTGCGCGGCCTCAAGCAATTTCTTCGCCCAGTTTCGTTTCGCTTCGGGATACTCGTCATCCGGCAGGTTCATCCAATAGTCAGGATTCGCGAGTGCCGTGATGCGAATCATCCCCTCCTCCAGCGGCATGTCATACTGAAAATTGTTGGGAGAGCAGATGATCCCGCTTCGCAGATCGAGCGGTTCTCGCGGCGGTTCATAATGAAATTCGGGAGAAAAACTGTAAAACGCGATCGTTTCGCCGAAACCGAGATCGGCCGGCTGGCGGTTCAATGCCGTCAGCGTTTCCATGAAGCTGATTTCACCCGGCGGGAATTTGGCGGCCTGTTGCGGTTCGTCCTCGCACAACCGCATCGTTTCGGCGGAGCCTGCCGATGAGAGGATTGTGCGCGATTCGAGGATCGTACCATCGTCGAGTTCGACTCCGACCGCTTCGTCGCCGCGCTTCAGGATCCGGCGCACGCCGCTTCGCAGACGGAGTTCTCCGCCGAGCGATTTGTATTTGCGGGTCAGCTGCTTGAGGATATGCCTCACCCCTTCGCGGGGGCGTCCGAAGCCTTCGTAATAAATGCTTTTGAACATGATTACGAACTGATGAAAGTCCATATCGTGCGGGGTGGCGCTTCCGTAAAACATCAGCGGGCAAAGCAGCATTTCCACGAGCATCGGTTCGGAGATGTATTCGCGAAGCGTCGCGCGGGCCGATCGTGGGGGCGGCGAGAGGTTCATATCGTCGTAGTCATCGACGAGTTGGACGAAGCGATGAAACCCGTCGGCTTGCGCCGGAAAAGCGGAAGCGATCTGTTGGCGCAACTCGTCGAAGTCGTTCGTGAAGTGCAGGCGACACCCGGGAAACACGATCGCCGACCCGCATTGAGGGACGAGTCGAAAATCATCCCAGTCCATCCGCAATTGCCGCAGAAGTTTAGGGAGCGGTCCTTGTTTTGTTCCGCGAACCGCATAATTGGTGACGGCATGCAGTCCGACGTCGAAATTGCGATTGCGCAGCCTATAAAATGAATTCAGCCCGCCGATGGTCGTATGACGTTCGAGGATGCAGACCGATTTTTCGTAATAGGCCAGCCGAATACCCGCGGAGAGCCCCGATAAACCGGCACCAATGATGATGGCATCGTATTGCACGTGAATCGACGATCCGTGGAGAAAAGCACGTGATCCGACGAGGATGGTCTCAGGCAGGGATCACGGCAATCAGGCGGGTGCTCCGGCATTTTTTAATAGCGGCACGAGGTAGCTGACCGTCCCGCTCATGGTGTTCAGGTTCGGATAATCCTCTTCAGGGATTTGGACGCGATAGAGCTTGCGCAATTCCATCACGATATCGAGAAAATCCATGCTGTCGAGTTCCATCTGTTCCCGAAAAGGGACATCGTCTCTGATCTGCGACAGATCTTCATCCGGCGCGATGCGCGTGAGAATATTGAC
>JBJXGP010000435.1:0-2697 GCA_046160425.1 Planctomycetaceae bacterium
CGTGCAAAATGACTTTCCCCGTGGCGTCGTCGGTGAGGTCGAATCCGACGGCCGCATCGTGATTCGCGTTCAGGGTATTTAACGATTCATCGAGCAGCGTATTGCCGAATTCGACATCCAGCTTGGCGGTGCGGACTGCGCTCGTAAACCAGCCGAAGCCGCCGTTATTGGAGATCGTGTTGCCCCCAAGCTGAGCGCGGAAATCGGTGAACCGCGTGAGGATCGCCTGTATTCCCGACCCCCCATTACCGGAGATGGAATTGCCGGTGATCATTCGTTCGGAAGCGAGATTGCCGAAATCGATCACCATATTCGAGGTCGCCGTCGGCGTGAAATTGACTCCATGACCGGAGTTCCCAAGAATCGTGTTGCCGTTGATCGCCCCGGCAATCGCGCTGTTATTGAGCAGAAAACGAACGCCGTCACCCGCGGTGTTGTCCGAAATGGTGTTGTCTTCGATTTCGACTTTAGCAATGGGCGCACTGGTCAGGTTGAAGACCAATCCTGATCCGGTATTGTTCGAAATCCCCGAATTGTCGGTCAGCAGGAACTCGGTCACGCCGCCGCCGGTCATCTGGAACAGCATTCCGTCCCCGGTGTTGCCGGTACTGGAGGACTCGGTGATGGAAACCTGCCCGATTGTGCTGTTGGTCGATTTCAGGTAGATGCCGGCCAAGTCGTTCCCAGTTGCCGTCACGTCGAACAGCGTGAGCGAGCCGATGGTGACGTTCTCGAAGACAAAGCTGATCCCCGGATCGCCGTTGGCGTTCACGGTGGTCGATTGAATCAGCAGCGTATCGAGCGTCATGTTCTTGAGCGAGATGATGATCCCCGTCTCGCCGTTGCTCGATGCGGACGTATTGTTGATGGCGATCGAATTCAGTCCCACAACGCCGTTAAAATCGATGGCGATGCCGTGCGAACCGTTACCATCGATGGTGGCGCCGTCGATGACCAGTGCATCGGACGAGATCGAACTGTTGTTGAAATACAGGCCGATATCGGCGGTCGGGTCGATGACCGTGGCGCTCAACATGGCGCGAGTCTCGAGGATTTCCGTGACCGCGTGTTGTACGACGGCGGGGGTATGTGATTTAGAAATACTCATTGCCCGACGGCGCTGAGAGCGGGGACGATACATTGGCAATAGCTCCTCGAGTGTGACTATTCAGAAATCGAAACAGCTTCGGTCATGAACGTGTGCGGGACGCAGATGAAATTCCGCAGTGCGATTCCGATCTCTGGATAATAGATTTTCATTTCGACGTTATGAGTGCGTGCAGGGGATCACACGGCATGTGTGACTGCAAGCTCGCGGACCTCAACCATTCAACGTTCGAAACGTCGAGCATTGGTATTTACGCAATGCTCCTGCGCTTCGAAATTGGCTGGGCCCAGACAGCCGAACTCCGATCATCGCGACGACGGCGAATGGCCGTGTTGTGCGATCAGAATCAATCCCGTCATCGTTCCGCCGATCGATAACCCTAAATTGACCCTGCCCCCAGGGTTAACGAAGAATCGAGCGGCGGATGAAATCGCGGCAGTTCAATGCGAACGGTATCACTCTGATACGGTCCGACGGTTTGAACTGCATTCAACTCTGGAGATATTCTGACGGAAAGGTGATCGGGAATGCAATAGTCAGCGGCCCCATTTCGCGCATTTTTGAGGGAGGATTCGAATGTCATATCGTGAAAGTGTCGAGCTTGAACAATCCGCCATTTGTAGTCATTGACGTTCCGGTTCGCCGTTTGTCAGACCTGCATCACGCCGGTTTTCAGCGGAACATTGTCAGCGTAGCGAGTGGCCCAAGTGAGAGCCTGTATTACGCTGTCGCGCGTCTGGTCCGGATCGATGATCGCGTCGACCCAGCCGCGGGCTGCTGCATAACGGATGTCGGTCTGCTCCTCGTAATCATCCATCGTTTTGCGTTTCAACTCTTCGAGTTCTGCGGCATCGACTGTTCTTCCGGCTCGCTGACTAGCGGCGATGTTGATGTCGAGCAATGTCGCCGTCGCCTGGCGGGCACCCATTACGGCGTACTTGGCGGTAGGCCAGGCGAAAATCAGTCGGGGATCGAACGCCCGGCCGCACAACGCGTAATTTCCCGCACCATAGCTCCCCCCGGTGATCACCGTGATCTTCGGTACTCGGCTATTGGCGATGGCGTTCACCAGCTTGGCCCCCGAGCGGATGATTCCGGATTGCTCAGCCTGCTTGCCGACCATGAAGCCGTAGACATCCTGCAAAAAAATGATCGGCGTCCAGGTTTGATTGCAATCGAGGATGAAGCGGGCCGCTTTGTCCGCCGATTCAGGATAGAGGACTCCCCCGAATTGAATCCCTGCGGTTGCCGATTTCTCCTGCCGATGCTGATTGGAGACGATGCCGACGGAAAATCCTCCCCAGCGAGCGTATCCGCAGACGACCGTCTTGCCGTACTGCGCTTTGTATTCCTGAAATGTCCCTCGATCGACGAAACAATTCAACACATCGCGGACATCGTAAGGGGCTTGGGGATCCGGAGACATATATCCATATACTTCGGCGGGGTTCAATTGCGATTCAATCGGCGTCTCTCGCCGAAACAAAGGCGATATTCCATCGCGAGGAAATGTGTCGATTAACTGACGGAGTCGCTGAATGCAGCTATCATCGTTCGGCTCAAGGAAGTCGATCGTGCCGCTGATTTCC
>JBJXGP010000436.1:0-2912 GCA_046160425.1 Planctomycetaceae bacterium
CCGATGATCGATTCTTCTTCGCCACATTCAACAACAGGGAGTCCCTGCATCTTGGCCGCCACACTCAGTCAGTTTGCCCAATCGCTGTCGGTTGAGACGGCGTTTTCGGTCCTTGCCATTGCCAAGACATTGAAGTCGGCGGGAAAGGACGTCGTCGAACTTGAAATCGGCGACAGCCCTTTCGAGAGTCCATCGAGCGCTAAGTCGGCGGGAGTCGACGCGATTCATGCGAATCAATCGCATTACTGCCCCTCGCCGGGGTTGCCGGAATTTCGCGCCGCGGCGGCGAAATTCGTGCGCGAGGAATTCAGCATTCCCGCGGAACCGCAGAACATCATCGTCGCGCCGGGGGCGAAGGTCTTCGAGCAGTATTTCTGCGAAGCGTTTCTGAACCCGAACGACGGCGTGCTGGTGTTCGGGCCGTACTTTCCGACGTACATCCCCAACATTCAGCGTCGCGGCGCCCGCATCACTTACAGTTCGCTCAGGCAGTCACATCAGTTCCGTCCGGAACTCGCCGAGATCGAACGGTTTCTCAAAGTAGACCCGTCCCCGAAAGCGATCATTCTCAATTCGCCGCACAACCCGACCGGTGGCGTGACGACGAAAGAAGATTTGGAAGCGCTGGCGAATCTGATTCGGGGCAAGGACGTCGCCGTCTTCAGCGACGAACCGTATTGCCACATGGTCTGGAAGGGGCGTCATCACTCACTGCTCGCCGAACCGGGGATGATGGATCAATGCCTCGCCGCGTACACCTTCAGCAAATCGTACAGCATGAGCGGCTGGCGGCTGGGGTTTTCCGTCTCATCGGCGGCAATTGCCGAGGCCGTCGGCAAGATGATCAATACGACGCTGTCATGCACACCGCCGCTGGTGCAGTTGGCGGGGAAAGCGGCCCTCGAACGGGACAAATCCGAACGCGAGCAGCAGATGTCGAAATTCCGCGAGAAGGTCGAATTGCTGACGAAGGGTCTCAACAATATTCCGGGGTTCTCGGCACTCGATCCGACGGCGACGTTTTACGTCTTCCCCAATGTCTCGCCGATCTGCAATCGACTCGGCATCACCAGTCACGGGCTGGCATTGTACCTGCTCGAAGGGGCCGACGAAAAATTCGGCGTCGCCTGCCTGGGGGGTGAATGTTTCGGCGAGGCGGGGGCCGGTTTCCTGCGGTTCAGTTGCGCCGAACCGAACGAACGCTTGCAGCAGGCGCTCGATTTCCTTCCGGTCGCCTTGTCGCGGACCGAGAACGTCAAAAAGTACGTCGAAAAGCATCCGCAGCATCGGCTGGCCAAGCCTTATCCCACGACGTGATGCAAGGAATGTCTAACGTGCAGCGCAAGTGGCGGGAAATTCTTCTGGGCGGATACTGGCTGGCACTGTTCATCGCCACGCATATCCCCGTGCCGCAAGAATTGGGCGGAATGCTCGAACACAACAACGACAAGTTGCTGCACATGGGCGTCTATACCATCCTCGCCGTGTGTTGGGCGAACTGGCGTCATGCGGTCGGCGGCTGGTCGCGAAAAAAGACGTGGCAGGGAATTCTGCTGCTGGGTTTCTACGGCATCGCCGATGAACTGATTCAGATTCCGACCGGTCGCTCGGCGGAACTCAAGGACTGGCTTTCCGACATGATCGGAATCGTCCTCGGGTTTGCCATCTGGTGGGGATACCTGAACCTGTTTCGGAGATCGACCGAACCAGTATCATCGCAGTCGACCTGACGCTCAGCTCTCGCTTTTTTTGCGTTCGTCCTGCGGGATGCGCCAGTGCCGACCGTGGCGGCCCAGCAATCGTTCGGCGGCCATCGGTCCCCACGAACCGGCAGGATAAAACTCGGGCTCGACTTGATGCTGCTTCCAATAATCGAGGATCGGCGTGACGAATTTCCACGCCGCTTCGAGTTCATCGCTGCGCGTGAACAGCGTCGAATCTCCGCGCAGGACGTCGAGCAGCAGGCGTTCGTAGGCTTCCGGGAGATCCTTCTGAAATGCCGACTCGTAGGCAAAGTCCATCCGCACGGGATGAATCTGGTACTGCATCCCCGGACGCTTCGTCGAGAAGCTGAGCGAGATCGATTCGCGCGGCTGGATGCGGAAGATCAACGTGTTCGGCTTCGCCCCCACGAGGTCGCAGATGTCTCCCTCGCACTCGACGGTCGTGAACAAATTCAGCGGCGGCAACTTGAACTGGATGGCGATTTCCGTCACGCGCTGCGGAAGCCGTTTGCCCGTCCGCAGGTAAAACGGCACGCCGGCCCAGCGCCAGTTATCGATGCCGACTTCCATTGCCACAAACGTCTCGCGGCAGGAATCTTTGGGAATACGCTCTTCATCGCGATAAGCGATCGCCGATTCTTCGCCGATTTGTCCCGCGGTGTATTGACCTGAGATCGCCCAGTCGGAGATCGGTCCGGTTTGGCCGGGCGCCAGAGCTTCAAGCACTTTGAGTTTTTCGTCGCGGATATCTTTCGCGCGAAACATCGCCGGCGGCTCCATCGCGATCAGGCATAGCAACTGGAGCAGGTGATTCTGCATCACGTCGCGCATCGCCCCCGATTTGTCGTAGTACCCGCCCCGTCCCCGTTCCATCCCCTGCGATTCCGAAACGGTGATCTGCACGTGGTCGACGTGATTGCGGTTGAGCAGCGGTTCAAAGATCGCGTTCCCGAACCGGAACAGCAGAATGTTTTGAACCGTCTCCTTGCCGAGATAATGATCGATGCGGTAAATCTGTTCTTCCCGCAGCATGCGAGTCAATTGGAGGTCGAGTTCCTGCGCCGAGGCGAGATCGTGTCCGAACGGTTTTTCGAAGACGACCCGCAGCCAGTTGCCGGCATCGCGAGAAGGGACCATTCCTGCTTTCCACAGCCCCTCGACGGAGGGAAGAAACAACTCGGGCGTCGT
>JBJXGP010000437.1:0-5748 GCA_046160425.1 Planctomycetaceae bacterium
ACTTCGGCACCGAACTCCCCGGCATCACCGTCGTGCTCATCAACATGAGCGATGCCGTCGTGAATTACTTCTATCTCGGCCCGGCCATTCCGATCGGTTTGTGGTTGATGATCAAAATCATCAAAAAGAACAAAACCGGCGAATACATCATCGATAAACTATCGCTGAAGATACCGCTGCTCGGGCAAATCCTTCGAAAGTCCATCATCGCGCGAACCTGTCGAACGCTGGGGACATTGATCGCCTCCGGCGTGCCGATCCTCGAGGCGATCATCATCGCCCGCGATACCGCGGGTAACGCGGTGTTCGTCCGGGCCTTCGATACAATTTACTCCGCCATTCGCGAAGGGGAATCGATGGCCGTCCCGCTCCGCGAAACCCGCATCACCGACGATATGGTGGTGAACATGGTCGACGTCGGCGAAGAAACCGGCGCGCTCGACAACATGCTTTATAAAGTCGCCGACGTGTACGACGAAGAAGTTTCGGTGCTCGTCGACGGCCTCGTGAGCTTGCTCGAACCTTTGATGGTGGTTGTGCTCGGCTTGATCGTCGGGTTCATCGTCATCGCCTTGTTCATGCCGCTCATTAAATTGCTCAACGATTTGTCGTAGAGCCTCGAAGAGGCGGAAGTCAATAGCCAGGGGCGGAAGCCCCTGGGACCGGATGGCCGGAACATGTGAAAGCCCCGGAGGGGCGATACAAACGGAACGGATTCGATTTGAATATACGTCAAGAATCAGCCTGATGCGATCAATGGTCTGTCACCCCTTCGGGGTTGTGCCATCGCATTGAATGCACCCCAGGGGGGCTGACGCCCCTGGCTATTCACTGTCACCCCTTCGGGGTTGAAAACTTACCAGCAGAATGAGTCGTCGGATTCAACACAACAGGCTTGGAACAGGAGCCAGGTAACCATGAAATCTCTTTTCCCCTCATCCGTGACCGCGCGGAATCGAAGCGGGCGAACGCCGCTGAATCGGCTCCCTGAAACAAACCTCACGCCCGCGAAATCGAGTCGCGCCGGGTTCACGTTGATTGAACTGCGGGTCGTGATCACGGTCATCGCCGTCCTCATTGCCATGCTGATCCCGGCTGTGCAAAGCGTTCGGCAGCGCGTGTGGGTCGCCCGCGTCCGCAGCGAAATCTCGTCGCTGGAAGGGGCGATCGCCCAATTCAAAGCCAAGTTCGGCATCGAACCGCCGAGCCACATCGACTTCACGCGCACGTCGGGCGAGTATCCCGCAGCGACGCGAGCGCTGCTCAGGCAGTTGTGGCCGGATATCGATCTCACGTACGCCGCGGGTATGGATGGAAATGACCTCGATGGCTCCGAGTGTCTCGTCTTCTTTTTAAGCGGTGTAGGCAACACCGGCTTTTCGACGAATCCGACGACACCCTTTGCCACCGGCGGAGAACGTATCGGCCCGTATTTCGAATTTGATCCGGGGCGTTTGTTGGTCGGCAATATAGTCTTTACTGCTGGTGTTTATACGTCAGGAGCATATGCTGGCTACCTCGACCCGTATCCGGGGCAGACCAATCCCTACGTCTATTTCAGCAGCTACGAAGGCCGCGGGTATCAGGCCGATAATCCCACCCGCATGGTGCATTACACCAATGGTACCACGGCCCATAAGCAGAACGGGCATCAGATTATCACTCCGGGCCCCGATGGCGCTTATGGTACGGGGGGAACCTATACGGAAGAAACATGCGAAGGCGTACTGATTGGACCACGCGCCGTCGAACGCGACAACATCACGGATTTCGCACCGGGATCGGGTGTCCTGGTGCCGTAGGGTGGGCTGTGTCCACCGACTTGAGAAAATCCTTCTCCCCTCGGGAGAAGGTGGCCGACAGGCCGGATGAGGGTGCCTTTGAACTAGCCAAGAAAAGCACCCTCACCCCAACCCTCTCCCGCAAGCGGGCGAGGGGGAAGAGTAGGGTGGGCTGTGTCCACCGACTTGAGAAAATCCTTCTCCCCCCGGAGAGAATGTGGCCGACAGGCCGGATGCGAGTGCCTTTCAAAATTCAACGAACGATCAGGGGAGTCCGGTATGACCCCGTATGCTGATACACGACAAACTGAAATCGGGCGCTCGCGCGCGACCGGCCTGGCGCAGGCCATCGTCGTCCGCCGGCGCAACGGGTTTACGATGATCGAAATCCTGGTCGTCGTCGGCATCATCGCGCTGCTCGCCGCGCTCAGCCTGATGGCCTTCCGCGGCTTCGTCGGTAACGCCCGCGTCAAGGCGACCCAGGTCACGGTCAAGAAAATCGACGAGATCATGCACAAGCGCATGCAAGCCTTCAACCGCTGGATCGAATCGCAAGCGGTCGAAGCGCCGGGACGGCCAGATTATGTGCATGACACCGATTACGCATATCTGTCGGCGACACCGGGCGATGAAGATTTTCGCGATCAGGCGCTCGTCCTCGCGAGAAAAAATCGCTTCCGTGAATTCTTCCCGCAGCAATTCAGCGACGTGCCGGCCGGCGGAAGTTTTCCCCCCGCTGGATTTACAACGGCAAATCAGAACGCCGAGTGTCTGTACTACATCATCATGAATGCGCAGACCTTCGGGGGCGAAGCGGTCGATGATGGGGCCTTCATCGATGCCGAGTACGCCGATGCCGACGGCGACGGCTTGATGGAGTTCGTCGACAACTGGAACAATCCCATTCGTTATTATCGTTGGCCGACTCGGTTGATCCGTCCGGGTGGTGGGTCGGTCGACCTGCATCAAGGTGCGCAATTGTTGATGGGGGATATCCCTCCAGGCTCGGCTCAAACCGAAGATCCCGACGATCCACTGGGGTTATTTTCGGGTGTGACGACGCTCCCCAATACGCAAGTCTTTGAAGAGCAATTTCACACTCCCGATACCTATCACGTTCCGCTGATCGTCTCAGCCGGACAGGATGGGTCAGGCCCTGCGGGAGGTGGCTTGGGGTTGAACGAACCGGCTCCTGCTGACACGACAAACTTCGGCCAATTGGCTCAACCGATCACCGGCCAGACGAATGCGCTAACCGACAACATCTCGAACCTTAACACTCGGGTCGGAGGACGTTAAATGCCCAGACCCCATCGCATATTACGAACGACATTTCTACTTCCTCCGGGTGGCACTGGCGGCTTGTCCGCCAGTGGATCGGAAGGATATCGAAAGCACCCTCACCCGGCCTGCGGCCACCCTCTCCCCGAGAGAGAGGGTATCAGCACCCGAGCCGGTTTCACCCTCATCGAAATGATGGTCTCGATCACCATTCTGCTGGTGCTGGCCGTGATCACGCTCTCGGCGATCAATCTCACGCAGTCGTACGATCGCGTGCGCTCGGCGGCGAGGCAGGTGCAGTCATATTACGAAGGGGCTAAAAGCCGGGCCGGCTACGCCAAGGATGCCCGCGGTGTCCGCTTCCTGCTCGATGCTACCGACCCCACGACCGTCTCGAGCATGGTCTTCATCGGTCCGCCGGAAAAATTTTCTCAGGATGACGTTGCTATATATACAGAGATGACGGCGCCTACAAGCAATGGTGATGCAACACTCGATTCCGACGAAGATCTGAATATGAACGGAACTGACGATCCTATCTATATTGATTATCCACCAATCTGGAAGAATTCGACAGCCGGTGTCAGCGATTTAACGGACCGCAATCGTTTATTTGATGGCGCTCGTTTGGAACTTCCTCGTGATTCTCAAGCGTATTATACGATAGCGCAATCGCAAAATGGATCAGGGCGATGGTATCTTACACGCGACTATCAAGGTGGTACGATACCTAGCGGTCCCCTCGACTACGAACTTCAACTCGAACCGGCGATCTTGCCGAATCAGGAACCGAGATCGCTGGGGCAAGGGATCGTGATCGACCTCGATCCCACTCATAGTAAGATTCCCACAAGTTGGACAGCGGGTGGAAATCTCGACATCCTGTTCACGCCACGCGGGGCCGTCACCGGTTCGGCGGCGGGGGAAGGGACAATTCATCTCGTGCTGGCGAGCACGGCGGATACCGCGAACAACGTCCCGCCGGGGGCTGGCGCATGGCAGGCTTCGACCGCGTATACCGCAGGGCAATGGGTCAGGCCGACGCTCGACAATCGCTGCTACTATCGCTCGACCGGCGGCGGGACATCGGGGAGCAGCCAGCCCGCGTGGCCGACCGTCACCGGGCAGACCGTGAGTGACGGACCAATCACATGGGAATGTTTTCAAGTCACCGAAAAATTGCTGGTTTCGTTATTTACACATACCGGTCGGGTTTCTACTCACAGTATTTCCACTGTTGAATCAACACCAGGTGTTGTTGACATCTATCGTGAAGCCGAGATCGGGAGGGAAGTCCGATGAAACGCAACCCCTCGTTGAATGTTCTTCGTAGGGTGCGTTGCGACGCACCTTGTTCTGCTGTCTGTGACCCCGGACCGGCGTCGGAGAAAAATCCGGCCTCACAGAGGCCAGCTACAATACAGCGGTCGGGTGCCACTGGCTCCGCCAGTGTCTTAGAGATGGGCACTCCGCGGGTAGCCCGGACAGCTTTGTGTCCGGGTCGCGCAGCGACAAGAGGTCTGACGGCCGCCAAGGGTGCTTCATTCTGTCACCCCTTCGGGGTTGCCTCGATCATTCGCCTCGTGACCAGGGGCTTACGCCCCTGGCTATTGACGATCGCCCCTCCGGGGCTAAGGCTCGGCGTGTCCCGGTCGGGTGCCACTGGCTCCGCCAGTGTCTTAGGCCGAATGGCACGAACTGGAGTCCGTCGGGTGGCACTGGTGGCTTGTCCGCCAGTGTTTTCGAGCAGGGGGTTTTCGAGCACGGCTCACAGAGCCGTGGCACACAAAACACAACTTCAGAAATTTCTGTCGCCTCGTACCGGTACGACACTCACCGAAATCCTGATGTCGGTCCTGATCATGAGCATCGGCGTGATTAGCGTGGCGACGTTGTTTCCGGTGGCGCTGCTGCGGTCGGTGCAGGCGACTCATCTGACGCACGCGACCCGCTTCCGCTATAACGTCGAAGCGCTGCTCTCGCTGCATCCGCAGATTCTCGACAGCATTCAAGTCCCCACGCAAGGGGTCCAGCGGGCCGTCATCGATCCGCTCGGTTTTGAACTCGTTCCGGAAGCCGCTCCCGATCCCGCCGTCACTCAGGCCTTCTTCGGCAACAGCGATACCCTGGGAATTCCCCGTCGCACCTACACGTTCGATTACAACGGTGATGGTGCGATCGACGTCACCGACATCGAAGAATTGGTCACGCTCCCCGACAGTTGGGTGCAGCAAAGCCAGTCGGCGATCAACAGTGCCACTGGATTCAATCTGACGCTGAGCGCCGGCGATCTCTCGGGGGTCACTATTGGACAGACTCGCGTGGTGATTTTCGATTCCACGGGACGGAACAGCGAAATCCGCACGGTCAGCGCCGTCAACGCGGGGACTCGCACGATCACCTGGACGGGGGCCGCCCTCCCCTCCGGTTTTACGCCGGAAAGCGCCCGGATCGAAATGCGCGAACGGCGTTACACGTGGATGCTGACGGTCCGCAAGAGTCGAACAGGCATGGGTCGGGAAGTCTCGCACGTCGACGCGGTAATTTTCGCTCGCCGGCCGTTTTCGCATGAGGATGAAACGTTGATCCCCGCGACGTTCACGCAAGGGGATCAATTCGTCACGTTGGGAGCGGTCCCTGAGTTTCTTCGCAAAGGCCGGTTTGTGTTCGACATCAACAACGCGGT
>JBJXGP010000438.1:0-11439 GCA_046160425.1 Planctomycetaceae bacterium
GTATGCTCGGCCGGGATCGACCGTGCGAAGTTTTTCATGATCGCCCAGCTTGCGTACGTTGAGAACTTGTAACCTTTGCCATAGTCGAATTTCTCGATTGCGCGGATCAGCGACATGTTCCCGTCGCTGACCATTTCGAAGAAGTTCGAGTTGGCATTGATATGCTTTTTGGCGATCGAAACGACGAGCCGCAGGTTGCTGCGAATCAGGAAGTTCTTGACCTGCAGGCTTTGGTTCATGAGCGACTCGATCTCATCGAGGACGCCCGACTTCGGCCGGAGCGGATTCAAGTTCTTGCGCAACTCCGCCGCTTTGAACTTGAGATAGTTCATCTTGCGGAAGTGATACGCTTCTTCTTCGCGGGACAACAACGGAATCGAATACAAGCTCGCCAAGTAGGGAGGAAGTCCCGGAGGAGCCTTGGTTTTCGCCCCCTTGCGATCTCCCTCGGGGGCCAGGCCGAGAATCAACTCGTCCGCCTTGGGATGCTGGAAAATCGCGTTGTCCATGTAATCGATCGGCTGCTCGAAAATTCGTTCAGCACGCAGTTCGGTCACGATCCGGTAAATGCTGGCACGGGTTCGACCGTACTGCTGCGCCAGGCGCTTGACGGTCACTCCCCGACGAAATGCCCGGAAGAGTTCCTTCTTCTGCGCATCCTTCAAGGGGGATGACGCATTGGGGAACACGGCGATCTCAGGATGGTCGTGATCGAAGTTCTTCAATGTATAACGAATCGTTTCGGGTGAACGGCGGAACTGCTGCGCCAATGTCCGGCTGACGTCGGCGGGAGATTCGCCGTATTGCGCGAGTCGGCGTGCCGACTGAATGATGCGCTCGCGTTCATCGTCGGTCAGTTGCGAGAAACGACGCCCCCGTTCGACTTCATCGGCGTGGGTTTTCACGAACCGATCGACCGACGAGCGAAGGAAGCCGATCCGCTTGCGATTGCCGAAGACGAATCGTCGGCTGACGAGGCCTTTGTTTCTCCAGCGATCGACGGTTTTGGTCGAGACGCTGAATTTCTTGCTCACGTCTTCGACCGTCAAAACCTGTTCCTGCGAATTTTCAACGCGCAGGTTCACGCTGTCGGAAAGGTCTTCGATGAAGCATCGCAGATCGTGACAGGCTTCTTCGCCGTTGAGCACGAGATCGGGGTACATCTCTCCGCGATAGGTGACGATGTGTTCGCATAGATCAGGATATCGGTATTCCTGATCGGGTTCGATTTCGGCGAGCAGGCGTTCTGCCCGGTCGACCTGTTGCAGTCGAACATCGATCGGCGCGTAGCGAACCTGTTGATCGGCCAGTTGCTTAATAGCAGGGTTAATGTATCGAGTTGCAATCACAATGGGTCCCTCCTTCTGACAAACCGCCTGGGCAGATGTGGAAAGAGCAAATCACGCACCAACCGGCCTGATTCTTATTAAACGCATTCCCGAATCGAAAGTTCACTCTTTCTTGCGGAAACAAATCCTTCTGGCTAGCCCGCTTTCCAGTCTGGTATTGATTACGTTTCTATTAGACGCTTTGTTTGGGAAATAAGTTCGCATGCGAACAATATTTCTTCAAGTTTTTAATCAATTTGTGCGACCCGCTTGAAGCAGATTCTGAAAAAGAGTGCCAAATAATAATCGTAAGATGATTTATTACAATATCTTACAATTTCTCTATAGAGTCCGGGCGACAAATCAACTGCCGCCAATGCAACAGTAAGCATTGATGTAATTTTTGTTACAAAATATTGTACAAATGTTGCAAAATTATGGCCGAATCATTTCGGTCTTGCCTCGGATCCGAGTTTCCTGTACATGTCTGCCCATGAGCGAATCTCTATAAGGTGCCGGAGCAGATTCGACTCATGCCGCATGATGCGGTGATCCGTCAGCGGCCATTGATGGTTTGTCGTGTACAACCGGTGCTGTACGAGACCTCATTCTTTAGGCGCGTTGTATCAATTTGATGTGAGTTCGGGCCATGTGGTGTGCAGGATGCAAAACCGATGTCGCCGTCGAAGTCTCACCCGATACCGAGAGAGCTCTCTGTACGGCGTGTGGACGCGAATTGTATTCCTCCTTAGGAAATGCCCACAGCTCCGGTATTTCTCATGCGGAGGGACGCACCCCGGCTTCGTTCGCCCCCCTCGATACGGTGCCGCCTGAGCCGTTGCCGTCGAAGGCTGCTCCTCCGCGAACCGTCGCCGATGCGCGCCAACTGTTGGAACGCTGGACCCGAGAAAATCTGCTCGATCCCGCCGAGACAAAACCCGCCGCCGCGACCTCCGAGAAAAATAATCCCGATACGATCACCAGAATCGTGAACGAAGAGACCATCCTGGTCGCGCCGAAAATCGCAGTCGATGCCCCACACGAAACCGTGAAGGCTGCCAATTCGTCGTCCCTCTCCGAAGAGGTGAACGCCACGGCCGCAATCACACGATCGGCGGCATCAAAGCGCATCGCGAAATCGGTCGCCGCGATCGACAAAGCCTTCGCCGATCGAACCATATCTCTGGACGATGATCCGCGTCTGACGACTCCCTCAG
The DNA here is from genome assembly GCA_046160425.1 of Planctomycetaceae bacterium. Taxonomy (GTDB): domain Bacteria; phylum Planctomycetota; class Planctomycetia; order Planctomycetales; family Planctomycetaceae; genus JAQCEJ01. The sequence continues at coordinate 2,546 of JBJXGP010000438.1, forward strand.
CCGCACACGCCATCGCCCCGAACGGCGAGGCGTTACCTGCGCCGATTGCAACCGCGGCCTCTGCCGATGAGTTTGTCGCTTCTACCCCGGAACCGGGCAAGTCCCGATTCCGGATCGATCGCTCGCACCCCGGTCCCGGCGAGCAACTGCCTGAGTTCGCCCCCGCCGCTGCGCACGAGCCGCCTCTCGAACGACAAATAACAGCTTCAGCTACGGATAACCGTGCCGCGAGTTCCTTCGGTGAAAGTCCGGTATCGACATCCCACCGCCAGTTTCACGGAGCGCATTCGCCTTTGGCCGGCGTCCATTTCGACGTGCAGTCGCTCATTCAGGCCGGCAACGAATCGCCGCGGCAAAGCACGCAGACGATCTTCGGACAGATGCTCGCCTACCTCGGCGTCGGTGTGCTGACGCTCGGCACGGGCTGCGTCCTCTGGGGATATTTCGGGGCGGCTCAATACTCGCACCTGGCACCGACCGGCTGGCTGATTACGACCGCCGGCCAGATGCTGCTCTTCCTCGGCGTCGTCACGCTCATCGCCGGTGGGTTGGAGCAAACCAACTCGCTCGTCAATACGCGGCTGGAACACTGGGAAAGAAAGTGGATGGAGATCAACGGCCACATCTACCGAGCCGACCCCCCCACATCGCAACCGATGGGACAGGGACCACACATACCGGTAGGAGCACTTCAGCCTTCGGGGACGATTCCGCGATCAGCGACGCGAACGTCGGCGGATGCTTGAGAACATCGACGCTCAATGGCGGATGTTAGCGGTTTCAGACAGTCGCGGTGCGATCCCGGCAGCCGAGGTCGGCTACCGGGATGCTCCACTGACTCAGGGTATTATCTGCCGGACTGATGAATATCCGCTGACCAGACGCATTGAAGGTCGGTGCGGCCTTCGGTTCGGCAATTAACTACACCACTTTGACGTTCTCGGCGCAGGGGCCCTTGGGGCCTCGGCCTTCGGTGTAGGAGACGCGCTGTCCCTCGTGCAACTGATCGAAGCTGACACCTTGCAGACTCTTCGAGTGAAAAAACAAATCCTTCGTACCATCCGTGTTGATGAATCCAAAACCCTTGTCCGTCAACTTCTTGATCGTGCCTTCGGCCATTTGCGTGCTTCCCGTGTGATTGCCTGTTAAGGACGCCGTTCGGCAAAACATTTTCGCCGCCCGCCTGTCCTTTGTGAGCACGGAGTGTACCCGGTCGGTCTCCCATAAACAATGAGGTTGATCGTTTATTCAGATCGGTTGGTGAAATAGTCCAGTGGTGGACGGGAGCTATAGACGCCCGCTGCGACTTCTTGCGCGACGCGATTTCCCCGCTTACAGCTTCTTTTCCAGCGCCAATTGATGGAAGAAGTGCGGGACTTTGTCCTGGTTCTTGAGCAGCCAGTCGATCGTCGGCTCGTTGTTCATTGCCTTGCGGATGGCTTTCGCCGTCGCTTCGCGGTTCGTCTGGAAGAGAATTTCGGGGTCAATTTCGGTTGTGGTCACGCTGGGATCGAGCCATGCCGAGACGATAATCCCCAGGTCGTTCGCCTTGCTTTTGGGAATATCGCCGGATCGCACCGCATCGAGCACGCCGTGCGCGATCGCGGCTTGCACCGTTCCCATGAAAATGTTGGTGTACTTTTCATTGTCGACGGTCACTTTGCTGACCATCACCGTCGTCGGCCGGACCTGCACATCGCAGTTGAGAATGGCGAAGACGCGGGTGTGTCCCTTGACCTGTCCGCCGATGAGATTCGCGATCGCATAACCGACCGGGCCGTCGAGTTCCCCGATCACGACCTCAGGCTCGGCGGCGGACCAGCTCGGCGCGGCTTCGACGAGCGCTTCGCCGGTTCGCAGAACAATGCGGCCCATTTTCGTTTTTTTAGCGGACTTGGTGGCACTCTTTTTCTTCGCCATGTTGTGACTCCTGATGTGATGAGATGATGGATTTGCCTTCTCCCCCCCGGCCCTCTCCCGCAAGCGGGCGAGGGAGAAAGAGGTGAATTCGCCAACATCATAAATCGCAAGTCTGCCGTGTCAAATCCACTCGCCGATTTTGATAAACGAGAAGTCGATGGAGGCCAAGGCAAGATCGGGGCCGGGTGCCGAAAGCGAACCGGCGCGAACGCGGGCGAAACCTTTGACGCTGACCGATGTTCCCGAACTCCGTTCGACGCTCGCCGTGTCATTCGCTGCGAACACGGCATCCAGCGTGCTCAATTCGAGGAATTCTGCGGTATCGCTTCCCCCCAACGAAGAGGCGACGACGACCGAATCGAATCCGTACAGCGACAACTTGCGACCGTTCGACCAGGTCATGAAGCTCCCCTGCGGCGTATTGAGGAAATCATCATTCCCGGTGGAATCGTTGATCGTAACGGTGTCGTTGCCGCCGGTCCCGGCGTAGGCGTTGATCATTTCGAAGAAGATCACTTCGAGATAATACCCGCTGCCCGACATCCGCGTGCGATCGGGATCGGCGACGACGTTATCGTTACCCGGCGTGCCGTGGAGATCGGCTCGGTCGTTGCCGCCGTTAAAACCGATGGCGAACACCTCTTCGAATCGCGAAACGGAGGCGTAATAATCGTCGCTGAAGATGATGCTGCGAGCCTCGCGGCCGACGAAGCGGTCATCGCCGGTCGAGTCATGCATGTGGGCCTCATCCGTTCCTCCGACGTAGGAGCTGCCGTAGACGCGGTCGAAGTTGAGGCCCCGGTTGTCGAAGCCGACCCCCGAAAGCATCCCCGCGTTCTCGTAGGACTGGAACAGATCGTTTCCTGGGGAGTCGAACAGCGTCGTGGTGTCATTTCCCGTGGAAGCAAACGCCTCCACCTGTTCGAATCGCGATGCCGAGTTGTGATAGCCGTTGCCGAACAGCCGGCTGCGGATCGGGTCGCCGGTGAAGTTGTCGTTTCCGGCGGAATCAAACAATCTCGCCGTATCGAAGCCGACGGCGTAGGAATACGCATAAACTCTGCGGAAACCCTCCACGAGAGAGTCGAAACCGGTCCCAACGAGGCGGGCTGTCATCGGCGAAGCGATGTACTGATCTTCGCCGGCCGAATCGAACAGCGAGGCGCGATCTTCGCCACCGCCCGATTTCACGTCGATGTAAGAGAAGCTGTCGGCGCCGACGGTGAATGCCGGTCCGGCGAATTCCATCATTCCGGGATTTAGCGTGACGTCATCGTTCCCCATCGTGCCGATCACATGCAGGATGTCGTCGCCTGCCATGCCGTGGACTTCGATGCGGTCGAGTCCCGATGTGTTGATGTCGCTCTCAACGCCGTTGACGATGACGTGAACGTTATTGGGATCGTGCAGGTCGACGGTGATCTCATCGTCGCCGTTCGTCCCGTCGATCGTCAATGTGGAAAGTGCCACATTGAGAACGATATCTCCCTGATCGCCGCCAAACCCATCCACGGCGATCTGATACGTCGCACCGGCGATGGCGGCGATGGTCACTTTGCTCTGGTTACTGAATCCGCCATCATCGTCGCTCGCAATTTCCGTGAGCGCGGCGACGTTGCCGCCGGTGTAAACACCCAACAGCGTGTCGAAGTCGCTTCCTTCCGTATCGATCTCTGCGGTCCCGCTGAACGGCGCCGTCCAGGTCCACCAGACCGAATTGCCCCCGGTATCGCCGGCATGATCGGGTTCGCCGAGTTCCTTCGAGGAATTGAAATTCGTGCCCAGTAGCGTGGCCGTGTTGCCGGTGATCAGTTCGCGATCGGCGAAATCGTCATTGGCGGGTATGGGGGCCGAGAGCACATTCAGCGTAATGTTGCCGACGTCTCCGCTAAACCCGTCGACGGCGATCTGATAGGTCGTCAAGGCGACGGCGTTGAAGAACAATCGGCTTTGAAGTCCCGGCCCGCCATCGTCGTCACTTTCGATTTCGATCAGCAAGCCGACGTCAACACCGGTATAGACGGCGAGCAATGTATCGAAATCGCTGCCGATCGTGTCGACCCGGGCGAGTCCGGTAAACGTCGGGGTCCAGTTCCACCAGACCGAGTGGCCGCCGGTATCGCCGGCATGGTCAGGCTCGCCTGCTTCCTTGGTCGCATCGACGTTCGTTCCGAATACGGTGACATCGTCGCCGATAATGGCCACGCTGTCGGCGAAGTTGTCATTGGCAGGAGCGACGAGGAGGATGCGCTGCTCCAGGCCCTCGGTGCTGATGAATGCGGCATGCGAAATTCCGTAGGATTTTCGGTGTCGCCGAGAGGGTGAGGCCTTTGCCGACGGATGTTGAAGTTGACCCTGGACGCGACGAAGCCAGCGAGATGGGAACATGAAACAACCCTTTGTGTGAGCCTCAGTCCTTTCTTCCTCCGTGAAGCCTGTTACCGAGTCGATATGTCAGAGCAAAAACGCCGTCGTGCAAATATCACGACAAAACGCGTGGTTCGCACTTCTTCATGTTACCCAAACATATACAGAATGTCTAACATACGCATTCGATTTTTAATCCGCAAACATCCAAGTTGGTGGATGGGAGCAGCGGATCGATGCCGCGGATCCTGGGACGTCAGGTCGCAAAGAGCGCGGGGGTTGGCTTCCATTCCGGAAGCTCCTCGAACGGGTCGATCGGCCGGGGCAAGCGTTGCCAGTGGAACTCGCCGAGATTTGACTGCGTGGTTCCCGGAGTATCGACGCGAATCAGCCGTTTCCGCCACGGGGCGAAAAACTGGAAGTTGCTCGCCGTCTTGACGACGACCAGTTTCGCCGCATCGACGTCGATCCCCAGGTGCGTATACAGGATGGGATGATTGATCGCGAAGCTGCGATTGTCGAGCAGCACGATGCGGACCGCTCCGCATTCGACGAGTGCCGTCCGTCCAATATGGCAGACGCCCCGGTCGGGAATTTCAACCGTGACCCCTTCCGAGATCGCGGCGACTCGGCCGTCGAACGTCACCGGTCGGCTGAATTGGCGATCGTGCCGGCCGCCGATTGTCAATGTGATGGGAGACGAGACGCCGGATGAAATCGCCGTCGCGACAGCCTCGGCATCGACGACCGGGATCAACGATGAACAGGGAACCCCCTGCGCGAGCAATTCGCGCAGCAGCGTCGTGTTGTCGCCGGGTGCTCCTCCGTAAACCGAATCGCCGGTGTCGGAGAGAATCACCAATCCTTCTTCCGCGTTAACGGCTTGCGCGACCGCTTCCTTCGGCGAGACGCGTTCCGATCGCCAGAATTCTTTACGCAGACTCCATGCGAGTTCGGCCATCTCCGCCGCGACGCGGCGGGCGAGATATTTGTCATCGTCGGTATGTACGACGACCGCCCAGCCCCCTTCGGCGACGTCGAGCCACGGTTGCATCGGGTAAGGCGAAACATCGAGCACGCCGGGCTGCTGTTCGAATGCGCGTGCTCGATCGAACCACGTTTTCATCGGTCCGGCTGCGGTGAGAAACTGATCCTGCGGCGTGATCATCGGGATCTTCTGCCACGCGCGGACCGGTGAAATCTCCCCCGCCAACATGCGAAACAAGAGCCGCGCCGTCTTGCGGCCGGTCTCGATGGGGTCGTGCGGCTGCGTTTCATGACCGACGAGCAGATCGGCATTGCGCATCTTGCGCGTCGTGATGTTGGCGTGATGATCGAAGGGGACGACGATGGGGATGCGCTCACCGACCACCCGCCGGACCTCTTCGAGGACGATCCCTTCGAGATCGTCTTCCGATTCGCACGCCGCCGCCCCGTGCAGCACGAGAAACACGGCATCGACCGGCCCCGCCGCGCGCAGGCGATCGAGGAGTTCCGTCTTCAGTTGCGCGAAGGTTTCATCGAGAATCGTCCCCCCGGCTCCTCCCCACGCGCGAATCAACGGCACGAGTTCGACCGGCGACGATTGCTCGGCGACGACGTCCAGCAACCCGCCGATCGGCCCCGCCCCGCGCATCCGCTCAATGACGTCAAGCCCGCGATACAGGCCATAACTTTCGAACTCCGAAAGATCGGCGCGCAGCGGCGAAAACGAATCGGTCTCCTGAGCAATTTCAGCAACAGCGATGCGCATGGAGGGAGCTTCCAGCTTCTAAATTGTAGCTGGCCTCTAAGAGGCCGAACAAAGGACTTTCTGCTTTCCTAGCTCCGTGTCTCCAAGTCTCCCCGTCTGCTTCTTATTCCACGCAATGGACTTCAAAACCCTTGCGGTATCGCTTCGATACCAGCTTGTCGGCTTCGGGAGAGTTCGTGAACTTGAGCTCCGCGGCGTCCCATTCAAGGTCTACGCCCGGCAGACGGGCGGCGACGTTCCCCAATTGCACCGTTTCCGAAAGCGGGCCGGCGTAGTGGAAACCGTCGCTGGTTTTTTCTCCGGCGATCGCCGCATCGACCCAGGTGTGCCAGTGGCTGACCCCTTCGATTTCGGGGATCTTGTAGTCGACGAATTTTTCCTGGGGATACAACTGCGGAAAACCGACATGCGGCAGGATCATCGTTCCCTCTTCGCCGATGAACAGCGAACCGGCGCCGGGAAGATCGACGCCGTCGGGAAGCTGCGCGAGTTCGCGCGGGGGCTTGAGGCCGCCGTCGCGCCAGATGATGCGAATTGTATCGCCGGCCGTGTGGTCGGTGCCGGGGAATTCGAACGTCACGGTTTCCGGTCCCGGCCAGACTTCGTTCGTCGTGCCGTCGTTCTCGGCTTTGATGCTGAGGGGAGAGGTGATTTCCAGCGCTCCGAAAACCGGATCGAGAATGTGACAGCCGAAGTCTCCCAGTGCGCCGGAGCCAAAGTCCTGCCAGTCGCGCCATTTGAAGGGATGATACACATCCGGAGAGAATGGCCGCATCGGGGCGGCGCCGATCCACAAGTCCCATTCGACTCCGGCGGGGACGGGTGCTTCGGGGGGACGATCGGTGCGGCTATTGTATTGACGTCCCTGCACGCCGACCCACGAATGGACTTCCTGCACCTTGCCGATCGCCCCGTCGTGGATCAATTGTACTCCGCGGCGGTACTCGGCATTCGAATGAATCTGGTTTCCCATCTGCGTCGTGACGCCCATCTTCTCGGCCATCAGTTGCATCTGCCGCGATTCCCAGACGGTGTGCGTGAGGGGTTTCTGACAGTAGACATGCTTGCCCAGTTTCATCGCTTCCATCGCGACCGGAGCATGCATGTGATCGGGAGTCGAAACGATGACGGCATCGACCTTGTCGCCGAGTTCCGCGAACATCTTGCGGTAATCGGAGAAATGCTTCACGCCGGGAAAATTCGCATCGACTTTATCGAAACGGCTCGCATCGATGTCGCAGAAGCCAACGAATTTGACTTTGGGATGGGTTCCCACGCTCGAAAGGTCGGCCCAGCCCATGCCGTTGACGCCGACGCAGGCAACGTGAAATTCCTGCCGGCGGACCGCCGCATGAAGAATCGCCGGTGCCGCAAATGCCGCCGCCGCATGTGCAAGGAACTGTCGTCGGGGGATTCGTATTTGAGTCATGGTGCGTGCCTTTATCGAAAGAGGAACTGAGATTCCATCACAATGTGCGATTGTGCCGAGTCATCGTCGGTATCATATCCTAACCTCGCCGGTCGTCGAAAGCAAAACAATCGCGGGTAGAGAGATGGGGATGGATGGTTAGCCGCGACGCGCAGGGTTTCCGTAGCGGAGCGATTGTCATCGCGCAGAGTGCAGTTGAAGACGAGGGGTGGAGTGATCGTGAGGTCGAGTGGTGGAAAAGAACAGATAACCTTCTTCCTCTCCCTCTCTTCTTCAAGAGTCGCTCATCGCGTTGACTTCATTTCCGGCCGGTAGTATGTTGAGTTGGACCATCTCGATCCCCAATTCAGGCCATCTTGCGAGATCATTTCATGTCAACATTCTCCGTCCACAGACGTTTGTCGTTCTCATCGCTGATGTTCGTCTCACTCGTTGCCTGCCTGGTTGGGTGTCCGGCCGCGGAGGTGCCAAAGGTTCCTCAAGCGGGAGAGCAAGGTGCGGCGAGTCCCGGCAAAGCGGCTCCCGTCGATTCTGCCACGAGTGCTCCGTCGACCACCGACTCGGCGGGACCGAAAAAAATCAAACGCCTCATGCTGCTGACGAACGGTGATTCTCCGTTCTGGGATGCCGTGCGGGCCGGTTTGCTCGATGCCCAGGATGAACTCCATCTCGAAGAAGCGGGACTGCAAGCGGTGCTGGAAGTCAACGACGGCACGCCGCAGGGGCAGTTGGACAAGCTCCGGCAGTTCGCCAGTCAGAGCGACATCGTGGGGGTCGGGGTCTCGGCGCTCGATGCCAAAAATATCGCCGTCGCGGATGAGTTGCGCGCGTTGCAGCAAAAGGGGATCAAAGTGATCACCGTCGATTCGGACGTCGATCGCGAGACGCTCCGCGATGCGCGGTTCGCATTCATCGGGACCGACAATTTTGTCGGCGGCCGGGAACTGGGGAACTGCGCGAAACATCTGCGCGCCGATGGCGGGGGTTACGTCACCTTCGTCGGACGGACCGGCGCTCAGAATGCAATGGAACGCATCGGCGGGTTCGGCGAAGGAGCCGGCGAAAAATTCACGTCGCTCGATAATATGGGAGACGACACCGACCGCACCAAGGCCCGCGACAACGTCCGCAATGCGATTCGAAATCATGCCGACAAACTGACAACGCTCGTCGGCATCTGGTCGTACAATGCCCCGGCGATCGTCGACATCGTGAAAGAACTCGGCGTGCGCGACAAGGTGACGGTGGTCGTCTTCGACGCCGAGCCGCTCGCGATTGAAGAGATGGCGAACGGGCAAATCGACGCGATGGTCGTGCAGAATCCGTATCAGATGGGATATCAGGGAGTCCGCCTGCTCAAAGCGCTCGTCGAGAACGATCAGCCGGTCGTCGCCGAGATGTTCCCTCATCACGGCGAACCGGAAG
>JBJXGP010000439.1:0-9625 GCA_046160425.1 Planctomycetaceae bacterium
TTCAAAGGCATAATACTTTGGTTGCCAGAATCGCTCTCCCTCGCAAAACTCGGCAAAATAATTGGGAGAATGTTTACGATACCAGTCACGAAGGGCGATGCTGGAACGCCGCTTCCAACTATGAATAAACGAACTTAACTGTCCGGTTTTCGGGAACCAGATCAGCGCATGCACGTGATTCGGCATCACGACAAAACCGACGCATATCGCCTGATATTGGTTTAACACTTCGTTGAGCCAGCCCAACACGATGCGTTTGGACTGCTCGTGATCCAATAGTCGCCGTCGGCGATAGACGGAGAATGTAATGAAGTGAACGTAAAGCTGATCGTCGACAATTCGTCGTTTGGTACCCATGACAGAATGATCAACAAATTGCAACTGGATTTCAATCCTCTTGTGCCTGTCGGCACACCGGTAGCCGATGACGGCAACCGGTGCCACCCAAAATACAGCGCGCAAAAAAAGAGTCCCCGCCAAATCTGACGGAGACTCTTGAGTCATTACCATATCCAACGAATCGGTTAGTAATCGCCGGAGTTGATGATCCCCTGGCCGTACAATGTACCGGCCGGCGTGATCAACTGGGCATAAACGCCCCAATCAATCGCAATGTTGAGCGACTGTCCGTGACCGTCGGCGAAGATCACATTCACCAGACCGGCGTGACCAGAGGTCGGACGAGGCGCAGGCGCTGCCGTGGACGTACTGCCCGGTTGAGCAAACACGGCACTCGCAGACGTCACTGCTGAAAAATCCAATGCGGGATCGGGCGTCGGGGTCGCTGCTAGATCTTCTACAAATTCCGGAGTGCCATCCTCCGCATAAAAACCGAAAGCGATTTCGTCCGTCGTGGTGGAAGTGAAATCGTTGCCGAAATCACTTTTCTCCGCCAGCAACAACGTCTGCCCCATGCCGTCGGAACGTGAAACATAATCCTGCGTCATGCGATAATTCGTGCCAGTCACGGGGCGCCAGAATATTCCCGTGGCGAAAGCAATCGTGGTATCCCGATCGGTCGTAGTCCCTGAACTATCCCAATCGTAAGGATTGATCCCCGTACCATTATTAGCGGGCACGTGCCCCGTAGTACCGGCTCCCCACAACGTGGAACTGATATAGCCGGCGTTGGCCGCGTAGCTAAGTCCGAACGGGACTCGATCATTATCGGTATCCGACGGGCAAGTGAAGACGGGAATCCATAAATCGGCAGGAAGCGCCGTACCGGCGCGAACCAGGCGGTCGATATCCGGGCGATCCAGATAATTCATCAGACTGACCGGCCAACCATAACCGCTTGCCGCTTCGGTCAACTGGGGATAGCGATCGTTGTTCCCCGAACAGGAGTTGGCGACCGCCAACCCGATATTGCGGACGTTGTTCAAGCAGGTGTTGCGACGCGCCGCCTCACGGGCCGACTGAACGGCGGGAGCCAGCAAGGCAATCAATGTGGCGATGATCGAAATCACCACCAACAGTTCGATGAGGGTGAACCCTCGGCGATTCGACGGACGATTCTTCTGACGACTGACTTTCATACTCGGCTCCCTGTACTGAAAAGGACGGCCCACAATATTTGGTTGCACCACAGGCCCGTGGCGTTAAGACTGACGCGACGCTTCGACGAATTTTGGGGAAAGGGATTTCGAAAATGGCAAAGGTGTCTGTTTTTCGTTCAGCCTCACTATTCTACTGATATTTGATTCCAGGTGTTGGAACATTTCATGAAGAATTGCAAGAATTTTCGCCATTTTTGCAGATTCCCCACGAAATTGCCATTCTTCCCGACACACACATTCAACAACTGATCACTTAATCAGATTTCGATACAACACCAGCGACCGGAACGGGAATTGATCGACGATCCCGTTCGCATTCAAATCCTCTCCCGCATCGAGCACTCCGTTGCCGTTCGTGTCTTCCCGGCGATTGAAACTATAAGTGTAGACCGATCCTGCACCGGTCGTCGGTCGATCGTCGGGCAAATCCCCGGAATTGAGCATCTCCAGCGCGCGAGAGCGGTCGATCACGTAAAATCCGCGATGTGCCGGCGAATCGGGCAGCATTGCGCCGATACGCACGACTGTTGGTCCCGTATATCCGGCGACAGGGGGCAAACCGGTCGTCGGGTTCAGTTCTTTCGCTTCGAAGAAATCCACCTGCACATGCACGATGAACACGTTGCTGCGCGTTGTCGAGTTCTGCGCGATCTTCGTCAACAACCGCTGCCGATTGACGTAGTCGAGACTGCTGTTCTGGTGATCGGTGACAGTGCCGATTTCGAACAACTTGCGTCCATCACCCGATGCCACGCTTCTCAGAATCGTATGCTCGATGCTCGAACCCCCTTCCGCCGAGAAATTCAGCCCGCGGAACGGCCGCGTCCCCGGCACACCGGGAAGATAATACCCCGTAATCGGATCGACGCGATCGCGAGCCGCTATGAACGTGGCCCACCAGTCGCGATTGTCGGCCCCATCCGCCGCCGGGAGATAACCCCCCAGAAGTGTGGTCCCCGTCGGGTTGATCGACATCACGTCGATGTCATCGATCAGCGCGGCGAGAACTCCGTGAGTGCGAATCGTATTGAGATTGATTTTGCCCGGTTGGCGGATGCCCCCCACAGGCAGATCGGTATCGCTGTTACCGATCTGACCCAGGTCGGTAACATACGGCGAGACCTCTTCGTGCAGCCCTTCCCGCGCGGGGACTTCGAAGAACTCGAGCAACCGCGACCAGCGGTTCGCGCGTGCTCCGGGGATTTTCGTCCACGTCACGCTGCCATCGCCGACGGTGTTCCCGCCCCACGTCGGGGGGATCGCTGCTGATGTTCCCGCCGCCGTGCAACGATAGATTTCACCGGCATAAGCATCGGGGACGATCTCTTCGCCGCCGGTATACGCCGTGCTAGCCGCCCATCCGGTGGTCGCACCGGGATGCAACAACCGATTGATGCCGGCATACCATCCGGCCAATCCGGGAGTCGTCACCGTCGCCAGCGATTCCACGCGCTGCGAACCCAGGTACAACGTCGTATCGCGCGGGCTATGTACCGGTACCGTCAGAATCTCCAGTGCTGTCGCAAAGTCGCGATTCAAATGCGGCTGCCAGAGCGAATACGTCGCCGCGCTCGAACCGTTATCGTTACCCAGGCTGTTGTAGACGTGAGCGCTCGGCGAGGGGGTCGGCGTGCCGGCATCGTCGGTGTAGGCCTGCGTGTCGTCCGTCTGAATGCCCCCGAACAACGGCTGGAAGCGTTCCTTCGAGCGAACTTCATCCAACTGCATCTGAATCGTGGCCGCTTCCGAGTTGTACTGCAAGGCAAAGACTTGCAGCGGCACCTGAATGCGATCCACCACGACCCACGGGTTGTCCTGCGACTGCGCTTCGTGAGCGACCGACGGCGTCGGCGAGGGGACATCGGGTTGCGTGCGATACGGATTCGCCCGGCGACGGAGTTCGAGAATGATCTGTCGATCGTTGTCGATGTACGAATCCAGCGTGGCAACCGGGTCGGTCAGATGCAAGAGGTCGGCACCGGGTCGCGGGTAGGTCACATCGGGAAGGGTCGGATCGTCGTCGACCCGCGTCCCTTCGCCGAAGGCGGTCGTCGATCCCGGGGCGGCATTGACCCGGTAACCCGACGACGATTGAATGAGATCGAGGCTCAAAGCCGACCCGGTCGGATCGGGAGCAATGCGCGTGTACGCCGGAGTCACCGTCGCCATCGTCCAGTTGTAATCGACGTTCATGTAGGCCGGGAGAGGTACGCCCGACACGTCCTTGTTACGGGCGTCGCCGGCGGTCCCGATCGTAAAGCCGGGAGTCGTCCCCGTGCCGATCGTTCCGCTCGTCAACGTCAGCCGTCGTTCTTCGATGATTGTCGCCGAAGTCAGCGGCTTGACGACGATCTGCCAACTGTCGGTCCCGCTGCCGAGATCGACGTTTCGCGGACTGACGTTCGTCAGTTCGACGTACAGAAAATCGCGATGCTCCTGATCGTCGTATTCGGTCGAGGAATGATTGACATACGAAGTACCCGTCGAATCTTCCACTCGCTTGCACAACAAGGCCATGACTTCGCCGAACGTCAGCTTCTGCTCTTCGACGCCGTAGACGAGACCCCGTTCATCGTAAGTCGTCGAAATCGCCGTCGGGTCATCCTCGGCATCGATGTAGGCGTCATCGCCGAGGCTCCAGCCGTTCGCCAGATCGCGGTCGTACTCGAAGATCGTGACGATGTCGTCGGGATCGAGCGAATCGACGATATTGACGGCGTATTGGGCCATCTCTTTCAGATGCTCGTCGGAATAAACCGGCCGCGAAGCGGGCAAGTCGTTCGACGCAGTGTAATTGATGTCATCGCGTCCGCCGCCGAGGGCATACAACATCACATAAATGTCGCGGGCAAGTCGCTGCCGATCGTAGCGGGCGAGGTATTCCTGCCTGGCAATAGAATAACCGGCTCCTTGAATATCTTCGGGACGAATGGGGGGCGTCGCCATGCCGGCGACCACGCCGTTACCCAACCCGGACGGATGCGGCGTCAACGGACGAATCCGCAACCGGCCCGCGGAATCGAGTTCGGTGAGACCATTCAGGCTCAACCGGCGTTGCACCTTGCGAAGACTGTTCAGCGGATTCGGATCGCCGACTTCGATCGTCAGCGCGTTACGGACTTCAGTGCGAAACGGATCGCTCGTCGTTCCGGCACTCCCGCCGAAATCGGTCGGAAATTCCAGATACCCATCGCCATCGGTGTCGGCGTTGAATTCCCACATGCGCCTCGCATCATTGGTCGCATAAACCCCATACCACGGTTTCGAGAAACTCTTCAAGTCCCAGCTATCGGTCGTCAGTTGCTGGCGGATTTGCGCGGCGCGGGTGTTGGCATCAAGATTGAATGTCGCCAGCTCGCGCAAGCGGCTGCTGAAACCGGTGAGCGACGTATCGTTCGACGAGCCATGCAGCGCGTAGTTTTCGGAGGTGGAGAAAGTTTCATCGGTCGCATGCACCGCCGACGGATCGACAACCGTTTCGCTCGGCTCGTCGGTCTGATAGTCGTCGCTGGAACTGGGCATCAACGTCCCTCCCTGCACGTTCCGCCAGCCGAGTTGCGGATTGCTCGCGTAGTTCATGTAGCCGCGCCACTGCATCCGTCCGCCTGTCCCCAATAGCAGCGTCTTGCCGAATGTCGCGGTTTGAGTCGTGCGACCCGAACCCAGCAAATCGAGCGGGTGATCGAACGCGGGAAACACCACGTTACTGGGCCACAGCGCGAGAATATTCTGAATGCCTCCTTCGGCGGCATTCGCATTGTCGTCGTAGCCGGTCAGTCCAGGGAACGGGAAGTCGTATGGATTCGTCGATTCGATGACCGACAACAACCGGGGAAGTTCGCCCCAGCGGCCGACCACCAGATCGTTAACGTCCCCCTGCGTCTTCACCGAATTGAAATTCGCCTTCCCGGTCAGCATGTACCACAGGTCCATGTTGGCCGCTTCCAATCGATCGGCAGGGGTGTGGCCGAAGAAAATTCCATACTGCGTGAACGGTGTACCGACCGCTTCGGTATTGGGATCGGCATTCAGCACCCAAACGGGATTGACCTCGGAGGCAAACAACCCCTGATTCGAACGCGATACCGGCAGGGCGCTGCCGAATACGGGATTCGAAAGATTGGCATCCCCCGCCAGATTGCCGGCAGTGTTCATGTTGATCAGGCCGTCGGCATCGTAGATCGTGATGGCGAACATGGGGACAAATTGGGTGCCGTCGCTGCGGGTCTGCACGGGGTAGTCGAGATCGATCCAGATCGCTTCCTTGATCCCGTCGCCGTCGGCATCGACGTCGAGCGTGTAGGTCGTCCCGTCGCCGGTCCAGACTCCCTCGGCCCAGTCGGCCGCGGCGGCCATTTCGTCGGGAAAGGGGAACGCCCCTAACTGATCGGCCACAACGGTCGTCGATGTATCGGGATTAGCGACGCTCACAAATCGCTGATAGGCAGTGACCGTCCCATTACTAGCCACGGCCATATGTTCCTTATGCGGCCTGAGAACCTTGTTGCGCGTCGTGGTGGTACCGGCAGAATCGCCATACCACTCGGCGGAGTTGGTGATCACATTGCGGAGATACTGCGGCCGGTGATACGAGGGAATGATCACCTGAAACGCGTTCCCCGAAGCATCGAGGGCATTGGCTCTGTATGCCAAAAAAGGATTGTTGAGATCGGGATACGTGTAATCGACGTCGGGCGCGGGAACCGAGCCCAGCCCCGTCACCGATCCCTGTGCTCCAGGCGAATCGTTGACGTTGACCAAGCCGGTCGTACCGTCGGCGGTCCCGTCGTAGGTCTGATCGAGATCGGGAAGCGTCGATCCGTTGAAGATCACATTGCGGCCCTGGCCGGTGAAGGGTTGGTTGTCGGCACCGAAGAGCGTCGCGAGCAGCGATTGCCGGCCTCCCCAGAGGGCGCTGTTGAGTTCGTTCGGGTCGGCACCGAGGATGACCTGGCGGAGGGCATGATCCATCAGAATTTCAGGATCGAGTCCCGCATCGCGGATCTTCGCCCCGTCGGAGTAATACTCGGCGATCTCTTCTTCCTGCGCCGAGAGCGTGTAAAAGAAGAACCCCAGAAACGCGAGCGCCCCGATGAGCGCGACGATGATGATCAGCGTCGACCCCTCGCGCGTTTCGGGGAAGACTCGCGACAACACGCGAAGTGTGCCACGGCTCTGTGAGCCGTGCGGTGACGCCCCACCGGAGACTCGTCGCTGAGATTTATGGGACATCCGTTTTTGGCGTTGCATGATCGTCTCCCCTGTGAAAGAAAACAGGGCCCGACATTGTGAATTCGTGATTTGATCTGTTCTGTATGTGCCACTGGCTCAGCCAGTGCTTCTCGACCGTATCAATTATTGTGCGACCCCGGTGGCGAGGCAACCGGCGACCTGTCGTCGACTCGCTCTACTCCCTCGCCCGCTTGCGGGAGAGGGTTGGGGTGAGGGTGCTTTTCCTCGCCTGTCTCATCAAAGGCACCCTCATCCGGCCTGTCGGCCACCTTCTCCCCAAGGGAGAAGGATACAAACTACTCCAATTCATCGAGTGCATACACCAGCGTCATCTGCCGCATCTGATTGCTCGAGGCATCGACGAATCGAATACGGATCTGAATCGCCCGCAACGGGACTTCGTCGTCAGTCCCGATAAATCCAAGTTCGTGTCGATCGGGAACGTCATCGGAACCGGCGAGACCGAGCTCATCGAAGTCAACAATATCGTCTGAACCGACCCAACCAATCTCTACGTCATCATCGACGACCCCATTTCCATCGTCGTCGCCGACGCTTCCAGGAACGGTGTCGGCGCCGTAATCGACATCGATCGTATCGCCGTCGTCGTCTCCCGCATTTCCAGGCGAACCATCGGGCCCCAGTTCCCAATCGGTAAATCCGGTACGTAGTTGATTATCATCGTCAGGCCAGTTCGCCATGCCGGCGCGTTGGTCGGTGCCGTTAGAAATCATGCGATATGGAGGAGATCCACCGGCCTCAACATGCCATGTGTCGAAACGATTCATTCGATTTCCATACGTTGAATAATAAGGATTTGAATTTCTGGTATACAAACCACTGACGAGTGGAGCAGCAACATTGTCAACTCGTCCGAGATCCTGAAAACCGATTATGTCATCGGAATTAGCTGCACCGACCTCTTCTAAATCAGGTACAGTCTCATCGGCATCAAGCCAGTCGGCAATTCCATCTCCGTCATCGTCACCCACTTGGCCGGGGACGCCGTCAACCCCGAAATTGGCGGCGAAAACCTTGACGTCGAATTCATGAACATTGGTGGCAATAATATCTTCACCGCGACGATCTGTTCCTTCGTAGGCTGTGACGGCTCCTGTTGCAGGAGTGAGTGTTAGGCCAGACATATTCAAAGGATTCTGGTTTGACAGGATATAACCTGGGTAACCAAAATCGGGATGGGAAGTCTCCTGCTGAGTAAAACGTCCGATAAAGGTATCTGGATCAGGAGGCGTAGATAAGTCCAAATATTCCCTTGGAGCCAAACCCTGAAAATGAGAAGGGGCATAACCGAAACGGTTGACAGGCCGACCCAAAGGGAATTGACCGGACGATTGACCATTCCCTAAATTGGCAACTGTGTGGAATCTAACACCATAACCATCAAGATCACCGTCTCCGTTATCATCCGGTGGCAACTGAGTGGATGCGGGGCCATCGTCTTCATCATATGTTGCCCCACCGGTATCTAAGATGCCATTTTCATTCGCATCTTCACCCGTGACCCTGCGTGCCGAAAAATCAAAATCCCGCCATAAAATGCCTGAATTAGTTGAACCAGGAAATTGGTAATAGTCATTGGGTATTAGAGAGGAATTCGCAGCTTCATTTTGGGGTCGCGGCAATGAAACATCACTTGTTTCCTGTTCTTCTCTTATTAAATGCTGCCGACGATAAAGATTTCCGTTACGCAAATAGTAACTTATTTCTGCGAAACGGGATGTCCCGGTTCCGTTAGCCGCCAGTTGCTCATCATCTAAATCCGGCTCATTTCCATTTCCTAATGTCAGATAGAGCTGACCACTGGAACCCGCAGGCACCGTTTCAACTACATCAATTGTCGTAGTCGTTCCTGATACCGAATAATTCGAAATGGTATAAACGCCATTTACAGTACTCGGCGTACCGTCTTGGATATGAATTTTTGCTCCCGCTGACGCTGGAGAAAGATAGCCTTGAGTTACCAAATCGCTATTGCTCGGCGTGGTGGTACCAATTTGTGGAATACCAGCAATTTCGAAGCTCCCGCTACCTGCACCGCCAGAATTGATAGCGGCGAGGGGCCAGTTCTGAAGCGACGTCGACCGGCCAAAATAAGGCGTATCATTGTCCAATCCCGAAACTGCATTGCTAGAGCAAGCTGTAAAGCTAAGTACATCGTCAGTGTTATTATCTGGATCATTCTCTGAAATTGTGAAATATCCGCCTCGAGCCGGAAGGCTATCTAATAACATCGTATTCAATATGTCTGTATTCGGAAACGGGATCAATTCCTTAACTGTCCGTTTACGGATATCGTACAACAATGCCGTTTGAATCGTCCGTTCGCGGCCGTCGTTTTCGGCGATTCCTTTCTGCGTCGTGATCATCCCCGTCGCCGAACGAAAGACTTCGGCGAACATCAGCATGATGAGCACGACGAGCCCCACCGCCACCAGCAACTCGACGAGCGTGAAACCGGCAAAGGGGTAGGCCGCGGCCTGGGAAGTTGTCTTGCGTCTGCGGGCATTTACACTGGCGGACAAGCCGCCAGTGCCACCCAAACGAATATGTTTTTGTGATTGAGTCGTCATTATGGTGTTCCTTGGCGCTCGAACGTAGGCAATCCATAAACATCGACCACGCCCCGCATGAAGACAGCCTGACCGCCACCAGAGGGGCTGTTTTCGACGGCGGGACGATCGAGCTTGATCTGGGTCCGGGCATCATTCACATCGAGAACGCGATACCACACCGCGTTGTTGACGTCGAACACGAACCGGCCTTTGCGGAGAAACTCGGGGACCGTACCCAACGTGACGAATTGATCCCCTTGC
>JBJXGP010000440.1:0-9915 GCA_046160425.1 Planctomycetaceae bacterium
GCCAAACGCGGGACGCACGTCTTGCTCGACGCTCGTCGCACCGATTACATCGATCCCGACGTCTTGAGCCTGATCCGGGAATTCAAAGAGGTCATCGGGCCGGCGTGCGGTGTACAAGTCAGCCTGCGCGGTTTTCGGGATAAGCACGACTTGAAAGATGATATCCAGTTCGTCGATCATTCCACGCGGGAATTGCAGGAACAACTCACCCCGGAAAAAGTCTTGCATATCCTGCAGGATGGGAACGAGCGGTTTCGTACCGGCCACCGACTCGATCGTGATCTCTCGGGGCAACTCGGCCCGCACAGCGACAATCAGCACCCGATGGCGGTGATCCTGAGCGGGATTCATTCCGCCACGCCGACCGAGTTGATTTTCGATCTGGGCTTGGGGGACGCTTTTTGTATTCGCATCGCGGGTAACATCGCCGGCCCCAAGGTGATCGGGAGCATCGAATATGGTTGTCAGGTCGCCGGAGCACGGCTGGTCGTGGTGATGGGCAACACCAGCAGTATGATCGTCCGCGAGGCGGTCGACCTGGTCTGTTCGCAACGGGATCCCGTCGAAGCGACCGGCTGTCAGCATTTCGGCGCGATCATCCGCGAAATTGAACCGGCGATCGTCGCTGCTGACTGTGCGGAATTGGTCCATGCCTCTGAACGTCAAAAGCGAGAGTTCATCGAAGACGTATCGCGGCGAAATGTCGCCCTCACCGTGCGGAAGATCGTCGACAAGAGTTCCACGATGCAACGTCTGATCGAAACTGGGCAGGTCGCCGTCATTGGTGCAGTCTATGACCTCACCAATGGTCGTGTCGAGTTCATGTACGAGGACGCCGTCGGGCTAGAGAAGCGAGATCCCATTTGTGAGACCGCTTCGAAGCCTTCCTGACTTCATTCGCAATTCATGTACAAATTCTGCTCTTTTTTTGGTGAGTTGCACGAAAACCATTGAACGAATCCGAAAATGTGGTCATAATCAGCTTAGCACGGCGGGCGGGGTGCGTATTTCGTTTGCATCTGGTTGGTAGTCATTTCTACTTGTAAGCCGTGTGGATAGTATCGGGGTTATTTTCATTTTTCTCGATTTGAAGGGAGACTTTCATGAGTTCAAAACGCAGAGGATTCACATTGATCGAACTGTTGGTGGTGATTGCGATCATCGCCGTCTTGATTGCGCTGCTTCTTCCCGCCGTGCAGCAGGCGCGCGAAGCGGCTCGGCGGACACAGTGCCGCAACAACTTGAAGCAAATTGGTTTGGGCATGCACAATTATCACGATGCGCATCGCGTGTTCCCGTACGGCGGGAGCGGCGATCACCACTACAACTGGGGTGCCGGCGCCAGCACGGGACATGGAATTTACAATTGGCGCGGTTTGATTCTTCCGTATGTCGATCAGGCGAACTTGTACAACCAGATGGCCTCCGACATGGGGACGGCGAATGTTTCACAGCCTCAGGGTGGCGTCGGCGCAGCATATCGTACTGCTTGTTCAAGGACTGAATGCCCGCCTGGCGGTGCTACCCTTCCTGCTTTGTCCGACCGATCCCGGTACCAGCCGCACCGATACATCGACCGTCGGTTGGGGTGGCGATTCACCTAAAATTGTCGGGACGCCGTCTTCTTATTTCGCCAGCGCAGGGCCTTCTCTGCAATATTCTTAATCCAGCATTTGCGGCAGTACGTCTGGTTGTGTTACGTATGGCACCACCTCCGACTTTAACGGTGCCGGTGGCACCGGCATCCCTGGCATGTTCGCCATGCGTGCGACAAAAATCAGTATCCGCGACGTCATTGATGGAACTTCAAATACATTGATGGCTGGAGAAGAAGATATTCCCAACGGCAGCGATTCGATGTGGGGACTGTGGCAATGGATGGATCCATTTGCCGTGACTTCGACGGTGCGCGGTATTAACAACACCGTTCCGGCTGCCGGTTATTACGGTCAAGGTTTCGGCAGTCAACACGAGGGTGGCGCTCACTTTCTGATGACTGACGGCGCGGTACGCTTCATCAGCGAAAACGTCAGCATTACCTTGTTTTGCCAAGTGGGTACGAAAGACAAGAACGAGATCGTTGGCGAGTTCTAACATCAGTTAATACGAGCAAACGACTCGATCAGTTGACTGACTTCTCTTTGATACAGCTTCATGAGCGATCGCGATCCTTACGAAGCTGTATTGTTCTTGCCTGGTATAGAGATCAAAATTCGTTTGGTCCGGCAACCCGATCCAATTTGCGGTCGGGTTGCCTTTTTTTCGCATGATATGGTAATTGTAAAATGAGTTTGAAAAGACTAAATTATCACGTTACGGAACCCGGCGTGACTTGAGGATCAATTCTCTATTGCTTGAAACAGGATGTACGACCATGAAAATCACATTTGCTCAATTTCGGATGCCAGGCTTCATCTTGGCGCTCGCGGCAACGGTCGCAGGCTGCGGAGGATCCAGTGATGCCCCGACGACGGTTCCCGTTTCTGGAAAAGTGACGTACAACGGCGCGGGGGTTAAGAACGCCTCGATTACGTTCTCTCCGCTCGATCCTGCCAAATCGCGTGCCGCGCAAGCGAGCACCGGAGAAGACGGCTCGTTCAAGACACCCGACGGCAAAGGTTTGATGGTCGGTAAATACAAGGTCTTTATTCAGGCGTATAAAAAGCCGCTCGCTGAAATTTCTCCCAAGGATCTGGCAACCGAGGGGGGGGACAACAATCTCGCCGTCCCCAAGAAGTACACCGATTTGAAGACGACCGATCTGGAAGTCGAAATCGCCGCCGGCGATTCATCGAAGGATCTCACGCTGGATTTGAAAGATTGATATCTTTGCACCGATGATCCGCGAGGGTTCGCCTGGCGGGTCATTCGATTTTAGTATTTCCGCCCGGCGATCGACACGATTGCCGGGCTTTTCTGTTCAGCGAAGCGAAGAACTCATAGGAAAAGCAGTGATCAGGCCGCCAACTTGCTCGGAGTAGCCATCATGAAATTCGGCGTGGGAGTCGTGGGGGCGACCGGTTATATCGGCACGCCGTACCGCAAAGAAATTCGCGAATCCCCCGCGCAAGCGCGCATCGTGGCCCTGTGCGCCCGGCGTCGCGACTTGCTGATGCAGGCGGCGGAGCAGGATCAAGCGGTCTTGGCGACCGACGACTGGCGAGAGGTCGTCGACCATCCCGATGTCAATCTGATCCTCGTGACGACCCCCGATGCGCTGCACTACGAACCGGTTCTCGCCTGTGCGCGGCTGCGAAAACATCTCTTCTGTGAAAAGCCGATCGCCGCCAATATCGCCGAAGCGCGAGAAATGTGGCAGGCGATCAATGACGCAGGAGTGGGACATTACGTCCCCTTCTGGACTCGCTATGTCCCCGTCTGTCGGCGTGCGCGCGAACTGGTGCAAGCCGGAACACTGGGCGAGATTAAGGGGGTGATTTACCGCTGGCATAATCCCCGGCCGTTCGGCATGCCCTTCACCTGGCGAGATGATGCGGCGCTATCGTCGGCGGGGAGTCTCGCCGACGTCGGGTCACACGCCTACGACACGATGCGGTGGTTGATCGACGACGAAGCCGATCGGGTACTCTGCCATGCGGATGTGATCACTCCCGCGAAGCCCGATCTGGGGACGATCAATCTCGAAGAGGCGCTCAATGCCGGAAAGTCCGCCGCACCTTCCGCAGCATCACCGATGAAAAAAGGGACCGCCTACGATTTCGCCGACGTGGCGATTCAATTTCAGAGCGGTGCCGTGGGTTCGCTGGTGTTGTCACATGCCCCTTTTTTCCGTAAAGGTCTTGCCCCCGAAATCGAATTGCACGGGACATCGGCCTCGCTCGCCGTCGACCGAACCAAATCGACGATCACATTGGCCCGACAGGGCGAAGAGCCGATACTTTTGGAGACGGTCGCCGACCCTGGCATCGGCAATCGTTTTTCGAAATACGTCTTCCCCGCTCTCGAAGAGCGAATCGCGGGACGACCGACGGAACATCCGGGCCTCGACGACGGCTACCGCGTGCAGTTGTTTACCGACGCCGCGGCGCTGTCGGCGCGAGAAGGTCGCTGGGTTTCGCTGCGAGAACTCGATGGGTGAGGGGAGAGTAAAACAAAAGAGAATAGCCGCAAAAAACGCAATAATCGCAAAAAGAAATTCTAGCCATCCTGAATTATTTTGCGTCTTTTGTGGCTGACCCTTCTCAGTAATACTAACGTTCAAACTTCGGCGGATTTATCGGTTCCGGACGAAATCCGTTCGTCTCCCAGTGCTCCGCGGATTTCAGCGAGTTCCCGCGTGAGTTGTTGCTCGAAGAGATGCAGGTCGGCGCTGTGCATGATCAGGTTTCCTCCCGCCTTCGCCCAGGCGATTTCCTGATCGATTCCTTTCCAGAAGTGAATCCCCGCGCCGACGTGATGCTCGCGGGCTTTGCGGAAGATCGTGCGGACCGCTTCGTCGAACACCGGATGCCGATACTGCTCGGGAATGCCGAGATTGCATGACAAATCATGGGGACCGATCAGCACCGAGTCGACTCCGGGGACGGAGAGCATTTCATCGAGGTTTTCGATGGCGGGAACGCTTTCGATATTGATGATCAGAATCGTCTGCTCATTTCGCTTGGCGAGGTATTCGCGCAGCTCGGGTTCAAGCGTCTCCGGATCGCGCAAGGCTTCCTGGAGTCGATATCCCTTGAGGGGCCGGTATCGCGCCACGCCGATCAGTTGACGAACTTGTTCGGCGGTTTCGATGTAGGGAGCGATGATCCCCCCTGCTCCGCCGTCGAGAACTTTCGACGCCTCGAATGGGTCGGGACTCGGAATTCTCACGACGGGAGGAATCCCCAACCCCGCATAGGCATGGCACATCCACGACAGCGTTTCTCGCCCGATGGGGACGTGCTCGGTATCGATGAACACAAAATCGATACCGACCCGCTTGAGGATCCTCGGCCAGTAGGACGACGGAGCGACCCCCGCCGTCGAGTAAACTTTCTGCCCCTTGTGCAGAGCGGTGCGAATTTCTTTTCCGTTCATGGTGGTACTCGTGAAAGATGTAATGAAGTGATTGTTTAATGCACGTCGACGGGCTTTCCCGTGCGTCCCGATTCGAGAGCCGCCGCGACGATGGCAGATATATTTCGTGCGGCTCGCGCATCGAGAACCGTCTCGCCGTCGTCATCGATGGCTTGGGCGAAGTTGTCCATGAGAAAATAATCGTTATCGATGGCGAGTCGTCGATTGCGGAATTCCTTTTCGGGTTGTCCGCGATAGTGGACGCCGACCTCGGGCCGGGCTTCGCTGATGACGAGTGCCCCTTCTGTGCCGAGAATGTGAAGTTTGATCTCACCGATATCGGGATGGCTCGCCGCACCGATGCGGCCGATCGACAGCGTGCCGAGCATGCCGTTCTGCATTTCAAGGGTCACAGTCGCCAGGTCGTCGATGTCGTTATCGACATACAACTGATGAAAATGGGCGGTGGTGCGGGCGAAGACGCGATTGACATTCAGCCCGGCCAACAGGTGGATGTAGGCCAGCGGATAAATGCCTTCGATCTGCAATTCTCCCATCGGATCTTTTCCGACCCCGCCGTCAGAGCCGTCGACATGCGCGGCGATCTGCATTTCAAGCCAGTTGAGCGGGGATTCACCAGGTTGCCGCGAACCTTTGGGAGGCCCGGCGTCTTTCGAGAAATAAAAATCGACATGGATGGCCCGCGGTTGACCAATCGCCTTGTTTTGCAGCAGTTCGTGTGCCTGCTGGATCGCGGGAATGCCGTTGCGGTTCCACAACAGAAATTTGACGCGGTTATGCTCGACCGCCTGCACGATGCGATCGCATTCCGCCAGGCGATTCGACATCGGTTTATCCTGCACGACGTGCAGGCCCGCTTGTGCGGCACGCACGGATAGATTGGCATGTCGTTCCGCCTCCGGACTGACGACGGCGACCTGCACATCGAAATCGCGAATCGCCTTTTCCACGTTGCGGACGTAAGGGATGCCGCGATCGTCGGCGTACTTTTGATTCCGTTCGTGAACCCAATCGGGTTGATCGGGATCGTCGGCGACCGCCACGAGTTGAAACCGGGGATGGTTTGCGACTCCGTTGGGGACATAGGCGTGCTTGACGACGCTCAACACGATGCAGCGAAAAACGGAGTCACTTTTACCGGAGTTCATATTGATCTCCCACGAGTTGAACCGACCGTTTTTTGGAGAACGATAATTCCGCAGCCGAGACGATTTTGATGACATCGAGTTCCGCTTGCTCATCCATCGGCGCAGCGGGCTTGGGTGAGGTTCCCGGAATTCGGCTAAGAAATTCAGCGAACGCCTTGATGTGATGCAAGTCCCCCTGCCCCGTCAATAACGCCGTGGGCGGCGAGTCTCCATGAAACAGCAACTGCTGGTTGTGATGATCGTCGGCATACGCGGCGCCGCTCGCGCCGATGACCGAGAGCGAGTAGTAGTTGTTTGCTCCCCGCAATGATCGCGTGTTGTCAATGAGGGCCATCCCTCCGTTGGGAAAACCGAGATGCAACTGGATGTAATCGAAAGAATCTTCGGGCGATAACGGTGTTGCAGCACCCAGCACGTACATTTCCGTCGGCAATGTGCCGAAAAACCAGCGTGCCAGATCGAGGTCGGGGAGAGCCCGACGTATGGCATTTGTCTCGGTCGCGATCATCTCGTCAGAAGCCGTCGTTTCATTCGTAACGCCGGCGGTATTCCAGCGATGGATTCTCAATAACCCCGGTGTGCCGAGCTTGCCGGCATCGAGCACCTGCTTTACGGTTTGAATCGCGGGAAGAAAACGTTCGACGTGACCGATCGTCAGCGAAACATTGGCCCCCTTCGCGAGTTCGATGATCTCATTTGTCTCGTGCTCGTCAAAGGAGATTGGCGCTGAGATGTAAAGATGCTTTCCCCGCCTGATGGCCAGTTCGGCCAATCCCTTTCGCTGATGAATCGGCGCGTGGATGGCCACTGCATCGAACTCGTCGGCATGATCGTTCAACAGGTCGATCCCCGAACCCTGGCAAAATCGTGATGCGTGGAGGCTTTCAGCAGCATGACGGCCCTGTTCAACATCGGGAGAGGCGAATGCCGTGAAGATTGAGTTCTTCAAGCGGGATAAATGGCGGGCATAAATTTCCGCCACGGCACTATCACCGATGAAGGCTACGCGAACGGCTGCGGATGGCGCTTCGTTATTGCTCATGATCGAGGGATTCCGGGAGAAGACTCATCAAGTCGATACGAGGTCTCTCGATGATATCATACCACAGCCGCTGAATCGACGATCAAGGTACACGCGCGGAAAAGCTTCGCGGAACTGGTGGACTCGACTGGCGAAAACGCCGACTGGAATCGAGACTGTCCACCGTTTAACTGAGATTCTTGACCTCGTAACCGACGCTCAATTTTCGGGGTACGCGCTGGAATTCGTCATCGTACTCGTGGGCGTGGTCGATCCCGAGATGATGCATGATCGTTGCGGTCAGGTCGGCGGGCGAAACCGGGCTGTCCTGCACGTATCCTCCGTCGGGGGTCGTCGAGCCGTAGACTTGTCCGCCGCGGACTCCGCCCCCCGCGAGCAGCGTCGTGAAAGCATGTGGCCAGTGATCGCGTCCCGACTTTTGCGTGTTGCTGCTTTGAGTGAACTGCCCCATCTTTGGAGTTCGGCCGAACTCGCCAAGCGCCACGACCAGCGTGGTCTCTAATAGTCCGCGTTCCTGTAAATCCTCGATGAACGCGGTATAAGCGCGGTCGAAGATCGGACAGAGAAGATTCGTCAGCTTCGAGAAGTTATTCTGGTGCGTATCCCAGCAGGTATTTACGCCGTCGGTTTTCGTTTCATCTTGCCAGTTGACGGTGATGAGTGAGACCCCCGCTTCGACGAGCCGGCGGGCCATCAACAGACTTTGTCCGACGGCAGTCGCACCGTAGCGCTCGCGGACCGTCGCCGATTCGCGTTCGATCTCAAAGACATCGCTGACGCGATTTTCGAGGAGTTCGAACACGCTGCGGCTATTCGTATCAAAGGCAATCGGCGTCTCACCGACGGGAGTCCGAGAGTCCATCAGGCCGAGTAGATGTTTACGCCGTTGGAAGCGATCCATCGGGATGTCGCTGGGAAGTTTGACCCCTTCGACACGGAAATTTTCTTTTTCGATATCGCCATCGAGCAGGAAGGCATTGAAGCGTTCGCCCATGCGTCCCCCCGATTGTCCGGCGATCTTGCGTGATTGACCGGGGAATTGCAGATACCAGGGAAGCACGACCGACGGTGGCAAACCGCCGAAGGGTTCGCCATATCGCATCACCAGTGAACTGAGGGAGGGCCAATCTTCTGGCAGCGCTTCATCGGTTGTCGGCGGGCCGAAATATTCGCGTCCCGTGAAGACTTCGCTGCATGCCGGACCGTGTACGTTCATGCGATGAGTGGTCGAACGCAACAGGCAGATTTTGTCCATCGATTTCCCGAGCATCGGCAAATGTTCGCAGATATCGATGCCTGGTACCGACGTGTTGACAGGGGTAAATTCCCCACGAATTTGTGAGGGAGCCTTCGGCTTCATATCCCAGAGATCGATCTGGCTGGGACCGCCGAAGAGGAAAAGAAAAACGCACGTATTGCGCTTATGCTTTTGTGCCGAGGAGTCCGGCGACGTGGCCGCTCGCAATTGAGCCAACTGCCACTGGTTGAGTCCCAACAGGCTCAGCCCGCCGACCTTTAAGAGATCGCGACGGCTGGTGTTGAGGAACGGTGAATGATTATGCTGCATCATTGTCGACGCCTGCTCGGAAAGTGTGTACAAACATCGATATCACTGAGTTTATCATGTCAATGACGGAAGGACAACCGGGATCTTTCGTTGATCCCGAAAAAACTCCGACAGTCCCTCGCGATCATTTTAGTCGGCAGGATAAACAGATAAAATACGATTTATCGTTTTTTTGATTCCTCGCCGAATTCGGGACGGGTGAAGTTTGACTTGCGGACGACCATGAATTCCTTTTCCATTGGGAACAATATGTTCACAGATTGCATCTCACAAGGCGTCCCCGTTCCACCGGAAAAAGTCGCCCCGTATCGCGATTCGTCGGTCGAGTTACAGAATCCGTCCCGGCTGAAAGAAAATATGGCAGCGGATGGATATCTCTATTTCCGCGGCGTATTGAATCGCGATGCGGTTCTTCGCGCGCGAGCGGAAATCTTCAACCGACTGGCCACCGTGGGCGAAATTCGCGAACCGGCCATCGATGGTATAGCCACGGGAACGAGTCAGCGGCAGGAACGCGAGCCTGATCTCTGCCGTTTCTGGAAATCGGTCAGCGAAGGACCGGCACTGCGAAATGTTACGCACGGTGAGGAACTCCGTCATGTCGTCGGACAGTTTTTTGGCGAACCGGCCCGGCCTCACGATTACATGTTTCTTCGTCCGGCCGCTTTCGGACAATCGACCAATCTGCATTACGACTTTCCATTCTTTGCCGGCGGATCAGATCGCATCGTGACCGTCTGGATTCCGTTCGGGGACGCGCCGGTATCCGACGGGCCGCTCATGATCGTCGAGGGGTCGCATCGATTCGACGATCTCGTCGAGCCGATGAAGCAGGCGATGCGCGACCCGAATACCGACTTTGCTGTCATTCAGCAAGCCGCGTACATGGGCTCGACAAGCGAGAACGTGAAACTGCTGCACGAGCGGAAAACACGCATTTTGACGACCGACTTTCAGGCCGGCGACGTGATCATTTTCAGCATGTTCACCATGCATGGATCGCTCGATAATCATTCGCCTGAGGGACGCGTGCGATTGTCGGTCGACGTTCGATATCAACCCGCCGCCGATCCTCACGGCGACCCGCGTTTCTTTGGACCGAATCCGACAGGAGCGATGGG